>DXIO01000147.1 GCA_019112875.1 Candidatus Aquabacterium excrementipullorum
CCTGGGCGTGGCCGGCCTCGCATTCAGCACCGTGGCGCAAGCCGCCGACACCATCAAGGTCGGCGTGCTGCACTCGCTGTCGGGCACCATGGCCATCTCGGAAACGGTGCTCAAGGACACCGTGCTGATGGCCATCGACGAGATCAACGCCAAGGGCGGCCTGCTGGGCAAGAAGCTCGAGCCCGTGGTGGTGGACCCGGCCTCCAACTGGCCCCTGTTCGCTGAAAAGGCCAAGCAACTGCTGACGCAGGACAAGGTCGCCGTGACCTTCGGCTGCTGGACCTCGGTGTCGCGCAAGTCGGTGCTGCCGGTCTACAAGGAAAACAACGGCCTGCTGTTCTACCCCGTGCAGTACGAGGGTGAAGAGCTCGAGAAGAACGTGTTCTACACCGGCGCCGCGCCCAACCAGCAGGCCATCCCCGCTGTGGAATACCTGATGAGCAAGGACGGCGGCTCGGCCAAGCGCTTCGTGCTGCTGGGCACCGACTACGTCTATCCGCGCACCACCAACAAGATCCTGCGCGCCTTCCTGAAGAGCAAGGGCGTGGCCGATGCGGACATCATGGAGGAGTACACCCCCTTCGGTCACTCCGACTACCAGACCATCATCGCCAAGATCAAGAAGTTCTCGTCCGAAGGCAAGAAGACGGCCGTGGTTTCCACCATCAACGGTGACTCCAACGTGCCCTTCTACAAGGAACTGGGCAACCAGGGCCTGAAGGCCAAGGACGTGCCCGTGGTCGCCTTCTCCGTGGGTGAAGAAGAGCTGCGTGGCGTGGACACCAAGCCCCTGGTCGGCCACCTGGCCGCCTGGAACTACTTCATGAGCATCAAGAACCCGACCAACGCCGAGTTCATCAAGAAGTGGACGGCTTACGCCAAGGCCAAAAACATCCCCGGCCACAAGGACAAGCCCCTGACCAACGATCCGATGGAAGCCACCTACATCGGCATCAACATGTGGGCCCAGGCTGTCAAGAAGGCTGGCAGCACCGACACCGACAAGGTGATCGCGGCGATGGCTGGCCAGACCTTCCCGGCCCCGGGCGGCTTCATGTCCAAGATGGACGAGAAGAACCACCACCTGCACAAGCCCGTGTTCATCGGTGAAGTCAAGGCCGACGGCCAGTTCAAGGTGGTCTGGAAGACCCCGGGCCCGGTCAAGGCCCAGCCCTGGAGCCCGTACATCCCCGGCAACGACAAGAAGAAGGATGAGCCGGAGAACTGATCTCGTCGTCGGAAAGCGAGCGAGTGCCCGTCCTCGTGCGGGCCTGAGCAGAGCTTGAACGCTCGGCCCAGGCCCAGACGGGCAGAACCTTGAAGCAGAGCGGTTCGCCCCCTGGGGGCTTCTCCAGGGGGCGTCTTTTTTGACCGCCGCAGACCACAAGACAGGAACGATCCCTGTGAAAAAAGATGTACTGAGCATCACCACACGCTCGCTGCTGGCCGCTGTTGCGCTGGCAGGCGGGCTGTTCTGGCAAGGTGCCGCGCACGCACTCACGGCCGATGAGGCCTACAGCGTGTCCGCTGGCGAGAACGACGACCGCATCGCCGCCCTGCAGAAGCTGCAGGCCAAAGGCGAAGACTCGGCCTTGGCCGCACTGCTCGAGGCCCTGATGGCCGACAGCGTCAAAGTGGCCGGCAAGAAGGTCTACATCATCGACGGCGAAGAAGCGAAGGACGCCGCCACCGGTCAGGTAGTGCCGCTGCCCGCCGATGCCGAAGACGTCGTCAACAACAACCGCATGGGCAGCGAGATCGAGGCCGCGCTGGCCGCCGGCAAGCTCGCATCGCCCGACGCCGCCGTGCGTTCGGAGGCCATCGATTCGCTGGCCAACGCCGCCGACGAATCCAAGCTGCCCGTGATCGACAAGGCCCTGGCCGCCGAGACCGACGCCAAGCTCAAGGCCCGCCTGGCCTCCGTGCGCGCCAAGGCCCTGCTGGCCGCCACCGACCCCGCCCGCCGCATCGAGGCGGCCGAGGCGCTGGGTGCCCAGGGCAACCCCGAGGCCCGCGCCATGCTGATGGAACGCATGGCCGATGGCGGCGAAACCGACGTGAAGGTGCAGAGCGCGCTGCGCACGGCGCTGGACAGCGTCAACAGCAAGCTGGCCTGGGGCGAGCGTGCTGGCGTGGTCTTCACCGGCATCAGCCTGGGCTCGATCCTGCTGCTGGCCGCGCTGGGCCTGGCCATCACCTACGGCCTGATGGGCGTGATCAACATGGCCCACGGCGAGCTGATGATGATCGGCGCCTACGCCACCTATGTGGTGCAGAACGTGTTCCGCCACTACTTCCCGGATGCGTTCGGCTGGTACATCCTGCCGGCCATCCCGGCCGCCTTCCTGGCGTCGGCCTTGGTGGGCGCGGTGCTGGAGCGCAGCGTGTTCCGCTTCCTCTACGGCCGCCCGCTGGAAACACTGCTGGCTTCCTGGGGCATCAGCCTGGTGCTGATGCAGGCCGTGCGCAGCCTGTTCGGCGCGCAGAACGTGCAGGTCGAGAACCCTGGCTGGCTCTCGGGCGGCTACGACATCCTGAGCAACCTCACGCTGCCCTACAACCGGCTGGCCATCATCGTGTTCGCCGGCCTGGTGCTGCTGGGCATGACCTTGCTGATCGCCAAGACGCGCATGGGCCTGTTCGTGCGCAGCGTGACGCAGAACCGCCCGATGGCCTCGTGCATGGGTGTGAACACAGCCCGTGTGGACACCATGGCCTTCTCGCTGGGCGCGGGCATCGCCGGCCTGGCGGGCTGTGCGCTCTCGCAGATCGGCAACGTGGGCCCTGACCTCGGCCAGAACTACATCGTGGACTCGTTCATGGTGGTGGTGCTGGGCGGCGTGGGCCAGATCGCGGGCACGGTGTACGCGGCACTGGGCCTGGGCATCGTCAACAAGTTCCTGGAAGGCTGGACCGGCGCGGTGCTGGCCAAGATCTTCGTGCTGGTCATCGTGGTGATCTTCATCCAGAAGCGCCCGCAAGGCCTCTTCGCCATGAAGGGCCGCAGTGCCGAAGCCTGACACGAAGGAACCAATCAAATGAGTGCTGTGATGACTTCTCCGAGCCTGACGCTGGCGGTGCCCACCGTGCCCAACAGCGCGCTGGGTCCCAAGGGCTGGACGGCCCTGATCGCCGCGGTGATCACCGTGGTGGTGCTGGCACCGGCGCTGAACCTGCTGGTGCCGACGGACAGCGTGTTCCACCTGTCCGACTACGCCCTGTCGCTGATCGCCAAGATCATGTGCTACGCCATCTGCGCGCTGGCCATGGACCTGATCTGGGGCTATACCGGCATCCTGTCGCTGGGCCATGGCCTGTTCTTCGCGCTGGGGGGCTATGCCATGGGCATGTACCTGATGCGTCAGATCGGCCGTGACGGCAGCTACAAGA
Source organism: Candidatus Aquabacterium excrementipullorum (assembly GCA_019112875.1). Taxonomy (GTDB): domain Bacteria; phylum Pseudomonadota; class Gammaproteobacteria; order Burkholderiales; family Burkholderiaceae_C; genus Aquabacterium; species Aquabacterium excrementipullorum. The sequence goes on from DXIO01000147.1 coordinate 3,391, forward strand.
GCGATCTGCCCGACTTCATGGTCTTCCTGGACTGGAAGACCGTGCCCTGGCACTGGACCTTCAGCGAATCCTTCATCGCCCAGATGATCCTGGTGGTGCTGGTGCCGGGCCTGCTGGCCTTCGTGTTCGGTTTCTTCGCCTTCCGCTCGCGCATCAAGGGCGTGTACTTCTCGATCATCACGCAGGCGATGACCTTCGCCGCGATGCTGTTCTTCTTCCGCAATGAAACGGGCTTCGGCGGCAACAACGGCTTCACCGACTTCAAGCGCATCCTGGGCATCACCATCGCGCAGCCGTCCACCCGCATGGCGCTGTTCGTGATCACGGGCCTCACGCTGATCGGCTTCTACCTGATGGCGCGCTGGCTGGTGAACACCAAGTTCGGGCGCGTGCTGCAGGCCATCCGTGATGCCGAGAACCGCGTCATGTTCTGCGGCTACAACCCGCTGGCCTACAAGCTGGCCATCTGGACGCTGTCGGCCATGATGTGCGGCATCGCCGGCGCCCTGTACGTGCCGCAGGTGGGCATCATCAACCCGAGCGAGATGTCGCCGGCCGCGGGCATCGAGATGGCGATCTGGGCGGCGGTGGGTGGTCGCGCCACGCTGATCGGCCCGATCATCGGCGCCTTCTTCGTCAACGGCGCCAAGAGCTGGTTCACCGTGGCCTTCCCGGAGTTCTGGCTGTACTTCCTGGGCCTGCTGTTCATCCTGGTCACGCTGTTCCTGCCGCAGGGCATCGTGGGCGGCGTCAAGAAGCTCCTCAACAAGAACAAGGCCGAGGTGAAGGCATGACCCCCGATCTGATGGAAGAAGGCACGGTCACGCTGAACCGCGCCAAAGGCGTATCGACAAGCGCCGGCGAATCCGGCGGGCGCGAGGCCTCGTATGGCCGCCTGGTCGAGCCCGGCCAGCTGGACGTGGCCCATGGCACCATCCTGTACCTGGACGACATCTCGGTCAGCTTCGATGGCTTCAAGGCCTTGAACAAGCTCAGCCTGAACATCGCCGTCGGCGAGATGCGCTGCATCATCGGCCCCAACGGCGCCGGCAAGACCACGATGATGGACGTGATCACCGGCAAGACCCGGCCCGACGTGGGCAAGGCCTTCTTCGGCTCGACCATCGACCTGCTGTCTATGCGCGAGAACGAGATCGCGCAGGCGGGCATCGGCCGCAAGTTCCAGAAGCCCACGGTGTTCGAGCAGCTCAGCGTGTTCGAAAACCTGGAGCTGGCGCTCAAGGCCGATCGCCGGGCACTGTCGTCCATCTTCTTCAAGCTGGACAGCGCGCAGCTCGACCGCATCGCCGAGATGCTCAAGCTGATCCACCTGAAGGACCATGCCCAGCGCACGGCCGGTCTGCTGTCGCACGGCCAGAAGCAATGGCTGGAGATCGGCATGCTGCTGATGCAGGACCCGAAGCTGCTGCTGCTCGACGAGCCGGTGGCCGGCATGACCGATGAAGAGACCGAGCGCACCGCCGAGCTGTTCCTCTCGCTCGAAGGCGCGCACTCGCTGGTCGTCGTCGAGCACGACATGAAGTTCATCAACGAGCTGACCACGCGCGGTGCCACGGCCGACAAGAAGAAGGTGACCGTGCTGCACGAAGGCTCGGTGCTGGCCGAAGGCACGCTGGCGCAAGTGCAGGCCAACGACAAGGTCGTCGAAGTCTACCTAGGCAGATAAGCCATGCTCAACGTTGAACAAGTCAACCAATACTACGGCGGCTCGCACATCCTGCGTGGCCTGGGTTTCGAGGCCAAGGTGGGCGAGGTCACTGTCGTCCTGGGCCGCAACGGCGTGGGCAAGACCACGCTGCTCAAGAGCCTGATGGGCCTGGTGCCGATCAAGTCCGGCGCGATCAAGCTCGATGGGCAAACCATCGACAAGCTCAAGCCCTACGAGCGCGTGCGTCTGGGCGTGGGCTACGTGCCCCAGGGCCGCGAGATCTTCGGGCGCCTCACGGTGGCCGAGAACCTGCAGATGGGCCTGGCCAGCAAGCCGGGCAGCACGCCCTTTCCGGAGCAACTCTTCGATCTGTTCCCGGTGCTCAAGCAGATGATGCACCGCCGGGGGGGGGACTTGTCAGGAGGGCAGCAGCAGCAACTGGCCATCGCGCGGGCGCTGGCGGCCGGCCCCAAGCTGCTGATCCTCGACGAGCCCACCGAAGGCATCCAGCCCAGCATCATCAAGGACATCGGCCGCGCCATCCGCAAGCTGGCCGACGAAGGTCTGAATGGCCAGAAGATGGCCGTGGTGCTGGTCGAGCAGTTCTACGATTTCGCCGCGGAACTGGCCGACCAGTACCTGGTGATGGAGCGCGGCGAGATCATCCAGCGTGGCCGTGGCGCCGACATGGAGGGCGAAGGTGTGCGCCAGCTCATGTCGATCTGATGGCTCGTGAGTCGCTTGACGGGCCGCAAGCCGTTAGACTCGGGCCTCATTTTCTGAAAGGATGCCCCCATGCCGACGACGACCGCCTCTGGCTTGCAATATGAAGACACCGTGGAGGGCTCGGGCGACGAAGCCAAGGCCGGTGCCTACGTGTCCGTGCACTACACCGGCTGGTTGTTCGACAACGGCACCAAGGGCGCCAAGTTCGATTCCAGCAAGGACCGCAACGACCCCTTCGAATTCCCGCTGGGTGCTGGCCACGTCATCCGTGGCTGGGACGAAGGCGTGCAGGGCATGAAGGTCGGCGGCACCCGCGTGCTCACCATCCCGCCCGAGCTGGGCTATGGGGCCCGCGGCGCCGGCGGCGTGATTCCGCCCAACGCCACGCTGCTGTTCGAAGTGGAACTGCTGGCCGTCTGAGGCTGGGCAAGGGGATCCGGCATGTTCGCGCCCAGCCAGGAAGAGGTGAGACGGTTTTTCTGCAGCGCCTGGGCCAAGCACCAGGCGGTGCAGCCGCTCACGCCGCTGGAGGCCCTGGCTGTTGACTGGATCACCCAGCACCCCGAATACCACCCGGACCTGTCCGACGTGGAGGCGGCCATCGCCGCCCAGTTCCAGGTGGAGGAAGGGCGCACCAACCCCTTCCTGCACCTGTCGATGCACCTGTCGATCACCGAGCAGACCAGCATCGACCAACCCCGCGGTATCAAGGCAGCGGTGGAGCGCCTGGCGCACAGGCGCGCTTCGTTGCACGAGGCGCATCACGAGGTGATGGAGGCGCTGGGCCAGATGGTCTGGGCCTCGCAACGTTCTGGCCAGCCATTTGACGGCGAGGCCTACATCGCCGAAGTATTGGCGCGCGCCAGCCGCTGATTTTTCGCAATACGACAAAAAGGCGCCGCCTCTCTCGATTTGGGGGCGTGCCGCAGCATGCGCGATCTGACCTAAAACCTGGTTAATGCAAGCAGGGTCACGTCATATTTGTGACTTCGATCACATGTCTGGTGGGTCGCTAAGCGCGCCGGCAGGCTTAAACCTGTGATGCATTCCACCTGATTAGGGGTAGCGAGACTGTTTTAGCGCGATCACGGCAGGTTACATTTTGCCGAAACCACGTCACAGACAGGATCCGTCATGCCCATTCTTTCAAAGTCTCCCTCCGGCACCGTCACCGGCCTGTGGGGCTCCGCCTTCGTGAAGCTGCCGGGCGGCAAGCTCAAGCCGCTGCAGGTGGGGGACCATGTGAAACCGGGCGAGCAGATCATCACCACGCAAGATGGCATCGTTCAGATCACGAACCCCAAGGGTAAGGTGGTCGAGGCCAAGCCAGCGGCACCTGTCGCGGATGTGGACCGCGAAATCGCCGCACTGGAGCGCGGAGACGAAGCCACGGCCGCCGGCCTGACCGGCGGTGGTGAAGGGGGCTTGACGCCGGGCTTGCGCGTGGACCGTGTCAACGAGTCGGTCACGGGGCTGAACTTTGCATATGGCACCGATCGGCCCGTGCCTGATGTGCCCACGGGTGTCACCCAGCCCTTCCTCGGCGCGACACAAGCCAACAACCCGCCGGAGGTGGCCGACACGCCCACCAATCCCGGTGGCCCTGGCAGCGCCTTCGATCCGGTCACCGGCAATTACTCGGTGACCACGCCCGAAGACACACCGGTCAACGGCCAGGTCAAGGCCGTGGACCAGGACGGTGACGCGCTGACATTCACCAAGGGCAGCGATCCTCAGCACGGCACCGTCACCGTGAACGCCGATGGCACCTGGACCTACACGCCCAACCCAGACTACAACGGCAGCGACAGCTTCACCGTGGTGGTCAGTGACGGCAAGGGCGGCAGCGACACCTCCACCGTCGACATCGGTGTCACGCCGGTGAACGACCCGCCCGTGGTGACGGACACGCCGACCGATCCCTCGCATCCGACGACGACCTTCGATCCGGTCACGGGCAACTACGCCGTGACGACGCCCGAAGACACGCCTGTCAACGGCCAGGTCAAGGCCACCGACAAGGACGGCGACGCGCTGACCTTCACCAAGGGCAGCGACCCGCTGCACGGCACGGTCACGGTGGGCACCGACGGCAAGTGGGTCTACACGCCCAACCCCGACTACAACGGCAGCGACAGCTTCACCGTCGTCGTCAGCGATGGCAAGGGTGGCACGGACACCTCCACCATCAGCATCGGCGTCACCCCGGTGAACGATCCGCCGGTGGCCGACGACGACTCGGTCACGACGCCGGAGGACCGTCCCGTCGTCATCGACGTGCTCAAGAACGACAAGGATGTCGATGCTGACAAGCTGACGGTGAGCGAGATCAATGGTCAGCCCATCGCCCCCGGTGGTTCGGTGACCTTGGCCAACAAGGGCACCATCACGCTGAACAACGACGGCACGCTCACCTTCACCCCGCTGCCCAACTACAACGGCGATGCCAGCTTTGACTACACCGTCAGGGATCCGAGTGGCGCCACCGACAAGGGCCATGTGACCCTGACAGTCGATCCGCTGAGCGACACGCCCGTGGCTGCGGCCGACGAAGCGACCACACCGGAAGACACCCCCAAGGTGATCGACCTGCTGGCCAATGACACGGATGCCGACGGCGACAAGCTGACCATCACGCAGATCAACGGCCAGCCCATCGGCGTGGGCGGGACCGTGGACCTGCCGGGCAAGGGCAGCGTCACGCTCAACAGCGATGGCACGGTCACCTTCAAGCCGGTGCCCAACTACCATGGCGACGCCAGCTTCACCTACACCGTGACAGACGGCCAGACGCCGGTGACGGGCAACGTGAAGGTGACGGTCACCCCGGTCAACGACGCGCCCGTGGCGGCGCCCGACAGCGTCTCGACCGAAGAAGACACGCCGATCGAAGTGCAGGTGCGCAACAACGACACCGACGTCGATGGCGATCCGCTGACGGTGACGGCCGTGACGCAAGGCGCGCACGGCACCGTGACGGTCAACCCGCAGACGGGCAACCCGGTGTACACGCCCAGCCTGGACTACGTGGGCACGGACAGCTTCACCTACACGATCAAGGACCCGTCCGGCCTGAGCAGCACGGCCACCGTGACGGTCACGATCGGTGGTGTCAACGATGCGCCGGTGGCCCATGCGGACACCAACACCGTGGGCCAGAACACCAGCCTGGAGGTGAGCGCCCTCAACGGCGTGATCCAGAGCGCAGCCGCGCCCGCGGGCCGTGACACCGACCCCGATGGCGACACGCTGACCGTGTCGTCGGTGGGTTTTGGCAGCACGGCCGGCACGGTGGGCCAGGCGCTGGCGGGCCAGTACGGCACGCTGGTGCTCAAGGCCGACGGCTCCTACACCTACGTGCCCAACGCGGCCGCCAAGGCCCTGGACGATGGCGAGACCGGCCAGGACGTGTTCAGCTACACCGTCAAGGACGCGGGCGGCCTGAGCAGCACCAGCACGCTGACGGTGACCGTCACCGGCACCAACGACGCGCCCGTGGCCGTGGCCGACAATGCCACCACGCCCGAGGACACGACCGTGACCCTGCGCGTGCTGGACAACGACACCGACGTCGATGGCGATCCGCTGAGCATCACGCAGATCAACGGCCAGAACGTGGCCGTGGGCACCCCGATCGTCCTCAAGGATGCGGGCGGCCTGGAGATCGCCAAGGTCACCGTCAAGGCCGACGGCACGGTGGAGGTGGACCCGGCGGCCAACTACAACGGCCCGGTCAACTTCAACTACACGGTCAGCGATGGCACGGCCACCAGCGTGGGCCAGGTCAACGTGCTGGTCGACAGCCGCAACGACCCGCCCGTGGCGGGCGATGACGAGGTCAGTGGCCCGGAGGACACCAAGTTCATCTTCGATCCGCGCGCCAACGACACCGACCCGGAAAACGACGCGCTGACGATCACGCAGATCAACGGCCAGCCGATCAGCACGACGCAATCGGTCACGCTGACGCAAGGCGTGCTCAAGCTCAACGCCAATGGCAGCCTGGAGTTCTCGCCGAACCCGGACTTCAACGGCAAGCTGAGCTTCGAGTACACCATCAGCGACGGCAAGGGCGGCACGGACACCGCCACGGTGAACCTCACGGTCACCCCGGTGAACGATCCGCCGGTGGTGACCGACACACCGACCGATCCGTCACACCCGACGACGACCTTCGATCCGGTCACGGGCAACTACGCCGTGACGACGCCCGAAGACACGCCTGTCAACGGCCAGGTCAAGGCCACGGACAGGGATGGTGACACGCTGACGTTCGTGCAGGGCAGCGATCCGCAGCACGGCACCGTCGCGGTCAACCCTGACGGCACCTGGACCTACACCCCTGGCCTCAACTACAACGGCAGCGACAGCTTCACCGTGGTGGTCAGCGACGGCCATGGCGGCACGGACACCTCCACCATCACCATCGGTGTCACACCGGTCAACGATGCCCCGACCGTCGTATCGGCCACATCCGGTGCCGTGTCGGAAGAAGGGCTGGCCGGTGGCTTGCCTGACAGCAACGGCTCGTCCTCCGATACCACCAATGCCACCGTGTTCAACGGCAAGATCGTTGTGGCTGATGCAGACGGCGACGCCACCAGCATCACGCTCACAGGCCCCAGCGGCATCAAGGCCACTGGTGGCGCAGACGTGGTGTGGAGCAGCGATGGCAACGGCGGCCTGGTCGGCACGGCCGGTGGCGCCACCGTGGCCACGCTCAGCCTGGACGGATCGGGCAACTACACCTTCAGCCTCAAGGCACCGCTGCAGCATCCGGGGGCGGGCGAAGACACGCTCAACCTGAACTTCGGTGTGCAGGTGTCCGATGGCAAGGGCGGCTCCAGCAATGCTTCTTTCACCATCTCGGTGGAAGACGACGCCCCGGTGGCCCCGCCCGCGCAGACCGACTCCGTGGTCGTGCTGGACACCAACCTGCTGGTCACGCTGGACGTGTCGGGCAGCATGAACGACGTCATCCAGGTCAATGGCCAGAGCATGACCCGCCTGGCCGCCGCGGTGCAGGCCATCAACACGCTGCTGGACCGCTATGACCAGTTCGGCGATGTGGCTGTGCGCCTGGTGACGTTCTCCAGCACCACCAGCACCCTGGGCGTCGACACCTGGGTGAGCGTGGCGCAGGCCAAGTCCATGCTGGCCAGCATCACCGCCACGGGGGGCACCAACTACGACTACGGGCTCAGTGCTGCGCAGACGGCGTTCTCGACCACCGCAGGCAAGATCGTGGGTGCCCAGAACGTGTCCTACTTCTTCTCCGATGGGAACCCGACGCTGTCCAGCACCAACCCCCGCTCGACCAGCGAGGGTGGCAACAACGACGGCTCGGCCACCAACACCAACCTCGGTGACGGCATCGACACCAACGAGGAAACCACCTGGCAGTCCTTCCTCAACAACAACCAGATCAAGTCGTACGCCATTGGCCTGGGCAGCGGGGTCGCGGCCACCTACCTCAATCCCGTGGCCTATGACGGCCATACCTCGTCGGATCTCAATGCGACGGTGGTGAGCAACCTGAGCCAGCTCGATTCCGTGCTGGCCGGCACGGTGCGTGAATCAGCCTCGGGCAAGCTGGTGTCGGCCGGCACGCTGGACACCACGATGGGTGCCGATGGGTTTGCGCACATTGCCAGCGTCGTCATCAACGGCAAGACCTACTACTACGCGGATGGCCACGTCATCAGCGTCAAGACGGCCCTGGGCAACCTGCTGAACCTCGATCTGGACACGGGCGACTACACCTACACGGTGCAGACCTCGGTGGCCTCCAGCGCCAGCGAGACGTTCACATACCAGCTGGCAGACCGCGATGGCGACACGGTGCAGTCCACCCTGACGCTGAACGTGGAGCGCAGCGCCGTCGCGGTGGGCAGCAACACCGCGATCGACACGTTCAACGGCAGCGCCACGCCTGATTTCTACATCGGCCGTGGCGGCAATGACGTTCTCTCGGGCGGCGACGGCGCCGATCGTCTCTATGGCAACGATGGCAACGACACGCTCTCGGGTGGTGGTGGCAGCGACGTGTTGCACGGCGGTGCGGGCAACGACATCCTCGATGGGGGCGCTGGCAACGATCTGCTGATCGGCGGTGCTGGCAACGACACCCTGACTGGCGGCCTGGGCAAGGACGTGTTCCAGTGGACGTTCGCGGACCCCGGCACCAGCGCGGCCACCCGTGCCACCGACACGATCAAGGACTTCAACGTGGCCTCGGCATCGTCCGGCGGCGATGTGCTGGACCTGCGCGACCTGCTCACGGGTGAGAACACCACGGGCGGTGCCGGCAATCTGGCCAACTACCTGGACTTCGACACGTCCACCGGCAACACCGTGATCCGGATCAGCCCGACCGGCACATTCACGAACGGGGCCTACGATGCCGCGAAGGACTTCCAGCAGATCGTGCTCGAAGGCGTGAACATCCGCACCGGACTGGGACTCAGTTCCACCGCCACCGACGCCCAGATCATCACCAAGCTGATCCAGGACGGCAAGCTGCTGGTGGACGGCTGATCGGCTCGCTGAGCCAACGTTCCTGGCCGAAGAGCCCGCTCTGGCGGGCTCTTTCTTTTGCGCATCATGAAAATCGAAGACGCCACCCTTCAAATGCGGTGGATCGGATGTGAGGACGCTGGGATATCGAAGCTGGGGGCAGATACGGGAAAACCGTGCGATTGATCACGCCATGCCCGCCGCTTATCCGGATAACTTGATGATTCTTTGTGATTTAACGCACTCGGCAGCGCGGTTTTTGGCTGGTTTGGCGCAAGGGCTTGGGTTTACAGTTCTCGCAGTTGTATTAGCCCTGGAGTTGCCCCATGCCCCTGCTCGCCAAATCCCAATCAGGCACCGTGACCGGTTTGTGGGGTGAAGCCTGGCTTCAACTCCCTGACGGCACCCTCAAGCCCCTGAAGGTCGGGGACCATGTCGAGTGGGGTGAGCAGATCCTCACCGCCCAGGACGGCATCGTCCAGATCACCCGTCCTGATGGCGCTGTGGCCCAACTGCGCGAAGCCGTGATGGCGCCCACCAACATCGACCGCGACATCGCGGCCCTGGAGCAGGGTGACGAGGATGCGGCCACGGCGGCCGGTCTGACTGGTGGCGGGGAGGGCGGCTTGACCCCCGGCCTGCGCGTGGATCGCGTCAGCGAGAACGTGTCGCCACTGGCCTTTGCGTTCGACACGGCACGGCAGGGGCCGGGCACGCCCGAAGGCGGCGTGCAGCAGGCGTTCCTGGCCGATGACACGCCGGCGGCCCCGCTGCCCACGCTGTCGGTGAGCAGCCCGAGCACCACCGAAGGGGGCAATGCGGTGTTCACCGTGAACGTGAGCGCGGCATCGAGCACCTCCCAGACCTACAACCTGGTGCTCAACGACGGCACCGCCACCCAGGGCCAGGACTACCGCAACGCCCTGGAAGTGTCCTTCGACAACGGCGCCACCTGGACCACGGTGAGCAATGGTCAGGTCTCGTTGTCGGCAGGACAGACGGGCTTCCTGGTACGCGTGCCGACCATCGACGACAGCATCACGGAGCCCACCGAGACCTTCACGCTGACCGTGTCGGGTGCGAACACGGCCAATGGCAATGCCACCGGCACCGCGTCGATCGTGGACAACGATGCCCCGCCGGTGCTGGACCTGGACGCCAACGACTCCAGCGGTGCCACCGGCAGCGGCTACGAGACCAGCTACACCGAGAAGGGCGCTGCCGTGAGCCTGGCCGACGCGGATGTCAGCATCACCGATGCCGACAGCAGCACCCTGACCGGCGCGACCATCACGCTGATCAATGCCCAGGCCGGAGACGTGCTCAGCGTGCTGGGCGCGCTGCCTTCGGGCATCACGGCCACGGTCAATGGCGCGGTCGTGACGCTGACGGGTGAAGCCAGCCTGCAGGCCTACCAGGCGGCCTTGCGCGAAATCGGCTTCTCCAGCACCAGCAGCAATCCCTCCACGGTGGACCGCAGCGTGGAGATCACCGTCACCGATGGCGGCCACAACAGCAACACCGCGGTGACGACCATCCACGTGGCCGGTGTCAACGACGCACCAGTGGTGGAGTCGACCACGTCCGGCTCGGTCTCGGAGGCGGCGCTGCCCGGTGGCGTGACCGACCCCAACGCACCGACCCCTGAATCCGCCGTGTTCCAGGGCAAGGTCGTCGTGGTCGACGCGGACGGCGACGCCACCACCGTCACGCTGAGCGGCCCCTCCGGCATCCACGCCGCCGATGGCACCGAAGTCGTCTGGGCCAGCGATGGCCATGGCGGGCTCGTCGGCACCGCCGGCACCACCACGGTCGCGACCCTGGCCATCGATGCTTCGGGCAGCTACACCTTCACCTTGCTGGCGCCGCTGCAGCACAGCGCCCAGGGCGAGGATTCGCTGACCCTCAACTTCGGCGTGAGCGCCAGCGATGGCCACGGCGGTGTGGGTTCCGGTGCTTTCACCATCACGGTGCAGGACGACACGCCCAGCACCATCGTTCCCGTGACCGACACGGTCCAGGTCCTGGACACCAACGTGCTGATCGTGCTGGACGTTTCCGGCTCGATGAACAACAGCAGCGGCATCGGCACCCTGAGCAGCCTGCAAGCCGCCATCCAGTCCGTCAATGCGCTGCTGGACCAGTACGACCAGTTCGGCAACGTGGCCGTGCGCCTGGTCACGTTCTCCGACAAAGCCTATGAACAGGGCACCAGCTGGGTGAGCATCACGGAAGCCAAGGCGCTGCTGGCCAACATCTCCGCGCTGGGCAGCACCAACTATGACGATGCCCTGAGCGCGGCGCAGGATGCATTCACCAGCGTGGGCAAGATCGATGGCGCGCAGAACGTCGCCTATTTCATCTCCGATGGCGACCCCACGCTGTCCAACACCAACCCCACCAGCACCGCCTATGGCGGCAACAACGATGGCAGCGCCACCAACCCGGAGCTGGGCGACGGCATCGACGCGGGAGAGGCGCTCGCCTGGCAGGCTTTCCTCGATGCGAACCACATCACCTCGTATGTGATCGGCCTGGGCACCAGCGTCAACCAGAGCAACCTCGACCCTATCGCGTACGACGGCCAGTCGTCGTCCGACCTGGATGCCACGGTGGTGACCGACCTCGGCCAGCTGGGTTCGGTGCTGGCGGGCACGGTGAAGCAGACCACATCCGGCTCCCTGGCGGCTGGACAGCTTCTCGGAGCGGATGGCTTCGGACACATCGTCAGCATCATCGTCAATGGCGTGGAGTACACCTACCATGCCGATGCCCCGGTCGTGCACATCACCACCGCGCTGGGCCAGTTGCTGACCCTCGATTTCAACACGGGCGAGTACACCTATACCATCCAGGCGCCGGTGAGCAGCAGCACGACCGAGACCTTCAGCTTCACCCTGGTCGACCAGGACGGTGACCTGGCCAAGTCCAGCCTCACCATCGATGTGAACCGCACGGTGGTGGGTGAAGGCACGGCCTCGGACGACACCCTGCTGGGCCACACCGGCGATGCCAACGTCATCCTCGGCCACGAGGGCAACGACACCATCGTCGGCGGCACCGTGGCCGACCAGCTCTTCGGCAACGATGGCAACGACCGCCTGCAAGGCCTGGCCGGTGACGACCTGCTGCATGGCGGGGCGGGCAACGACACCCTGGTGGGCGGCGCCGGCAACGACACGCTGTATGGGGGCACGGGCTCCGATGTCTTCCAGTGGAGCCTGGGCGATGCGGGCGCAGACGCCGCGCACCGCGCCGTGGACACGATCAAGGATTTCGATGTCAAGGCGCCAGCGGCCGGTGGCGACGTGCTCGACCTGCGTGACGTGCTGGTCGGCGAGAACACCGCGGGCGGTGTCGGCAACCTGGCCAACTACCTGGACTTCGACACCAGCGGCGGCAACACGGTCATCCGCATCAGCACCACGGGTGGCTTCGCGGGCGGTACGTATGCGGCGTCGGCCGACAACCAGCAGATCGTGCTGGAAGGGGTGAACCTGCGCAGCGGCCTGGGCCTGACCGCCGATGCCACCGATGCCCAGATCATCGGCAAGCTGATCGAGAACGGCAAGCTGCTGGTCGACAACAGCTGATCCTGGGCTCAGCCAGGACGCGCCGGCGGCAAGGGCGCACTGCGTTCGCAGCGCCCTTGCTTCTCCAGCCAGTACACGACATTGCCCACGATGACGATGCTGCCGGAGATCACCGCGCTGGCGACGGCCGTGGCGCCTGCCGCTGCGAGCAGCACGCCGCAGCCACTGTCGCGGCAGGCATGGATGGACGCCACTTGCACAGGCTGCATCTCCATCTTCTGGGAGACGATGCGGCATTCCGGGTCATAGACCTGCGTGGTCCGGGGAACGAACACGCAGGCCGGCAGCAAGGGCAAGGCGGCCATCATCCATGCGGCTGGCCACTTCATGTCAGCCCTTCAATCCGTGAGGCCCAGCCGCATCCGCAGGCCTCGCTTCACGGCGGGCCACTCGTCGTCGATGATGCTGAAGCGCACGGAGTTGCGCTTGTAGCCATCGGGCATGATGCGTTCGTGGCGCAGGATGCCTTCCTGCTGCGCACCCAAGCGCAGGATGGCCGCGCGGGACCTGGCGTTGCGCTCGTCGGTCTGCAGTTGGACGCGAACGCATCCCATGGCGTCGAAGGCTTCTGTCAGCATCAGCAACTTGGCTTCGGTGTTGGCGAAGCTGCGCTGCCAGGTGCTCGACAGCCAGGTGTGACCGATCTCGAGCTTGCGGTTCTTGCGATCGATCTTCCAGAACCTGGTCGAGCCGATGAGCTGGCCGCTGTCGCGCAGGGTGGTGGCGAAGGGCATGACATGCCCTTCGGCCTGCCCGTGCAGGGCTTGTGCGATGTAGTCGTGAACGGTGTGGGCCGAAGGCACGACAGTGAACGGCAGGTTCCAGAGCGCACCGTCGCTGGCGGCCTGGACGAGGGCATCGGCATCTGAAGCCAGCAGCGGGCGCATCACGATGCGCTGGCCCGTCAGCGTGGGAGGCGGGAATGACATGCCGTCACGATACCGCAGACCCTGTGCACCGCCCAGCCGGGGCGGTGCGCCGATGCTGGCCTTATTGCGCCACGGGGGGCACGGTGATGGTGTCGGTGCACAGCACGCACCGCAGCGGCTGCGAGGCCAGGTTCGGGTAGGTCGCGGCAAAGGCCTTGCGGACTTCCGCCTGTGAGAATGGCAGCGGCTGGATCCGCATGCGCGTGAGGAGGCCGCGTGGCGTGGCCTCTTTCGTTTCCCAAATGTCGAAGCTGCCCAGGTGGGTGACCGTGCCCGGCTTGATCTCGAAGGATCGGTCCCTCAGCGCGCCGGTGATGGCATTGCGGCTCGAGATCTCCTTGGTCAGCGTGGCGTAGGTGATCCATTGGGCCACGGTGTAGGTGCCCGGTGGCAGCTTGATCGCGACCGTCTGGCCACTCAATTCCTTGGGCAGCGCCGAGTCTTCTCCGAGCGGCATCACGTACTCGCCGCTCCCCCCGACGGGGCGCACGACGAAGGCATAGCCTTGTATCTTCATCTTGGTGAACAGGCCCGCCACATACCCCGATGCCGGATCGGCTGCTACGGTCGGCGCGAGCACCGGCTGGACATTCGCGCAGCCGGCGAGGCACGCCACCAGGGTGACGGACAGGACAAAGCGAAACGACATAAACCCTTCCTTCTTGCGCGGTGCGCTGTACTGCTCGGCCTGCACCGTTGTTGGCATGGCCGCTTCCCTGTTCTTGCCCAAGGCTCGGACTTCGGCGCCCTGGTGCTTACACAACTTTACCTTGTATTGCAACGCGGTCCTCGAGGAGATGTCCATGTATGAATTTCGCTCAACATACTTTGAAAATATGTCGCTTGATTCATGGTTGATGTCAGACCAGACTGCGGGCATTGCAACGCTTCGCACGCTTCCGTCATGGCACGCACCCACATCCTCGGCTTTCCGCGCATTGGCGCGCACCGCGAACTGAAGTTCGCTCAAGAATCCTTCTGGCGCGGCGAGTCAGACGATGCGCACCTGCGCCAGACAGGCGCGGACCTGCGCCGCCGCCACTGGCAATTGCAGCGCGAGGCCGGACTGAGCACGGTGGCCGCAGGCGAGTTCGCCTGGTACGACCAGATGCTCAACACCAGCGCACTGCTCGGAAGCCTGCCTGCGCGCTTCGGCTTCGATGCCAAGGCCCTGACCTTGCCGCAGTACTTCGAACTGGCCCGCGGCAACAAGGCCCAACCCGCGATGGAGATGACCAAGTGGTTCGACACCAATTACCACTACCTGGTGCCCGAGCTGGGGCCTCAGTCCACCTTCGATGGCGGTGTGGACTGGCTGTTCGACGAAGTGGCCGAGGCACAGGCCCTGGGGCACACCGTCAAGCCGGTGCTGATCGGCCCGGTCACCTATCTGTGGCTGTCCAAGTCGCACGTGGCCGGCTTTGATCGCCTGAGCCTGCTGCCCCGCGTGGTGGCGGCCTATGGCCGCGTGCTGGACCGACTGAAGGCGCAGGGCATCGATTGGGTGCAGATCGACGAGCCGGCGCTGTGCCTGGATCTGGAGGCCGATTGGCTGGGCGCCTTTGCGCCGGCCTACGAGACGCTGTCGAGGGCCGGGCTCAAGCTCCTGCTGGCCACGTACTTCGACTCCGCCGCGGACCACGCCGTGCTGGCCGCGCGCTTGCCGGTGCAAGGCTTCCACATCGACCTGGTCCGGGCACCTCAGCAGCTCGATGCCTGGCTGAAGGTGCTGCCTGCCCAGGCCGTGCTGTCGGTGGGAGCGGTCGATGGGCGCAACATCTGGCGCACGGACCTGCGCCGCGCCCTTGCCCGGTTGACGCCCCTGCAGGCCCAGTTGGGCGATCGCCTCTGGGTGTCGGCATCGTGTTCGTTGCTGCACGTGCCGGTATCCCTGGGCAGCGAGGCCAAGCTGGATGCCGAAGTCAAGTCGTGGCTGGCGTTCGCCACCGAGAAGCTCGATGAGATCGCTGTGCTGGCGCGGGCCTTGAACGATGGCGAGCACGAGGTCGTGGCCGAGCTGTCGGCATCCGACCTGGTCCAGGCCTCCCGACGCGGCTCCAAGCGCGTGGTGAACGACGTGGTGCAAAAGCGCCTGGCCGCCGTCACCACGGGCATGGCGCATCGCCGCAGCCCCTTCGCGCAGCGTATCGAGCGCCAGCGCGAGGCCCTGCAGTTGCCGCCGCTGCCCACCACCACCATTGGCTCCTTCCCGCAGACGGCCACCATCCGTCAGACACGTGCGGCGCACAAGCGTGGCGAGCTCAGCGCGCTGGACTACCTGCAGCGCATCCGTGCCGAGATCGAACTGGCCGTGCGCAAGCAGGAAGCGCTGGGCCTGGACGTGCTGGTGCACGGCGAGGCCGAGCGCAACGACATGGTCGAGTACTTCGGCGAGTTGCTGTGGGGCTATGCCTTCTCCGAGAACGGGTGGGTACAGAGCTACGGTTCGCGCTGCGTGAAGCCGCCCATCATCTATGGCGATGTCTACCGCCCCGAGCCGATGACGGTGGAGACGGCGCGCTACGCCCAATCGCTGACCGGCAAGCTGATGAAGGGCATGCTGACCGGCCCGGTGACGATGCTGCAGTGGTCCTTCGTGCGCGATGACCAGCCGCGCGAAACCACTGCGCTGCAATTGGCCCTGGCCATCCGCGACGAGGTGTCCGACCTGGAGAAAGCCGGCATCCGCGTGATCCAGATCGACGAGCCGGCCCTGCGCGAAGGCCTCCCCCTGCGCCAGAACGATTGGGCCGCTTACCTGGAGTGGGCGGTGCGCGCCTTCCGCATCTCGGCCTCCAGCGTCGCGGACGAAACGCAGATCCACACCCACATGTGCTATGCCGAGTTCAATGACATCCTGCCCTCGATCGCTGCGATGGACGCGGACGTGATCACGATCGAGACGTCGCGATCGGCGATGGAACTGCTCGATGGTTTCGGCGCTTTCGATTACCCCAATGAGATCGGGCCGGGCGTGTATGACATCCACTCACCGCGTGTGCCCGGTGTTGACGCCATGGTGAAGCTGCTGGAGCGTGCCTGCGAGGTGATCCCGCCGCAGCGCCTGTGGGTCAACCCTGACTGCGGACTCAAGACCCGGGGCTGGATCGAAACCGAGGCGGCGCTGGCCAACATGGTCGAGGCCACCAAAGTGCTGCGCGACAAGCTCGGGGAGCCGGGCTCGGTGGCCTGGACGCAGGTGGCGTCCCGCGCGGAGCGCCGCGGGGCAGGCGCTGCGGGCGCCGGCCATGTCCATGGCCCCGAGTGCCAGGATTGCGGACGCGCTGCCTGAACAGACGCTGTCGCCAGCCCTGTTCAGCGCTTCGGCCTGCACGATTTCACGAAGTAGCGTTGCAAACCGGCGGTTGTCCCTCTCCATCGAACCGGCTGCTTGGGGGACACTGCCGGGGGCCGGGGGTGTTTCCCGGAGCAGGGCCTTGTTCAATGCGTTTGTTCTCCGCGTCCAGCCTGGACACCCTCCGCAAGAGAGGCAGTCCGGAGATGGAGGCGCACATCGTGGGGGTGCGCGAGCGAGCCGCGCACGAGATGATTCCCATGGCGATGGCCTGCTCGCTGCTTGCCTCGCTGGCCCTGGTGGTCGTGTTGCGCGACAAGGTGCCGCTGCTGGGCCTGGGGCTGTGGTTCAGCGCCCGGGTCTTCATCGCGGCCTTGCGCGCCGCCCACACCTGGCTGTTCCTGACCGGGCGTCTGGCCGGCAGGCCGACCATGCCCCTCTACCGCCTTCTGGCCGGGCTTGATGCATTGCTCTGGAGCGCCCTGGGCTGGGGACTCACACCGATCTGGAACCTGGAGGTGGCGGTGATCACCGTCAGCACGCTGATCGGCGTGGCGGCACTGGGCGGTTTCATGCTGCACATGGACCTGCGGGCCACGAGCCTGTTCATCGTGCCCCTGATGCTGCCCAATGCCTTCTATGCCGCGGGCCGCCAGGACGACATCGGCTGGTACTGCTTCTTCGGGGTGCTGGGACTGATGGTGGCCCTGCTGTTCGAAGCGTCCCGATCGGGGCGGCGCATCACGGAGTTGCTGCAACTGCGCTTTCAGGCGGATCAACTCGCACAGGCACAGGCACAGGCCTTGACCGAGGCGCAGTCGTTGGGCGAGATGAAGGGCCGCTTCGTGGCCACCATGAGCCATGAGATGCGCACGCCGCTGCACGGGATCCTGGGGGTGGTGCGCATGGTCCGCCAGCAGGCCCGCGATGCGCAGACTCTGCGACACATGGATTTGATCCAGGGCGCCGGCGAACACCTCGTCAGCGTGATCAATGACGTGCTGGATTTCTCGCGCATCGAGTCCGGCGGCATGCCGCTGCACGAGCAGCCCTTCGACCTGCATGCCCTGCTGGACAACGTGGTCGAAACCTGGCGCGTGAGTTGCGAGGACAAAGGGGTGCGCATGGAGGCGGTGCTGGACGTGCCGCCCGCCAGCCAGGTGCAGGGCGATCCGGTGCGGCTGAGGCAGGTGCTCTACAACCTGCTGGGCAATGCGGTGAAGTTCACCTCCCAGGGGCATGTGCGTCTGAGCGTGTTCCGCGCCAGTGCGGCCATGGTGACTTTCCGTGTGGAGGACACCGGGGTGGGCATTCCCAGCGACGAGTTGCCCCGTATCTTCGAGGCCTTCCGCCAGGCCGAAGACACGCACCGACGGCGCCTGGGCGGCTCCGGCCTGGGCCTGACCATTTCGCGCGAACTGTGCGTGGCCATGGGCGGCGACCTGCGCTGTTCCAGCGAGGAGGGTGTCGGCTCGGTGTTCGAGTTCACGCTGCCGCTGGCCAAAGTGATGCAACTGGGCGGTCCGGCGATGCCCGGGCCACGGGGGCGGGGCGCGCCGCGCTTCGAGGTCGGGCCTGCGCCGTTCACCGGGTGGACCTTGTCCGATGGTCCGCCGCCGCACGTGCTGCTGGTGGAGGACAACCCCGTCAATGCCCTGGTGGCCGAGGCTGAACTGGCACGGCTGGGCATCCGCGTGACGGTGCTCGGCAACGGTCAGGAGGCGGTGGACTGGCTGGACAGCGAGCACGCCGACCTGGTGTTGATGGATTGCGAAATGCCCGTGCTCGATGGGCTGGAGGCCACGCGCCGCATCCGGGAGCGCGAACGCCTGCAGGGCCGTCAGGCCGTGGTCATCGTGGCCTTGACGGCCAATGGCCGCGAGGTCTACGGCGACCGCTGCCGGGAGGTGGGCATGAACGATCACCTGCTCAAGCCTTTCCAGCCCGAAGACCTGGCGCGCCTGCTCGGCCGCCACCTGCGCCCTCAGGCCTGTCCGGCCTGAATCACACGCGCGCTTTCGAGACGCGCCTCAGGCGGCCGTGGTCACTGGTGTGCAGGCCTGGCGCAGCACGTCGAGGTAGCCCGGCTCGGCGGGCAGGGCGTGCTTGTCGCGCAGCATGCGGTGCATGAGCGGCAGCCGGTAGTAGGGCACCGAAGCCATCACGTGGTGCTCCAGGTGGTAGTTCACGTGCACAGGGGCCACGGTGATGCGGGCCAGCCAGCCGGCGCGCGTGGTGCGTGTGTTGAGGAACATGTCCGGCGTGCGCGCCAGGCAGCCATGCTCGGCGATGGAGCGGATGCGGATGAACAGCGGCAGTGGCGTGATGTAGGCCAGTGCCCAGACGCCATACAGCCAGGCGTGGCCCGTGAGCGCCAGGATGCCCCAGAGCACCGCGTTGGCCAGCAGCATGGGCGCCATGTTGCGCAGCGCGCTGCCCACGTAGTGGTACCAGCGCCGGCCGTTTCGCGGCAGCCACTGGATGTCGTTGGACACCGTCCACTTGAGCACGCCGGCGTCCATCAGGATCAGGCCGTAAATCGTCTTCAGGCCCGTGAGGCCGGTGATGTCGCGCAGGAACTTGCGCGCCATGGAGCGGCGTGTGACGGGGTAGTCGACGTGCAGCAGCAGGTCCGGATCCGCCTCGGTGCCGGTCTTGGTGTGATGGACGAAATGGTGGGCGCGGTACTTGTGCAGGTGCTGCCATACGGGACGGGCGCACAGCCAGTCCACGATCACATCGTTCATCCAGCGCGTCTTGAACAGGGTGCCGTGCGAGCCTTCATGCTGCAGGATGGCCAGGCACAGCTGACGCCCCGCGATCACGGCCAGCGCGCCGATGAAGGTGAAGGCATTGGGCCAGCGCGCCAGCACGGCGAAGGTGGCCGCGATGACACCCCAGGTGGAGAGGATGGCCCAGGCGCCTCGCCAGTCGGAGCGTGCCGTGAGCTGGGCGATCTGCTCGCGGGTGAACAGCTCGTTGACCTTGCGCCGCGTGGTGGCCGGCAGCACCGTGGGGGTGGCGCTTTCGGGAGCTGGGGCGGTCTTGTCGAAGGCGGTGGCGGGGCTGGCGGTCATGGTGGCGCCTCAGGAGAGGCGTTGGCGTTGGGAATCAGTGGGGACGCTCGCCGGGCGGTGAGGTGGCGGCATCGTCGGTCAGGCTGGTGTTGGCGCGGCCGCCGGTCAGCAGATGGGCCAGCAGCTTCTGCCAGATCACATGGCCGGCGCGGTCGTAAGCCTGCACGGCCTCGTTGAAGGCGCGGCGCTCTGCCACGTCGACCAGAGGCTCGGGCAGGAGCGGGTCGAACACCAGTTGGCGGATGGCTTCGTTGCCCAGCAGGTAGCACTCGCGGGCGGCCACGTCGGTGTCAAGCTGATCGGCGTGGGCCATCCAGCGCTGCAGCTTCTGGCGCGTGGCCTGGTAGCTGGCCGTGAGGGCGGGGCCATCCCACAGGTGGCGGGCGGCCTGCTCGCGGCCCTTGTCCAGATCATGGGCGGAGAAGACGGGGGCGCTGGAATCCAGGCCCAACTTGTACAGGCGCTCGCGCACCACGGGGGCGTGGCCCACCAGGTTGTCGGGACGCAGGTAGAGCGTGGGCTCAAGCTCGCGGAAGCCCGCCATGGTCAGTGCGCGTTCACGGGCGCGCAGGGCGGGGCGGTCGCTGCGGCCCAGGGCGCCGGTGCTGACGACGAGCCAGCGGCCATCCCACTCGCAGGCGCGCTGTTCGAGCGTGCGCCAGCGAGAGACATCATCGGCGAGCGGCGCGGCCTGAGGACCCAGGCGGTAACTGCCACGGCCAGCGGCCTCCACCAGCCCGGCGGCGGCCAGGCGCACCAGGGCCACTCGCACGCTGTTCTCGCGGATACCGAAGAGGGCGCAGGCGCCGACCGCCTCACGCGAGGTGAGCGGGCCATCGGCGGCCATCAACAGGTTGAGGATGAGGTGCTTCGGGTTCGGAGCCATGGCGGTGTCGAGGTCTGAGGGGATGTTAGGGAATGACATGTTTCTTTGTCAATCCTTTTTTGCGATTTCATGTAATCATTCAGCGAGGCTGCATGCAGGTGCTGGAAGATGACGTGAGGGAACTGGCGCAAAACGGCCGCCGGTGCCAATGTCCGAAAGTATGCCTTTGCGGAAGGGGCGCCGGCTGTGGTGTGGTAGAGCGTGACAGGGATTGACAGGCCCTTGAATGCGCAAAGGCCGCCCCACGTGCCGTATGGCACGGGCGGCGGCCTTTTGTGAAAGTGGACGGTGAGTGGCTTGGGATGATGCAGGCGTTCAGGCCGCCAGCACGACCACGTCCTGCCCTGCGGTGACGCCACTGCCTTCCTTGCAGCGCACGCTGAGCACCGTGCCCTTGGCGGGCGCCGTCACGGGGAACTCCATCTTCATCGACTCGACGATGGCCAGGGTCTGGCCTTCATCGACGGTATCGCCCTTGGCCACCAACACTTTCCACACGCTGCCGGGCACGGGGCTGCCGACGGCGGTGGCGCCTTCGGGCAGGGCGCTGTCATCGGGCGGTGGGGACAGGTCCAGTTCGCTCAGGCTGCCATCCTGACCCGAGGCCTTCCAGCGCTCGCGCTCGGCATCGAAGGCGGCCTGCTGGCCTTGCTTGAAGGCGCCGATGCTGTCGGCTTCACGCTGCAGGAACTGGCGGTAGTCGCGCAGGCTGAAGGTGCCGTGCTCGATGCGCAGCTTCAAGCGCCCTGCGGGGAAGTCGCGGCGCATCTGCAGCAGCTCT
This sequence comes from Candidatus Aquabacterium excrementipullorum, assembly GCA_019112875.1. Classification (GTDB taxonomy): domain Bacteria; phylum Pseudomonadota; class Gammaproteobacteria; order Burkholderiales; family Burkholderiaceae_C; genus Aquabacterium; species Aquabacterium excrementipullorum. The sequence continues at coordinate 24,863 of DXIO01000147.1, forward strand.
TCTTCGCTGGCGGGGTAGAAGCGGATCTGGTCGAAGAAGCGCAGCAGCCAGGGCTTGCCGGCTTCGAAGTCGGCCGCGCCATGGCGCTCGTCGCGCCAGCGGTTCCACATTTGCACGGTGCGGCCGACGAACTGGTAGCCGCCGGGGCCTTCCATGCCGTACACGCACAGGTAGGCGCCACCGATGCCCACGGCGTTCTCGGGCGTCCAGGTGCGGGCGGGGTTGTACTTGGTGGTGACCAGGCGGTGGCGCGGGTCCAGCGGGGTGGCCACGGGGGCGCCGAGGTAGACATCGCCCAGGCCCATCACCAGGTAGCTGGCATCGAAGAGGATGCGTTTCACATCCTCGATGCTGCCCAGGCCATTGATGCGGCGGATGAACTCGATGTTGCTGGGGCACCAAGGTGCGTCGGCGCGCACGGACTGCATGTACTTCTCGATGGCCAGGCGCGTGGCGCTGTCGTCCCAGGACAGGGGCAGCCACACGGTGCGGGTGGGCACGGTGAGGTCGTCCAGCGAAGGCATCGCGGCTTCGGCCTGGTCGATCGCTTGCAGCAGATGGGGGCGGGGCAGGGTGGCCGGATCGAAATGGATCTGCAGCGAGCGGATGCCTGGGGTCATGTCGACGATGCCGTCGAGCTGGCCTTGCTGGCGTTGCGTATCCAGTGCTGTCATCAGTGCGTGCACATGGAAGCGCAGCGTGAGGTCGAGCACCAGGGGGCCGAATTCGATCAGCAGGTAGCGGTCGCCAGCCTGGCGGATGCAGCGTGCCGGGAGGGCGGTGGTGTCGTCGGCCAGGCGCTGGCTTAGGATGGGGGAGAGACTGGCGGTGACTTCGGGCGCGGGGATGCCCGCGGGCAGTGGGACGGACGCAGTGAGATTCGAACTCACGGACTTGGCCGAAGCCACGAGTTCATCCTGGGCCTGCTGCAGCGCTTGCGCCTGCTCATGCGTCAACGCAATGAAGCGCAGCGTATCCCCCGCCTTGAGCTGCCCCAGCTTCCAGCGCTCGGCCGCCACCACCACGGCCGGGCACACGAAGCCGCCCAGGCTGGGGCCGTCCGGGCCCAGGATCACGGGCATGTCGCCGGTGAAGTCGATCGCGCCGATGGCGTAGGCGTTGTCGTGGATGTTGGAAGGGTGCAGGCCGGCCTCGCCGCCGTCGGTGCGAGCCCATTGTGGCTTCGGGCCGATCAGGCGCACGCCGGTGCGGCTGCTGTTGTAGTGCACCTGATAGTCCGTGCCGAAGAAGGTGGTGATGTCTTCGGATGTGAAGAAGTCTGGCGCGCCGTGTGGGCCGTAGAGCACGCCGATGGTCCAGTGCCTGGTGAAGGGGCTGGTGGCTTCTTGGGTGGCCGAGGTTTCTCGCGGCGCGATGCCTTGCGGCGGTTCGTCAGGCGCTGAGAACGCATGCAGCATGTCCCCCGTGCGCAGCGTGCGGCCGGCGTGACCACCGAACTGCCCCAGCGTGAAGGTGCTGCGGCTGCCCAGGTAGGTGGGCACGTCCAGGCCGCCCTGCACGGCCAGGTAGGTGCGCGCACCGCCTTCGCTCAGCGGCACGGGGCCGAGCTTGAGCGTGCTGCCCGCAGGCAGGCGCAGCGCGCGGTTGAAGGCTTGCGCGAAAGGCAGGGGCTTGCCGTCGAGCGTGATGGCCATCGGCGCACCACACAGCGCGATGACCAGTTCGCTGTGCAGCTTCAGGGTGGGGCCGGCCACCGTGCATTCCAGGCCTGCGACGCCGGCCGCGTTGCCCACCAGCGTGTTGGCCAGGCGCAGGTGCAGGTCGTCCATGGGGCCGGAGGGCGGCACGCCCACGTCCCAGTGGCCAGTGCGGCCGGGCCAGTCCTGCACGGTGGTCTGCACGCCGCCGTCCAGCACCTCCAGCGCGCGCGGGTGCCACGCGAAGCTGCCCAGCGTGCTGGTGACGATGCGGCCTTGCGCGAACACGTCGGAACCGCTCACGGCACGCAGGTAGCGCAGGTTGGTTTCGATGCCGGCCAGACGTGTGGCGTCCAGGGCCTCTTGCAGCTTGAGCACGGCTTGTTCACGCGTGTCGGCCGTGACGATCAGCTTGGCGATCATCGGGTCGTAATAGGGCGGCACGTCGCTGCCGGTGTCCACCCAGCCATCGACGCGCACGCCTTCGGGGAAGGCCACGTCGGTGAGTACGCCGGCGCTGGGTTGGAAGTTGCGGGCCGGGTCTTCGGCGTACAGGCGCACCTGGATGGAGGCGCCCTTGGGGACGGGGGCGTGAAGCGCCCATTGGTCGCCGCGTGCCAGGCGCACCATCCACTCGACCAGGTCCACGCCGGTCACCTGCTCGGTCACGCCGTGCTCGACCTGCAGGCGCGTGTTGACCTCCAGGAAGTAGAAGGCGCCCGTGTCGGCGTCGAGCACGTATTCCACGGTGCCGGCGGAGCGGTAGTTCACGGCCTGGCCCAGGCGTTTGGCGGTGGCCAGCAGTTCGGCGCGCGTCTCTGCGTTGAGGTGCGGCGCGGGCGTCTCCTCGATCACCTTCTGGTTGCGGCGCTGGGCCGAGCAGTCGCGCTCACCCAGGGCGACGACAGTGCCGTGTCCATCGCCGAACAGCTGCACCTCGATGTGGCGCGCGCGCTCGACGAACTTCTCCAGGAACAGGCCGGCGTCCTTGAAGTTGGCGCGGGCCAGGCGCTCCACCGCTTCATAGGCCGCGTCCAGCTCGGCCTCGTTGCGCACCAGGCGCATGCCGATGCCGCCACCGCCGGCCGTGCTCTTGAGCATCACGGGGTAGCCGATGCGCTGGGCTTCTGCTCTCGCGTGAGCCGCGTCTTCCAGCAGCCCGCTTCCGGGCAGCAGCGGTACCTGGTGCTGCTCGGCCAGCGCGCGCGCCGTGTGCTTCAGGCCAAAGGCCCGCATCTGATCGGGCGTGGGGCCGATGAAGGCGATGCCGGCGTCCTCGCAGGCCTGGGCGAAGGCGGGGTTCTCCGACAGGAAGCCGTAGCCAGGGTGGATGGCGCCGGCGCCGGTCTGGCGCGCGGCGGCCAGGATGCGCTCGACATCGAGGTAGCTTTGCGCGGCGGGCGCGGGGCCGATGCAGATGCTGGCATCGGCCAGGGCCACGTGGCGCGCATCCGCGTCAGCCTCGGAGTAGACGGCCACGGCCTTCAGCCCCATCTTGCGCAGCGTGCGGATGATGCGGCAGGCGATGGCGCCACGGTTGGCGATGAGGACGGTGTCGAAGCGGAGGGCAGTCGTGTTTGGGGTGGCGGACGTGCTCATGGGACGAGGGGCGCTTTCGTCGGCGTGGCGCAGGTCGTCCTGCGGTCATCGGGCTTCGCAGCGGGTCGTCCCGCCGGGGCTGTGTGGTGTCAGCCTGGGTGTCAACCTGGGTATGAGCGTGCCGGTGGGTGGCGCAAAAAAGCTCGTCTCACGCGGCATCCCACAGCAGGAAGCGTGCGGGCGTGGGGTTGTAGGCGTTGCAGGGGTTGTTGAGCTGCGGACAGTTGGACACCAACATCAGGATGTCCATCTCGGCGCGCAACTCCACGTACTTGCCCGGGCCGGAGACGCCATCGGCGAAAGTGAGCTGGCCGTCTTCGGTCACCGGCACGTTCATGAAGAAGTTGACGTTGGGCACCAGGTCGCGTTTGCTTAAGGCCAGATCGGCGTGCTGCAGGGCTACAAGATAGTTGTCGCGGCAGCTGTGCATGAACTTCTTCTGGAGGGCGTAGCGCACGGTGTTGCTCTCGGCCGCGCAGGCACCGCCCAGCGTGTCGTGGCGACCGCAGGTGTCGGCCACGATGGTCAGCATCGGCCGGCCTTCGCTGCTGGTCAGCACCGAACCCGTGGTCAGGTAGATGCCGCCCTGGGCGAGCATGGTGTCGGTGGCGCTGTAGTGCTCGGCCGGGTCGTTCGCGTTGTAGAAGATCACGTCGACGGCCTGGTTGCCTTCGACATCGACGATGCGCAGGGTCTGGCCCTTGTCGAAGCGCAGCAGGTAGGGCTCGCCGGAGGGCAGGAAGTGGTCGAGCACGGCCTTGCTGGTGTCCAGTGGGCTTTCCTGGATGCGGATGGCGCTGGCGGAAGGCTGCAAGCCTGGATCGGTCATGGCGTTCATGGCGCGTGTCCTTGGGTCAGAGGTACTGCATGTCGGCGTTGTGGAGGGCGCGCGCGCACTCGGGGCGGAAGGCGCGGTTGAAGTCGTCCTTGGGCGCGGGGCCTGATTTCCAGGCGACCAGGCCGATCTTCCTGGGCGCATACGTGGGCGCTGGGTCCAGTGGGTGCGGCGCGGTGGAGAACGCGATCAGCGTGTCCATGTCGAAGCGCAGCTCGACCATGCCGCCGGCCGGCGTGTGCCCGGGTGCGAACTGGAATCGGCCTTCGGCATCCACCGACACCTTGCTGAAGAAGTTCACCGGTGCGATCAGGTCGCGGCGCGCCAGGCCGTATTTGCCGATCTCGATCAGCAGGCCATCCTTGCCGCTGCGGTGCATGGCGTTGCGGTGAGTGTGGAAGGTCTTCGCATCGCTGGCGTACTTGGTGCGCAGGCGCTCGGCATCGAGCAGCGCGCCCAGCGGGTCGTGCCAGCCGACGGTGTCTTCGGTGATGCTGGCCAGCGAACGGCCCATGTCGCTCATCAGGGTATGGCCGCGCGTGAAGTGGGCCGTGTGCTGTGCCTTGAGCGAATCGGGCATGTTGTAGCGCTCGAGCTTCTCTCGCGCGTGGTAGAGCACCATGCTCAGATTGGCGCCGGCTTCCAGCGCGACCATGCGCAGGCGGCTGCCACGCGGCATCACGTAGGACCAATGGCCGCCGCCGGGCACGATCTCGGACCACATGACGCGGTCTTCGGGCAGTTCGGGCGCGAAGCGTTTCCAGTGCGCGATCGCATCCACGGGGCTGGTGACGGGCGGGTTGCCGGGGATCTCGGTGAAATGTTCCATCGTGGTTCTTTCTTGGATGCGTGCCAGACTCACTCGATGGCACCGGTGGCCACGCCTTCTACAGAGCGGTTGAGCTTGTCCAGCAGGTCCAGGTCGGTCTTCATGCCGGAGGTGTCGCGGATGCGGTCGAGCAACTGGCGCTTGAGCTGCAGGAACTCGGGCGAGAGCTTCATGTCGCGATGACGTTCGGCCGGCAGCGGCACGTTGACGATGCTGTCGATGCGGCCGGGGCGTGGCGCCATCAGCACCACGCGGTCGCCCAGGTAAATGGCCTCGTCCACGTCGTGCGTGACGAAGACGATGGTGGTGCGCTCCAGCTTGTGCACGTGCTTGATCAGGTCGTGCATCACTTCGCGGGTCTGCGCATCGAGCGCACCGAAGGGCTCGTCCATCAGCAGGATGGGCGGGCGGCTCATCAGCGCGCGGGCAATCGCCACGCGCTGCTGCATGCCGCCGGAGAGCGCCGCCGGGTAGGCCTTGGCCACGTGCGTGAGGCCCATCAAACGCAGGAGCGCATCGGCGCGGCCGGCGGCGTCTTCCACGTCGGCGCTGGTGCGGTCTTGCGTGTGGGCCTTGAGCTGGCGGCAGAACTTGATGTTGTCCAGCACCGTGAGCCAGGGGTAGAGGCTGTAGTGCTGGAACACCATCGCGCGGTCAGGCCCTGGCGCGGCGACGGCGTGGCCGGCCACGCTCACGCTGCCCTGGTTGTGGCTCTCCAGCCCGGCGATGGTGCGCAGCAGCGTGGATTTGCCGCATCCCGAGGCCCCCACGAAGGTGACGAATTCGTTCGGCCCGATGTTGAGCGACACGTCGCGCAGCGCGGGCGCGGTGGCGCCGGGGTAGGTCTTCCACACGTGCTCGCAGGTGATGCCGAGGGCTTTTGTCATGGCGTGCTCCTCAATGCGTCTCAGCGCGTGTGCATGTACGGGAAGGCCTTGCGGTGCGCCAGACGGAAGAGCTGGTCGATCACCAGCCCGATCAGGCCGATGATCAAAATGCCCGCGAAGATCTTGTCGGTCTGCAGAAAGCGCTGCGCTTTCAAGATGGAATAGCCCAGGCCCGAGTTGGCGGCCACCAGTTCGGCCACGACCAGGTAGGTCCAGGCGCAGCCCATGTTCACGCGCAAGGTGTCCAGCAGCGCGGGCTTGGCCGAGGGCAGGATCACCTTCTCAACGATCTCCCAGCGCGTGGCGCCCATGGTCTGCGCCGCCTCGATCTGCGCCATGGGCACGCGGCGTGTGTCCTCCGCCACCATCAGCACCATCGGGAAGAACGTACCGATGAAGATGATGGCGACCTTGGCGCCCTCGTCGATGCCCACCCACACCATCACGAGCGGCACGAAGGCCACCGCAGGCATGTAGCGGATGAAGTCCATCATCGGCTCCAGCAGCGCCTGCACCACGCGCCATGAGCCGATCAAGAGGCCCAGCGGCAGCGCGAGCAGCGAGGCCAGTGCCCAGCCGACCACCACGCGCATCGTGCTGATGCCGATGTCGCCCAGCAGGCCGTCGGCCCACCACACCTGCACACGCTCAATCACCTTGGCCGGTCCGGGCAGGAAGACGGGCTCGACCCGGCCGCTGGCCACCGCGAGCATCCACAGCACCAGAGGCGCGAGCAGGCCCACGATGGCCAGGCCCCAGTACATGCTGGCGGGGATGCCCTGGCGCAGTGCGAACAGTGGAGCCGGCGCTGCCTGAGGCGGCGCGACTTCAGCGTGATGTGGCGGCGCCTCGCTGAGGGCTTTGGCCGCCAGTGGCAGCGCAATGGAGGGCGGTGATTTGGACATGGTCAGGCTCCTGTCTCAGAGCGGCACGGGGTGCGAGAGCGGGCGTGCCTGGTTTGGCCTGCCTCGGCGCCGCGCCTCGGTGAGGACGGCGGAACCGGCAGGTCAGCCCAGGCCGCGAGGTCTTACTTCAGCGCCTCGGCCAACAGCGATGCATCGACACCCTTGGCCGCATCGGGCTTGCCGTCGATCAGCTTGTGCTCCAGCAGGAAGCTGGAGATGGTCGGGGCCACGCCCACGAGGGATTGCGGGCCCTTGCCGTCCAGCGCGGCCTTGTTGGCCGCGGCATCGAAGAACTTGGTCCCCGGCAGGAACACCTTGTATTCATCGGGCTTGAGGCTCACGACCTTGCTCATGATCTGCGCGGCTTCGTCGGGTTTGTCGGCGATGAATTTCACCGTGTCGAACCAGGCCTTGATCATGCCGACCAGGTCGCGGCGCTTGGCCTTGATGGCCTTGTCCTGCGCCACCAGCAGGTCGGGGATCAGGCCGGGCATGTCCTTGGAGGTGAACAGCGATTTGCCCTTGCCGCTCTGCTCGATGGTGTGGATCCACGGGTTCCAGACCACGGCGGCGTCCACGCGGCCAGCCATGAAGGCGGCGGCGGCATCACCGGCCGACAGGTTGACGATCTTCACGTCGGAGGGCTTCATGCCGTTCTTGGCCAGGGCCGTGGCCAGCACGAAGTGCGACACGCTGAACTCTTCGAGCGCCACGCTCTTGCCCTTCAGGTCCTTGATGGACTTGATCTTCGGCGAGGCCACCACGGCGTCGTTGCCGGCGGAGTTGTCGTTGACCAGGATGGTCTTGAGTGGCAGGCCCTTGGCCAGCGGGCCCATGGTGTCGGACCAGGTCTGCGAGTTCGCATCGAGCTGGCCGGAAGACAGCGCGGCGATGGAATCGGTGTAGTTGGCGAACCAGACGAGCTTGACGTCTGCGCCGTGCTTCTTGAAGAAGCCCTTTTGCTCTGCGACGTACCAGGCCACCCAGCCGGGCCAGTCGGACACGCCCACCTTCACCTCGGCCGATGCAGGCAAGGGTGCTGCGAGCGCCATGGCGGCGGCGACCGCGGCCATGGCGCCGAGCACTTTGCCTTTCAATGCCTTCCATGAAGAAAGCACCGAGGGCCTTGCAAGTGGTGGCAGTGCTTGTGCTGCTGTTGTGTGCTGGGCTGAAATGGCGGCTTGAGTGCGGCTCGGCACGGGACGGAATTCTTCAACACGGCGCATGTAGGGGCTCCTGGCTGGGTGGACGCGCGAGAGGACACTTCTGTCGAAGCGAACCTCCCGGGCTTTTGTCCCGCCGTGGAGCCTGCGTCGGTAAATGGCCGACCCGGGCCGGCAGCTCTCGGACCAGACACTTCAACCTTGCGGATGAAGCCGGAACCCTAGCCACCATTTCGAAGAAACGACTGCGACATCGTTCCTCTCAGGGCAAGATGTATGCAAGGTCGGTGCCAGGTGTTTTGGCGAGGATATGCGCCGTCGTGGTGCGCGTGCAGGCCGGGCCATGCGCCCGGCGCAGCTTGCTCAGATCGCTTTGGTGCGTGCCTGCAGCCAGGCCAGTGCATCGCCCGTGACCAGCGGGCTCAAGCGGCGCAGGACCTCGGCGTGGTAATCGTTGAGCCACTGGACTTCATCGGCGCGCATCAGTGCCAGGTCGATACAGCGCGTGTCGATGGGGCACAGCGTCAGCGTCTCGAAGGCCAGGTACTGCCCATGCTCGGGCGTGCCTGGCGCCGCATCGGGCACGGCGGGCGGCACGGGCACGTTCAGCACCAGGTTCTCGATGCGAATGCCCCATTGGCTGGGTCGGTACAGCCCCGGTTCGATCGACGTGATCATGCCGGCCTGCATGGCCATGTTCGCATCGGGCACGGCCTTGGAGATGGACTGCGGGCCTTCATGCACGTTCAGGAAGTAGCCCACGCCGTGGCCGGTGCCATGGCCGAAGTCCAGGCCCTCGGCCCACAGCGGCGCGCGGGCGATGGCGTCCAGCATCGGCGCCAGCGTGCCCCGTGGGAAGCGCGTGCGCGACAGGCCCAGCGTGCCCTTGAGCACCAGGGTGTAGTCGCGCTTCTGCTCGGCGCTGGGCGTGCCGATGGCCCATACGCGGGTGATGTCGGTGGTGCCGCCCAGGTACTGCGCGCCCGAGTCGATCAGCAGCAGGCCTTCGGCCGTCAGGCCCTCGGGCGTGCTCAGCACGGCGTAGGCCTCGGGTGTGGCGCGGTAGTGGGGCAGGGCGCCATTGGCGTTGAAGCCGGCGATCGTCGGGAAGCTCAGCGAGATGAACTCGGCCTGCTTCGCGCGCTCGGCCGTCAGGCGCTCATCGATGGTCAGTTCGCTGATGTACTCGCGGCCCAGGGCCTTGTCGAACCAGGCGTAGAAGGCGCACATGGCGGCGCCGTCACGCGCCATGGCCTCACGGATGAAGCGGGCCTCGTCCGGCGTCTTGCGGGATTTGGCCAGCGTGCTCGGGTTGATCGACTCGACCACGCGCACGCCCTCGGGCACGGCCTCGCGCAGGCCCCAGGTCACGCGCTTGGGATCGATCAGCAGCACAGTGTCGGCAGGCAGGGCGGCCAGCGCGTCCAGCGCCAGGCCATAGGTCTGCACCTGCACGCCGTCTTGGGCCAGGCGGTCACGCAGGTCGGCATTGACCTTGCCATCGGCCACGAACAGGGTGGCGCTGTCCAGGCTCAGCAGCAGGTGGCCCAGGAACACGGGGTTGTAGTCGACATCGGCGCCGCGCAGGTTCAGCGCCCAGGCCAGGTCGTCCAGCGTGGCGATCCAGTGGTGCGTCGCCCCCTTGTCGGCCAGGGCCTTGCGGAGCAGGGCCAGTTTGTCGGCACGGCTGGTGGCGGCGTGCGGGGGCAGGTGCTCGAACACGGCGGCAGAGGGCAGGCCGGGGCGTCCGGGCCACACGGCGTCCAGCACATCGAGGTCGGTGCGCAATTGCCAGCCATCGGCTTTCAGCGCGTCCTGCAACGCCTGCGTCTGGGCCAAGCCCATCACCTGGCCGTCCACCGCCATTGCCAGCGGGCCAGCAATGCTGTCCAGCCCCAGATCCTTGAGCCACTGCACGTAGGCCGGCGTGGCCGGGCCGTCCAGCTTGACCAGGTCCACGCCGGTGCCAGCCAGTTCGGCCTCGGCCTGCTCCCAGTAGCGGCTGTCAGTGAACAGCGCGGCTTGGCTTGCGGCCACCAGCAGCGTGCCGGACGAACCGGTGAAGCCGCTCAGCCAGGCACGTCCTTGCCAGCGCTCGGGCAAGTACTCTGACAGATGAGGGTCGCTGCTGGGCACCAGCACGGCCTGCACCTGGCGGGCGGCCAGGGCACCGCGCACGGCACTCAGGCGGGAAGGGATGTCGGCGGGGGCGGCGAGGCTGGCGGGGGAGGAGGCGGTCGTGGTCACGATGGCAAGGCAGATGCGGAAAGCCTGGGCGGCGGATGCAGGCCACGCAGATCAAGCGGTATCACGCACCCGATGCGCAGGCCGATGAGGCCATCCTGCCACGGAACCGGCCCAACGTGCGCGAGAGGTGTTTCCGATGAACGCCCGGTAGCGACCGGGCCACAAAAAAGGGCCAGCAATGCTGGCCCTTGGTCATGCTGCCCGCTGATGAAGCTCAAGCAGCGTTGGTCGATCCTGGCGCCGATGTGGTCGCCGCCTTCGTGGCAGCCGCCGCCGTGCCCGCAGGGGAAGCTACAGCGCTGGGCGGTGGCACCCGCACCAGCATCGCATTGGGCTCCAGCGCGTGCGGATCCGGGAAGACGCGTGCGTGGCGCTGCGAAGTGAAGTACGCCCAGGCCCAGTCCCACATCACCACGATGCGGTTGCGGAAGCCGATCAGGAAGTACACGTGCACGAACAGCCAGAACAGCCAGGCCGGGAAGCCGCTGAACTTCACCTGCTTCTTCGTGAACGGCAGGTCGATCATGGCCACGGCCGCGCGTCGGCCGATGGTGGCCAGCGAGCCGTAGTCGAAGTACCGGAAGGCCTGCGTCTCCAGCCCGCGGCGGCGTCGGATGATGTTGAACGCTGCCTTGCGGCCCATCTGCTTGGCCCCCGGGCTGATGCCGGGCACCGGGGTCGGGTTGGCCGGATCCTGGTAGCTCTTGGCGCTGGCCAGATCGCCCACCACGTAGATGTTGGGGTGGCCCGGTACGGTCAGGTCGGGTTGCACGACCACGCGGCCCGCACGGTCCAGCTCACAGCCCGTGCTCTTGGCCAGCGAGCGGCCCAGCGGCGAAGCGGCCACACCCGCACCCCACACCACCGTGCGCGAGGGCAGGAAATGCGAGGTCGGCACGCCGTTCTCGACGGTGTCGAAATGCACGCCGAACGCGGTGATGTTGGTCACCTTGGCGCCCAGCAGCACCTCCACGCCCAGATCCTTCAGCTGCTCATTGGCGCGCTCGGACAGGTCTTCCGGATAGACGCCCAGCACGCGCGGCGCCCCTTCGATCAGGATGACGCGGGCGCGGCGCGAGTCGATGCGGCGGAACTCCTCGCGCAGGGTGTGCTGCGAGATCTCGGCCAGCGTACCGGCCATCTCCACACCAGTGGGGCCCGCGCCGACCACGGCGAAGGTCAGCCAGGGCTCGCGTGCGGCCGGGTCCATCTCGCGCTCGGCCTGCTCGAAGGCGGTCAACACGCGGCGGCGGATGGTGAAGGCATCGCCCAGCGTCTTCAGGCCGGGGGCGTACTTGGCCCACTGGTCGTTACCGAAGTAGCTGTGCGTGGCGCCCGCCGCGATGATCAGCTCGTCGTAGTGAAGGTGTTCGCCACCGTCGAGCACGATGCAGTTCGACGCGGTGTCGATGCTCGTGACCTCGCCCATCAGCACCGTCAGGTTGCCGTGTGCGATCTGCTTGCGCAGCACATGGCGGATCGGTGCCGCGATGGCCGGGGCCGGCAGGCCGGCCGTGGCCACCTGGTAGAGCAGAGGCTGGAACAGGTGGTGGTTGGTGCGGTCTACCACCACGATCTCCACGTCCGCCTTGGACAGCGCCTTGGCCGCTTCCAGCCCGCCGAAGCCACAACCCACGATGACCACGCGCGGGCGTTGTCCGTCAGGGCGGTTGGGGGGAGGCGTCGGGGCGAGGGCGGTGTTTTGGGGCATGCGGGCGTCTCGTGTCTTTATGGGGAATGAATGAGGCAACAGGCCCATTGACATCCGATTAAATGCGCGGGCGTTGACTCACCTCATGGTTTATACCAGTGACCGTCCTGTAAGTGTGGTTTTGCACCACCGTGGTGCCTCCCCGGATCACGGGGTTCGTTATCCCGGAGAGATCAGGCTGCCGCGGCAGAGTTTTCGTCATGCTCCGTGTCGGTCTGGGCCATGACCAGGCGCCCCTTGCCCTCGTGCTTGGCCCGGTACATGGCGGCATCGGCGCGTTGCACCAGTTCCGCGTCGGCCTCGCGTCCGTCGTACACCACCGCGCCGATGCTCGGCGTCACGGCGATGTGGTGGCCTCCGATGGCGTAGGCCTCGCTCAGGCAGGTCAGGATGCGCTGGCCCATGCGCTGGATGTCATGGGTGGTGCCGGCGGCTTCCAGGATCAGCGTGAACTCGTCGCCGCCCATGCGGCAGACGATGTCGGTGGTACGCACGCAGGCCTGCAACCGCCGCGCTACCTGCACCAGCAACTCGTCGCCCACCTGGTGGCCATGGCGGTCGTTCACGCCCTTGAAGCCGTCCAGGTCCACGCACATGATGGCCAGCGTCTTCGGATGCCGGCGGGTGCGTGCTGTCGCGCGAAAGAGCTGCTCGCCGAAGGCGCGCCGGTTGGGCAAGCCGGTCAGGCTGTCATGCCGGGCCTGGTCGGCCATGGCACGCAGCTGTTCCTTCAGCGGGTTCACGTCCTGGAAGACGCGGCAGTGGTGGGTGATGCGGCCCTGGGCATCGCGGATGGCGTTCACGCTCAGCCACAGGTCCTGTTGCTCGCCACCGGCCGTGGCCAGGCTGGATTCGCCCGACCAGCGGCGGCCTTCGCGCAAGGCGGTGTCCAGCTCGGGCAGGTGGGTGCCTCGCAGTGGCGCCATGCCCAACAGTTCCGCGGGTTTGCCCAGCACCTCGGTGGGCTCGCGGCCGCTCAAGGTGACGAAGGCAGGGTTGACCATCACGATGCGGTCGAGCGCATCCGTCACGGCCATGGCCGCTCCTGATTGATCGAACGCTGCTTCCAGCAAGCGTGCGCCTTGCTGAGCACGTGCATCCTGGATGGTCGATGGCTTGCTCGCCGATGAGGATGCCGTACCTGTTTCGGCCTGCTCCAACTGCCCCAACTGCCCGGTGACACCGAGGACCAAGGGGGGCGCGGGAGTGTGTGCATCCCGCGACCACTGTCGCCAGGCCAGCAGGCCCGCACCCAGGGTGATGACGGCCAGTCCGGCGGGCAGAGGCCAGGCGAGTTGGGCATGGAAGGCGCAGGCCAGTGCATAGCCACTGAGGGCCAAAAGGACGCCCGTGGCGAGGCAAGAGATCAAAAAAGGCAAACCCGGCTGGCGGCTGGGTGCTGCCATGGTCGACGGCGAAGAAGACGTGGACATGGACACCCCGGATGGAATGGGAAAAAGAGACAGTGCCTGGTTTTCGGACAAGCCCGGGCCCAACTTGAGCCGCAGCCCCTGGGGTAAGCTTTGAGGGTGAACCAAGCCACCGCTTCTTCCAGAGACGCCCTGCCAACCGGCACCCGGTTGATGGACTACGATATCGAAGGCCTGTTGGGCGTGGGTGGCTTCGGTCTGGTTTACCGCGCCCGTGACGCGGTATTGCAGCGCACCGTCGCCATCAAGGAATACCTGCCGTCGAACCTTGCCATGCGGGGTGAACGCGGCGAGGTGATCCTGAAATCGCCGAATCACCAGGAGTCCTTCGCACTGGGCCTGCGCTCCTTCATCAACGAGGCGCGCCTGCTGGCCCGCTTCGATCACCCGTCGCTGGTGAAGGTGTTCCGCTTCTGGGAAGCCCAGGGCACGGCCTACATGGTGATGCCTTGCTACGAAGGCCCGACCTTGTACGAGGTGCGCCGCGCGCTTGAAGGCCCGCCCGACGAGGCCTGGCTGCGTGCCCTGATGGACCCTCTGCTGGGCGCCCTGGACAGCCTGCACCGAGAGCAGGTCTACCACCGCGATGTCGCGCCCGACAACATCCTCGTGGTGGACGATCCTGATGCACCGCGGGGTATCCGCCCAGTGCTGCTGGATTTCGGCGCTGCCCGCCGCGTCATCACCGAGAGCTCGCAGGCACTCACCGCCATCCTCAAGCCCAGCTTCGCGCCCATCGAGCAGTACGCGGAAACCAGCCAGCTGCGCCAGGGCCCCTGGACGGACCTCTACGGCCTGGGCGCGGTCCTGCATTACTGCATCACCGGCCGCACGCCCGTGCCGGCCACAGCGCGTGCGGTACACGACGACCTGCCGGTGCTGAGCCAAATGGCCGGCGCATTGGCGCAGGATTTCGGGCGCAGCTACAGCCCGGCCTTGCTGGCCACCATCGACCAGGCCCTGGGCGTGCGCCCCGACGTCCGCCCTGCCTCCGTGGCCGCATGGCGGGAAGCCTTGCACGCCGAGCCCGGTCAAGCGTCCGCGCGGCGCGATGAGCAGCCCGCAACGGTGCCCACGGCGCGGGCGGCCTGGTCGGAGCGCACCGTCATGGTCTCGCCGGGTGATGGCAAGCAGCGCCTGCGTACGGAGAGCGATTTCCCCACCACGCATGCTCTGGCGGCGAGTGGGCTGTTCGCCGGCCCTTCGCCTGCATCGATGCGCTGGTCACGAGGCGCTGTGCTGGGGATGGGTGGGCTGTTGCTGGCGGGGATCGTGGCATTGTCAAGCTGGTCACTGCACCGCCACCGCGAAGCTTCGGCGGGCGACGTTGCGGTGTCACAGGAGGCCACAGTCCAGGCGCCGACCGCCAAGTCGGGCCTGCGGCCCGTGCTGATGGAGTCAGCCGCGCAGGATGGTCAAAGTGCGGTCCCCGAGGCAACGCGAGATCCTGAGCAGGCGGGCAAGCCGAACAGCGCAGCGGCTTCCGGGGCCGTCAAGTTGGCCCGAGGGGGGGAGGCGGCCGAGCGTCCTGCGCGCGAACGCCTGCCGCTCAATCCGCGTCTGGCCTGCGGCGACCGGGTCTTCATCGCCATGGCGATCTGCATGAAGAACTACTGCGGCAAGCCTGATTACAAGGGCCACGCCGAGTGCACCCGCATGCGCCAGCAGGAAGAAGCGCAGCGCAACCGCTACGACTTCAATTGAGCTTTTTCTGAAGCCGGATCAGGCCACGGCCTGATGCCGCTCGCGCATGGCCACCAGGGTCATCTGAAGCAGGCGGGCATCGCTGCTGGCGCGGTGGCGCGTGAGGTTGGCGCGCTTGGCCACCGACAGCTTCAGGTCGTGCCAGCGGTTGGCCTCGTTGTCGGTCAGCAGTGCACGCAGGTTGTCCAGCCGGAAGCTGGGCACGCTGTCGGCGGCGTCGTAGAGCTTGTTGAGCCAGGTGTAGTCGTGCGCCCAGGCGTCGGAGTAGACCACCATGCCGCGCAGCCAGTCGTTCAGCGCCCTGGCCACCTCCAGGGGGCCGCGGCCATGCTGCTGCAGTTGATCCCGGGAAATGTGGTGGATGGCCGCCGCATTGGGATCCCAGTGCTGCCAGCCGGGCTCGGGCTTGACCAGCGAGCACCAGCTGCGGCCGTCCGGCATGATCACGCCCACCTCGATCGGGTAGCTGCCCAGCCCGAATCCCGAGGCCTCGATGTCCAGGATGGGGGGCGGCAGCCCCGGCGCAAACGTCTCGGATGTCATGGGACCCTGTTGTCTGGAAATAATGGCTTGTATTTTCGCGAGTCTCTCACCACCCGGGGGGCGAGGAACCTAGGGTTTGAACGGCATTCACGTGACTTGTTTAATGATGATCGGCCTTTGGGTGCCGACCGGGTGCATCTTTGCTCAGCATGAAATGGGCCATGGGCGGCGTGGTTTTCGGGCCGCGAGGCTTCCAGATCCGGACAAGCGTGGCACCCACATGCTTGCGTGGCATGACAATTCGGTGAACCGTGCTTAAATTAGCAACTGAACATCAAAACACCGTCCGTCGCTGGCAGACCGCCTGGAGCCCACCTTCATGAAACAAATCACCGCCATCATCAAGCCCTTCAAGCTCGAAGAAGTCCGGGAAGCCCTCGCCGAGGTCGGTGTGACCGGCCTGACCGTGACCGAGGTCAAGGGCTTCGGCCGCCAGAAGGGCCACACCGAGCTC
Source organism: Candidatus Aquabacterium excrementipullorum (assembly GCA_019112875.1). Taxonomy (GTDB): domain Bacteria; phylum Pseudomonadota; class Gammaproteobacteria; order Burkholderiales; family Burkholderiaceae_C; genus Aquabacterium; species Aquabacterium excrementipullorum. The sequence continues at coordinate 40,828 of DXIO01000147.1, forward strand.
TACCGCGGCGCCGAGTACGTGGTGGACTTCCTGCCCAAGGTGAAGGTGGAGGTCGTCGTCAAGGGCGACGACGTGGACCGCTGCATCGAAGCTATCATCCGCGCGGCCAAGACCGGCAAGATCGGCGATGGCAAGATCTTCGTGACGCCGGTGGAGCAGGTCGTGCGCATCCGCACAGGCGAGACCGACGAAGCCGCGGTCTGATCCCGCTTCAGTGCTGACGCGGGCCTGCGATCAGGTGCCGCGTGCCACGCCGCCCGGTGCTGCTGTGTCCTGCAGCTCCGGCGGCGTTTGTGCTTTCAGCGCCACAGCGGCCTCGTGCAGGCGGGTGAGCAGGCGTTCGATCTGGTCGTCCACCAGCAGCAGCTCCTGCACGTCGGGCCACAGGAAACCCGATTCGCGGCTGCGTTCGATGAAGCGCAGCAGGTCGTCGTAGTAGCCCGCCACGTTCAGAAGGCCCAGCGGCTTGGCGTGGTAGCCCAGCTGGCGCCACGTCCAGATCTCGAAGATCTCTTCCATCGTGCCGATGCCGCCCGGCAGGGCCACGAAGGCGTCCGACTGCTGTGCCATCAGCTGCTTGCGCTGGTGCATGGAGTCGACCACCTGCAGCTCGGTCACACCGCCGTGGCCCAGCTCGCGCTGGATCAGCCGCTCGGGGATGACGCCGATCACGGGCGCGCCGGCCTGCAGCGCCGCGTTGGCCACCGTGCCCATCAGGCCGGTGCTGCCGCCGCCATAGACGAGACCCCAGCCCTGCGCGCCGATGAAGCTGCCGCAATCGCGGGCGGCCTGGGCGTGGCGCGCGTCCTCGCCATCGCGGGAGCCGCAGTACACACACACGGAAAAATCGGCACGGGGGGAAGCGTCGGTCATGGTCGGGTATCGATCACACGTGTGCGGCACAGCACATCGTGCAGAAATTGGCGTTGGGGCAGGAAGAAACTCAGCACGGCATAGGCCACGACCCACAGGGCCAGCAGGCTGCCGATCGGCTTGCCCTGGTGCCACTGGGCTGTCCATGCCACTGCGAGGGCGGGGCCGAACCACAACCATGACAGCAGGGCTCGGGCCGTGGCTTGGGGCAGGGTGGGCGGCAAGCCGTCCTGGCGTACCAGGCGCACGTGCCAGGTCTTCATGGCCAGGGTCTGGCCGCCGTGCGTCCAGAACCAGATGAAGTACATCGACAGCACCAGGAACAGGATGGCCTGCAGCCCTTCGCGGCCGGTCAGGGCATGGCGCTGTTGGGTGGCGATGCCGAACACCATGCCCACCAGCATGACCACGCCGAACAGCAGCACACCTTCATAGAGGAAGGCGGCCAACCGGCGCTTGAGGGGGGCGGCAGGGCCGGCGGCACGTTCGGCGCACTGGGCCAGCGTCAGGGGCGGAACAACGGGGGGGCGAAGCATGCCGGGGAGGATAACCGCAGGCCGAGAGGCCCCGGTGCCATCGACATCAAGGATTGGCCGTTTTGGCGGCGGTGGACGGCGGCGCCGGACGTTGCACGGGCGTCATGCCGGCGCCTTGCGAGCCCTTGCGCGGCAGCAGGGTGGCCGGATCCACAAAATTCTTGGTGGCGGCGATCTTGGGCAGGCCGGTGTGCTGATGCAGCGGCGGCGTGGCCGCCTGCGTCACCAGCGACGTGGTGGCACCGGGGCCGGCCTTCACCACGGCGGGCGCGACCACTTCGGGCGAGGGCGCGGAGCGCGTGGGATTGGGCACCAGGTTCGCCTTCGTGCCCGAAGACGGCCGCTGGCGACCCTTGAGCGCGGCTTGCTGCGAGGCCTCGCGCGGGCCGGGTTCGGCATCCGGCAACACCACGGGCTTCTGCTTGCGGCGGGCCTGCTGGGCGAGCTTCTGCTTTTCTTCAGAGGGCAGGGCCTGGTAGGCCTCCCACTTCTGCTGGCGCTCCTGGGGTGTGAGCTGGCGGGTGTTCTGGAAGCGCAGCCGGGCTTCGCCGCGCTGCTGGGCGGGCAGTTGCGACCATTGCGTCATGCGGTCCTGCATGCGCTTTTGCTCCACGGCCGAGAGGCGCGGAAAGCGATTGGCCACGTTGGTCCACTTGTCGCGGCTGGTGCTGTCCAGCGTGTGCCACTGGGCGGCCAGCGGGCTCAGGGCCTTTTTCTGGGCAGGCGTGAGGGCGGCCCAGCTGCTGTCCACGGGCTGCAAGGCCGCCGTGCGTGGTGTGCCTGGTTGGGCCTGCGAGTGCCCGGCTTGCAGCAAGGCCAGCGCGATCAACAGGCCGGCACCCGCTGAGCGCAGAACGGTGCTGGTGCGCATCGGGCGTCCCCTCATCGAGGCACGGGCGGCGGCAGCAGGGCCGCGGCGTCGCTGGGCATGGCGCCAGCAGCGGATGCATCGGGAGAGACGGCCGGGGCCAGATCCTCTGCCGAGGCCTGCTCGGCCTCCTGCATGGCGGGGCTCTCGGTGGCCTGGGGCTCGTCCGTCTTGAGGTATTCCTCGAAGCCTGGGTCGGCGTAGGCGGCTGGCGGCAGGTCGTCGGTCAACAGGGACATGTCCACGTCGGCGGCGGCCTGCACCTGCTCATGGCGGGTCCAGTCGCTCACGCCCCACAGGCCGCCCACCAGGGCGATCAGGGGCAGGGCCGAGGCGAAGCGCCAGATCCAGGGCGTGGGGCCATCATCCTGGCGGCGCTGCTGATCGGCCTGCTGAAGATCGCGATGGCGCTGGCCGAAGGTGGGCGCACTGAAGCCGCCTGCCTGGCCCGCCAGGGCGAGTTCGGGCGAGGTGAGCGTCACGGCGCCGGCGGTGGCCGGGGCGGCCAGCGCACCCAGGCGGGCCTGCACGGCAGCGGCCACGGCCTGCTGTCGGGCGACACGCAGGCGCTCGCTGATGTCATGGGGCAGTTGGCGCGCGCCGTCTTCCAGCCGCGCCGTGACGCGCAGCGCGAAGCGGGCCTGCAAGGCCTCGGTCTGCGCGGGAGTCAGGTGAGATGGGGACGACATGATCGCTTCTGCAAAAAATCAAAAAATGAGGATGGATGTCACAAACCGATGCCGCGTGCCTTCAGGGCCTTGCCCAGCGAAGCGACCGCCCGGGAGCAGTGGGTTTTGACACTGCCCTCGGAGCAGCCCATCGCGGCTGCGGTTTCAGAAACATCCATTTCCTCCCAGTAACGCATCAGGAAGGCTTCCCGTTGACGGGGCGGCAACTGGCCGATCTCTTCTTCGATGATGGCCAGTGTTTCGGTGCGTTGCGCCGTGTCCTCAGCACCTTCCGTGCCGCCGTCGTCGATCCTCAGGATGTCGAGCAGGTCGAAATCGCCATGCTCGTCGCCCTCGACCGCGGCCTCCAGGTCGCCCATGTTCTGAAAATGCGCGTTGCGCACCTTCTGGCGGCGAAACCAGTCCAGCGTGGCGTTGGACAGGATGCGCTGGAACAGCATCGGCCATTCGCTGGCGGGCCGGTCGGCGTAGCTGGTGCACAGCCGGATCATCGCGTCCTGCACGATGTCCAGGGCCGAATCATCGTCGCGGACGGCATAGGCCGTGCGCTTGAACGCCCGGCGCTCCACGCTGCTCAGGAACTCGTTGAGCTCGTCGGCGGTTGACAGGGGGACGTCGGTCAAGGAAATGCAGGGGCGGGAAACTGGGACGCGGGATTATGGCATCGCCCGCTTGACGCGGAGTATTCACATTGGTTATGAGTGATGCGATAATCTACGTCTTTGCGCCATCCCGATCTGGCCTGAGTCGACGCGCCGCGAGGCATTCACAAGCGTCGGTGGCAGGCCGCGCAGGCTTCGAATCCGCCTCACAAGGGCGAGCCCGGTGTCGATCCGTCGATGTCGGGCTGTGGTCAGGCTCCCAAAGAGCCGGGCTGTGAAGAGGGGCACCGATCGTTTTTCGTTAGAGAAAATCCGAAAGGTCGATTCATCATGGACATGTCCCAAGGCAACGCGCACGGCAGCGCGGCCGAAATCCTCAATGGCTCCGACATCCTCGTGCGATGTCTGCAGGCCGAAAACGTCAAGTACATGTGGGGCTACCCCGGCGGTGCCGTCCTGTACATCTACGACGCCCTCTACAAGCAAGACACCATCGAGCACGTGCTGGTGCGCCACGAACAGGCCGCCGTGCACGCCGCTGACGGCTACGCACGCGCCACCGGCGACGTCGGCGTGGCCCTGGTCACCTCGGGCCCCGGCGTCACCAATGCCATCACCGGCATCGCCACGGCCTACATGGACTCCATCCCGATGGTGATCATCACCGGCCAGGTGCCCACGCCCGCGATCGGCCTGGACGCCTTCCAGGAGTGCGACACCGTCGGCATCACGCGTCCGATCGTCAAGCACAACTTCCTGGTCAAGGACGTGGCCGAGCTGGCCACCACCCTGAAGAAGGCCTTCCACATCGCGCGCACCGGTCGTCCGGGCCCCGTGGTGGTCGATATCCCGAAGGATGTGTCGCTCAAGACCACGGCTTTCCACTACCCCGAGTCGGTGGAAATGCGCTCGTACAACCCGGTGCGCAAGGGCCACGGCGGCCAGATCCGCAAGGCCGTGCAGCTGCTGCTGGGCGCCAAGCGTCCCTACATCTACACCGGCGGCGGCGTGATCCTGGCGGAAGCCGCCAAGGAACTGCGCGAGCTGTGCGCGCTGCTGAACTACCCCTCCACCAGCACGCTGATGGGCCTGGGTGCGATCCCCGCGTCCGACCCGAACTTCCTGGGCATGCTGGGCATGCATGGCACGTACGAAGCCAACATGACCATGCAGAACGCCGACGTGGTGATCGCCGTGGGCGCCCGCTTCGACGACCGCGTGATCGGCAACCCCAAGCACTTCGCCCAGGTCGAGCGCAAGATCATCCACATCGACATCGACCCGTCGAGCATTTCCAAGCGCGTCAAGGTCGACATCCCCATCGTGGGCGATGTGAAGGACGTGCTGCAGGAGTTGATCGCCCAGATCAAGGAATCCACCCAGCGCCCCGACCAGAACGCCCTGGCCACCTGGTGGAACCAGGTCAACGAGTGGAAGAAGCGCGACTGCCTGAAGTACAAGCTCTCGGACGAGGTGATCAAGCCCCAGTTCGTGATCGAGAAGCTGACCGAGCTGACGCGTGGCACCGACCACTACATCACGTCCGACGTCGGCCAGCACCAGATGTTCGCCGCGCAGTTCTGCAAGTTCGAGGAGCCGCGCCGCTGGATCAACTCCGGTGGCCTGGGCACCATGGGTGTGGGCCTGCCCTACGCCATGGGCATCAAGCTGGCCAAGCCCGACGCCGACGTGTTCTGCGTGACCGGCGAAGGCTCGATCCAGATGTGCATCCAGGAGCTCTCGACCTGCCTGCAGTACAACACGCCGGTCAAGGTGCTGTCGCTCAACAACCGCTACCTGGGCATGGTGCGCCAGTGGCAGCAGCTGGACTACGGCAGCCGCTACTCGCACAGCTACATGGACGCGCTGCCCGACTTCGTGAAGCTGGCCGAGGCCTATGGCCACGTCGGCATGCTGATCGAGCGCCCGGGTGACGTCGAAGGCGCGCTGCGCGAGGCCATCAAGCTGAAAGACCGCACGGTGTTCCTGGACATCCGCACCGACCCGACGGAAAACGTCTGGCCGATGGTGCAGGCCGGCAAGGGCATCTCCGAGATGCTGCTGGGCTCCGAGGACCTGTGAACCCATTGAAGTAACCCCGTGCCCCGGCGCTGCCCGGGGATCGACGCCCCTGCGCTTTCCGGCGCGTGGGCGGGCGATTCAAGCCTCGCGCCGCCATGCGGCGATGGGGCAGGGCGGCACCAAGGGCGTTTTTCCCTGACTTTGTCGAACCCCGTGGCCACGGCCTGCCGGTTACCGCCGGCTGGCTCAAGAGCGCGAAAGGACGATTGAATATGAAGCACGTCATTGCATTGCTGCTGGAGAACGAACCCGGCGCGCTGTCGCGCGTGGTGGGCCTGTTTTCCGCCCGCGGCTACAACATCGAAAGCCTGACCGTGGCGCCCACCGAGGACGCTTCGCTGTCCCGCATGACGGTGGTCACCTCCGGCTCCGACGACGTGATCGAACAGATCACCAAGCACCTGAACCGACTGATCGAAGTCGTGAAGGTGGTCGACCTGTCCGAAGGCCCCTACACCGAGCGTGAGCTGATGCTCATCAAGGTGCGCGCCGTCGGCAAGGAGCGCGAAGAGATGAAGCGCATGGCGGACATCTTCCGCGGCCGCATCATCGACGTCACCGACAAGACCTACACCATCGAGCTGACGGGCGATGCCTCCAAGCTCGATGCCTTCCTGGAGGCCATCGACCGCGCGGCCATCCTCGAAACCGCACGCACCGGTACCAGCGGCATCGGTCGTGGCGAGCGCATCCTGCGCGTCTGACCTGGCCCGTCCGGCCTCTTCTTTTGCATCACTGCAATCAACCCCAAGTTTCTGTCTGGAGCAACCAATGAAAGTCTATTACGACAAGGACGCCGACCTGAGCCTGATCAAGGGCAAGAACGTCACCATCGTGGGCTACGGCTCGCAAGGCCACGCCCACGCGCAAAACCTGCGTGATTCCGGCGTCAACGTGACGGTCGGTCTGCGCCGTGGCGGCGCGTCCTGGTCGAAGGTCGAGGCCGCTGGCGGCATCAAGGTGGCCGAGGTCGACGAGGCCGTCAAGGGCGCCGACGTGGTCATGATCCTGCTGCCCGACGAGAACATCCCCGAGGTGTACAAGAACAACGTCGAGCCCAACATCAAGCAAGGCGCCGTGCTGGCCTTCGCCCACGGTTTCAACGTGCATTACAACCAAGTCGTGCCCCGTGCCGATCTGGACGTGATCATGGTCGCCCCCAAGGGCCCTGGCCACACCGTGCGCTCCGAGTACCTGAAGGGCGGCGGCGTGCCTTCGCTGATCGCGATCTACCAGGACAAGTCCGGCAAGGCCCGTGACATCGCTCTGTCGTACGCGGCTGCCAACGGCGGCACCAAGGGCGGCGTGATCGAGACCAACTTCCGCGAAGAAACCGAAACCGACCTGTTCGGCGAACAAGCCGTGCTGTGCGGCGGTGCCGTCGAGCTGGTGAAGATGGGCTTCGAGACGCTGACCGAAGCCGGCTACGCGCCTGAAATGGCTTACTTCGAGTGCCTGCACGAGCTGAAGCTGATCGTCGACCTGATGTACGAAGGCGGCATCGCCAACATGAACTACTCGATCTCGAACAACGCCGAATACGGCGAGTACGTGACGGGCACGGAAGTGATCAACGAGAAGTCGCGCGAAGCCATGCGCGCTGCGCTCAAGCGCATCCAGACCGGCGAATACGCCAAGATGTTCATCCAGGAAGGCAAGACGAACTACCCGAGCATGACCGCTCGCCGTCGCCTGAACGCCGTGCACCCGATCGAGACGGTCGGTGCCGAGCTGCGCGCCATGATGCCCTGGATCTCCAAGAACAAGCTGGTTGACCAGTCGAAGAACTGATCGTGTTGGCCGGCCCTGGTGCCGGCCGTCGCAGAGTTCGAGAAAGCCGCCCCCCGGGGCGGCTTTTTGTTTTGTGCGCCCGGTGTGGCGGCAGTGTGTTTGCCGCCTGGTTTCAGCGCGGGGGCAGGTGTTCCCGCAGCCAGCGTTCCGAATCGCCTTGCTTGAAGAAGCTCGCCCAGGCGAACACGTCCTGCCCGTGATCGTCGCGCTGAGAGGCATCGGCGCCGTGGTCGAGCAGCCACTGCATGGCGGCGATGCGGCCCTTGGCGGCGGCCAGCTGCAGCGGGCTTTCACCGCGGCTGGCGGTGGCGCGGGTGTTGAGCGGCAGGCCACGCTTGAGCAGCGTGTCCAGGCAGGGCACGCAGTCGCCCATGGCGGCCATGTGCACGGGTGTCCAGCCCCAGCGGTTGGCCACGTCGGTGCGGGCGCCGGCCGCGAGCAGTTTCTCGAAGGCCTCGGGCTGTCCGAAGTAGGCGGCCATCAGCAAGGCGGTGTCGCCGCGTTCGTTCACGCTGATCTGGTCGGCGTAGTTCACGTCGGCGCCGTGCTGCAGCAGGGTGTCCATGATGGGCAGCAGGCCGCGCCCGGCGGCCAGCATCAGCACCGAACGGCCCGAATCGCTGGTGGCGGATGGATTGGCGCCATCACGCAGGGCCTTGCGCACGGCGCGTTCGTCCGCCGCGTCGATGGCGCGCAGCAGGGCCTGATCGGCCAGACCGATGCTGAGCAAGGCATTGAACTGCTGGTGCACGGGGCGCAGCCAGGCGCGAGCGGTGTCGTTCGCTGTCAGCGACAAGGCCGCGTCCAGATGCGTGGCGAACGCCAGGCTGATCACAGTCAACAGGAGCCAGCCGGTGAGGGTGCTGATGCGCTCACGCGCGGTAGGTGAGCGGGCGGTGAAGGTGGCAGCATCGGCCCTGGGCTTGGCCTGCTGCCGCAGCTTCTGGAGTTGCTCGGCCGCGCCCAGCGCGACGCCCAGCCCGGGCAGCGGGGGCGTCACGCTCTGACGGCGCAGGGTGTTGCTGTCCCATTGTTCGAGCAGGTGGTGGCCGGCGGCCTGGCCATGGGCTTTCTGGGTGTGCGTGAGCCGGGGTGCCAGGGCGCTGTCTGGTGCGACTGCCAGCACCGTGAAATGCCGCCGCAGGCTCGATGAGCGGTCCAGCCACCAGGCGCCAGGTGTGATCCCCACCACCCAACGGCGGGTGCCGACATGCAGGGCCAGGCCGATGGTGAGCATGGAGCCGAGCATGCCCAGAAGCCAGATGAGCGCATCGGCCGATTCTTCGGCATGGAAGTGCTGGCGTGATGCCACGGCAAGGCCCAGGCTGAACAGGCCGATGGCGATCGCACCGCCCACCCGCCACGGCCGTGTGAAATGGGCCAGTTGAAGGCCATGTTCCTGGCTCAGCCACATCACCGTGGGCGGTACGGCTTCGGCCGTGGCTGCGGGCAAAGGTGCCTCGGCAGCGGTGGAGGTTGGCGTGACCACGAAGCCCGGTCTGCCGGCTTGCACGGGCAGATCGAACACCTGTTCGCCCCTTCGCTTCGCTTCTTCCACGATCAGGCGCCAGCTGATCCGGTGGCCTTCCTTGTCGATGCCGGAGCGCTGGGCATGGGCCGGCCAATGCACCTTCATGCGCAGATGTGCGCCGCCATCCCCCGTGGGATGGATGCTCAGTGGCAAGACCTGTTCGCTCAGTGTTTCCTCCGAGCGCTCCGAATCGTCATGGGGCAGGCGGCTTTGCACCAGGCGTGCCTTCCAGCCTGATGCGTCGGCATGGCGCCAGCGAGCGGGTGGGAGATGCAGTGTGAGGCCTGATGGTTCGCCAGCGTGCAGGGCGTCGTTGTCCAGTGTCAATGCGCTACCACGGTGGCGCAACGCTTGGCGCCAGGTGGCCACGGCGGCCCAGGCCATCAGCAGGCCGACGGCGGGGAACAGCCCGACGAAGACATCGGCGAAGCGCCAGCCCTCTCGATCGGCCCAGACCGCCAGCGCGATGGGAAAAGCAATGAGGTTCCACAGCAGCGTGAAGATGGTGATGCCCCAGGCCTTGGCCTTGCTGTTGTCCCGCAGCGCGCCTGATGGAGGCGGCACGGGCAAACCGTCCGCGGGGGTGTCGTGCGGGCCTCTCAGGACCGCGATCAGGGCCACCAGCGCACCCAGGCCCACGGCCGGAAAGATGAGCGCGAAGGGCAGCAGGAATGCGAGTTGGCGCCATCTTGGCTCACGATCGAGCAGGGCCATGCCAGGGTGCTCGGGGTCGATCCAGGCGGTCACGGTCTGGCCCGTGCGTTGTGCGGCCTCAAGGCGAGCGTGCCATTGCTTCTGCTCGTGGCTGTTCAGGCTCCAGGCGATGCGGTCACCCGTCAGGGTTCGGCCCGAATACTGGTATTGGTAGCGGACGACGGGATGGAGGTCCCCATCGCTGTCTTCTTCCATGCGGACATCCAGCACGCGGGCCGGCACGGGCACGTAGTGCTGCAGGCGGGGCGCTTCCTTCAGTGCGTGCCACAGGGGCCGCACGCCGATCACCAGCCCGCCCGCGCCGAAGGCCAGCACGAACAAGGACAGGAACAAGGCGATGCCGATGCGGCCGAGCAGGCCCAGCTTGCGGGGTGCACCCATGGCGATGAGTTTGGATTGACTGGCGCCAAGATACCTCAGCCCCTGAGGCATGGCTGCGCGCTCAATCCCTCGGGCGTTGCGCCGTGGCTGCACTCAGGTGCTCAAGCGTTCGTACGCCTCCATGGCTGCCAGCGCAACCGCCAGCCCAGCAGCAGACCCAGGCCCGCGCAGAGAAGGAAGACCCAGCCCGACACGGCAGCTGCCATGATCCCTGACAGCAAGGTGCCCACGGTGCAGCCCAGCGCCAGCATGCTGCCCAGGCCCATCAGCAGGCCCCCAACAAAGTTACGGGCGGCTTCTTGCCTGGTTGGCCAGCGCGGTTTGAAATCACCAGCAATCAGTGCGGCGGCGAAGGCACCCAGCACCAGGCCGACCACCAGCGCGCCGTTGTTCGACCACAGGGTCTCCTTGATGGTGGTGACGCAGCCACGGAAGGTGTCGAGCCCTTCCAGCCGGCTGGGCAGCAGCCAGCCTTGCTGGTCCGCCAGCGTGCGCGCCAGGCTGCCGAGTTCAGAGGTGACGCCCAATGGCGACACGCGCAGGAAGGCCAGCACGCCGAGTCCGCCGATGAGCACGCCGCCCATGTGGGGCGTCCAGCGTCGCTGCCACCAGGCCACCTTGAGCCCAACTGGCGATTCGGGTGTGCGATGGAATTTCCAAAGCAGCCATGCCAGCGCACCCAATCCCAGCAGTTGTACCGCCAGCGATCCCTCATAGCCCAGGTGATGAGGCAGCCACAGCACGGGGGCCTCCTGGATCTGTCGCAGGTACAGGGCATTCCAGGCCTGCAGGCCCAGCACGAAGCCCAGCACCGTGCCAGCCAGCGCGATCGGGGCGGTCAGCGCGCCTTCGCCCAGCCGGTACAGCTGTGCGCTGATGCACGATCCGGCCAGCGCCATGCCCAGGCCGAAGGTGAACGAGGCGCCCACCAGCACGACGCTCACCGGCCCGATGTGCGCACCCGGCGGCAAGCGCCCAGGCGCGGGCTCGGGCAGGAAGGCGCCGAACACCGCGTGGTAGCCCAGCGTGCCCACGGCCAGCGCCGCCAGGATGCCCAACAGCCCGCGTGCATCCCGCTGCTCGATGAAGTCACGGCTGACGCAATAAAAACAGAAGCGCGAGCGCTGCAGCAAGGCGCCGAACGCCAGGCCGAACACCAGTGACAGGGCCAGCGCACGGCCCCCCGGCAGCGCAGACAGATGCCGGTGCAGCAAAAAGGCCGCGCACAGCGCGGCCACGAGGGACAGGAAGGCCATCCAACCGGGCCCTCGCTGCCCGATTGGCAAAGGCGTTGAACTCATGTGCGTGTCAACGACCGCCCCACAGGGTGCCTGCCGGGTTGTTGATGGGCACGCCCACGGTGTTACCGTACTCCGTCCACGAACCGTCGTAGTTGCGCACGTCGTAGCCCAGCAGCTTCTTCAGCGCGAACCAGGTGTGGCTGGAGCGTTCGCCGATGCGGCAGTAGGTGATCACCGAGCGCTTGCCGTCGATGCCGGCGCTGGCGTAGAGCTTGCGCAACTCTTCCACGGGCTTGAAGGTGCCATCGGCGGCCACGGCCTGGCCCCACGGCACGTTGACGGCGCCAGGCACATGGCCCGCGCGCACGGCCAGCTCCTGCACGCCGGTGGGCGCGAATACCTTGCCGCTGTACTCGTCGGCCGAGCGGATGTCGACCAGCGCGGTGTTGCTCTTCTTCTCGGCCGCGGCGACCACGTCCGGCAGGCGAGCGCGCAGGCCGGTGTTGGCGGCGCTGACCTTGATGTTGCCCGCCGAGGGCGTGGCGGCCAGTGGCGACAGGGCGCGGCCTTCGGCCTCCCACTTCTTGCGGCCACCATCGAGCAGCTTCACGTTCTTGACGCTGTAGACATCGAAGACCCAGGCGCCCCAGGCGGCGAACCAGTTGTTGTTGTCACCGTAGAGGATCACGGTGCTGTCCTGGTTGACGCCAGCGGCGCGCAGCTTCTTCTCCAGGTCCTGCGGGGTGGCGATGTCCCGGCGCACGGGATCGACCAGGTCGGTGTGCCATTCGAAGTTCGACGCGCCAGGGATGTGCCCGCGCTCATAGACGCCTGGCACCACGCTGACCTCGATGATCCGGATCTTGGGATCATTCAGGTTCTTTTCGAGCCAGTCGGTGCTGACCAGGAAAGGCGAGTTGGCCAGGGCGGGCAGGCTGAACAGCCAGGCGCTGGCCGCCAGTAGCTTCTTGAACGTCTTCATGTCGTGACCTCTCATGCGCCATGGATGTTGGTGATGCTGGAATGCGGTGGACGCGTGCCGCCGACGCAGTCTCATTCATGTTGAGTTCATTTGTTAAATGCTGGATTCGCATTTGGATATGCGTTTCCTGGCTGCGACGATGGGACGAGGTCTCCATCGCCCTTCCCGGGCGAGGCTTGGTGCCGATGGCTACACTGGCTCATGACCGACCGACCCGCCCACGTGGTGCCTGTGGACCTCGCCAAGGCCTACCGCCTGATCAACCACGGCCCGACCGTGCTGGTCAGCGCGGCCCATGGCGGGCGCCGCAACGTGATGGCTGCTGCCTGGAACATGCCGCTGGATTTCGCGCCGCCCAAGGTGGCGGTGGTGATCGACCGCAAGACTTATACGCGTGAGCTGATCGAGGCCTCAGGAGAGTTGGTTCTGTGCGTGCCGACGCGCGCGCAGATCGAGGCGGTCTCGCAGGTGGGCAGCACCTCGGGCCGCGGTCTGGACCAGGCCACCGACAAGTTCGAGGCCGCAGGCCTGACGACCTTCCGTGGCGACCAGGTCGCAGCGCCTTTGGTGGAAGGCTGTGTGGCCTGGCTGGAGTGCAAGCTGCTGCCCGAGCCCGAGATGGCTCAGCGCTACGACCTGTTCCTGGCCGAGGTGGTCGCGGCCTGGGCCGATAGCCGCGTGTTCGATGGGGGGCACTGGCGGCCCATCGATGCAGCGCACAGCACGCTGCACCATGTGGCCGGCGGTGTGTTCTTCACGCTGGGCGAGCCGGTCAAGAGCCGCGACGGCGATTGACCTGACCGCTGAACCTGGGCGGATCAGTCCGCCCAGTCGTTGAGGGGCGAGCCCGACGACAGCTTCTCGCGCTGCTGGCGCACGCGGGCCTTGAGCTTGTCGTGCACGCCGCGGTCGAACTCCTGCTGCAGCACCACCGGGAAGGCCGCAGACACCGAGCCGATGGCCAGCGGGCGCAGGCGCTCGAACAGGTTGTGCACGGTGCGCAAGGCATTGGGCGGCAGGGCCTGCAGCGGATCCTTGTCGGCCCCTGCATCCGCGTCGTCCTGCTGCGGGCTCAGCGATTGCATCAACTCTCGCACCATGGCGACCACGAACTGGTCGACATAGGCCTGCGCAATAGCGCGCATGTGCTCGATGAGCTGGTTTTGCAACGCCAGCGAGGTGGACAGCGGCACCTTCATCTCGGCCATCTGCTTGCCGATGGCCCACAGCGACGGGCTGAGGATGTCGACCTGCGTATCGGCCTTGAGCGGGCTTTCCTGATCCACATCGACGGTTTCGTACAACCCGGTGTTGAGCAGCGGCATGACCTGCTCGGCGGTGATGCTTTCACCCCAGTGCTCGGTCAGATCGGCCAGACTCTTGCGCAAGGGTTGTTCCACGCGGAAGAAGCCGTTGGAAAAGAGCTGGGCAATCAGCGAGTACTCGGCACCGGCGCGGTCCGGCACGCGGGCCAGCAGATCGCCGATGGCCTCCAGGCCGAACCCCATGTGGCGCATCTCGCGGATGAGTTCCAGCCGGGATTTGTGCTGGCCCGAGTACAGGCCCAGACGCCCATGCAGCACGGGTGGTGGCATCAGGCCGGCGGTCTGGTAGGCGCGGATGTTGCGCACCGACACCCCGGTCTGCCGGGCCAGTTCGGCCACCGTCATGCCCGAGCCGCTGTCGGGGGCGCTGGCGGGTTTGCGTCGCGACACCGCGGCACCCGGCTTGGTGGCGGCCTTGGCGCCCGCAGCGGGCTTCTTGCTCGAAGGTGACGGGGCTTGAGAGGGCATTTGTAATGCAAGTAGCAATCGCGAAATGATGAGCTGCTTAATGTTGCATTCCCGATGTAGCATGACCATCCGTTTTTTCACCAACCTGCTTTGCGCAACATGAACAAGCTGAACAAACGCCGTCCGCTCAAGCAGTGGCTGGCGGTGTTGGCGGCGGCTGGGGCATGCCTGATGGCCGTGCCCGGTCAAGCCGCGGAAGTCGCCGGCGTGACGCTGGATGACGCGGCCACGCTGTCGGGGCAGCCCCTGGTGCTCAATGGCCTGGGCCTGCGCTCCAAGATGTTCATCAAGGTCTACGTGGTGGGCCTGTACCTGCCGCGCAAGGAAACACGGGCCGCCGATGTGCTGGCCATGCCGGGTGCCAAGCGCGTGCAGCTGGTGATGATGCGGGACGTGGGCAGCGAATTGCTGGCCGACAGCCTATCCAAGGGCCTGGCCGAGAACACCAGCAAGGCCGAACTGGCGCAGTTGCAGCCGCGCGTGGAGGTGCTCAAGGCCACGATGAAATCACTGGGCGAGGCACACAAGGGCTCGCGCATCCAGCTGGATTTCCAGCCTGGCGCGGGCACGCACGTGACAGTGGACGGCAAGGCCGTGGGCAACGACATCCCCGGTGAAGACTTCTACCGGGCGCTGCTGCGCATCTGGATCGGCGACGAAGTGGCGTCCAAGCCCTTGAAGGCCGAGTTGCTCGGCCTGCCGCCGACCTGATCGTCGGCGGTTTTCGGGCTCAGCACTTCAGGCCCATGTGCAGGGCCACGACGCCGCCGGTCATGTTGTGCACATCGACATGGCCAAAGCCGGCGTCCTTCATCATGGACTTGAGCGTGGCCTGATCGGGGTGCATGCGGATGGACTCGGCCAGGTAGCGGTAGCTCTCTTCGTCGTTGGCGACGAGCTTGCCGATCTTGGGCAGGATCTTGAACGAGTACCAGTCATAGGTCTTCTCCAGCGGCTTGGCCACTTTCGAGAACTCCAGCACCAGCAGGCGCCCGCCCGGCTTGAGCACGCGGCACATCTCTGCCAGGGCCTTGTCCTTGTGCGTCATGTTGCGCAGCCCGAAGGCCACGGTGACGATGTCGAAGGTGTTCTCGGGAAAGGGCAGCTTCTCGGCGTCGCACAGCGTGGTGGGCAGCATCACGCCGGCGTTGACCAGGCGGTCGCGGCCGGTGGCCAGCATGGCCTCGTTGATGTCGGTGTGCACCACGGTGCCGCGCGGGCCCACGCGCTTGGCGAAGGCCTGGGCCAGGTCGCCCGTGCCGCCGGCGATGTCCAGCACCTTGTGGCCTTCGCGCACGCCGCTGGCGGCGATGGTGTAGGCCTTCCACAGGCGGTGCAGGCCCATCGACATCAGGTCGTTCATGATGTCGTACTTGCCGGCCACGGAGTCGAAGACGCCGCGCACGCGCGAGGCCTTCTGGGATTCGTCGACGGTCTCGAAACCGAAGTGGGTGTCGCTCATGCGCGCATCTTAGCGCGGGCTCAAGGTTTGCCGGCGGCGATGGCCCTTGCGCAGGCCATGGCACTGGACCAGGCCCACTGGAAGTTGTAGCCGCCCAGCCAACCGGTCACGTCCACCACCTCGCCGATGAAATACAGGCCTGGGCGCAGCTTGCTCTCCATGGTCTGTGAGCTGAGTTCGCGGGTATCGACACCGCCGGCCGTGACCTCGGCCTTGGCGTAGCCCTCGGTGCCGCTGGGCGTGATGGACCAGGCGTTGGCCGATTGGCCCAGGGCATCCAGGTCCTTGTCCTTCAGTTCAGCGACGGCGGCGGTGTCCTGCAGTGCGGGGTGGCGCGTGGCGGCATCGTGCAGCCAAGCCTGGGCCAGGCGCTGGGGCACGGCCTCGGGCAGGGCGTCTTTCCAGGCGGTGGAGAGCTGGCGGCGGGAGCCTTGCTTGGCCTCGCGCAGGGCGGCTGCCAGGTCGATGCCGGGCGCCAGGTCGATGGTCAAAGGCTGGCCGGGCACCCAGAAACTGGAGATCTGCAGGATGGCCGGGCCGCTCAGGCCGCGGTGGGTGAACAGCAGGTCTTCGTCGAAACTGACGGGTTTGACCTTGTGCTTGCCCTTGGCGTTCTCGGGCGCGGCGGGTGTCGCCGTGACCGTGACGGGAAGCGCCACCCCGGCCAGCGCCACCCAGCGTGCCCATTGCGTGGCATCGAAGGTCAAGGGCGCCAGGGCAGGGCGCAAGGGCACGATGCGGTGCCCGAACTGCTGTGCCAGGCGCTGGCCGAAGTCCGTCGCGCCGATCTTCGGGATGGACAGGCCGCCGGTCGCGATCACGACATGGCCCGTGCGGACCACGCCTTGGTCGGTATCGACCTCGAAACGGTGGCCGCCTTTGGTGGGGGCATCCACGGCGCGAACGGCCTTCACGCCACAGGGCTGGCGCCGCGTCACGCCACCGCGCTCGCATTCGGTCAACAGCAGGTCGATGATCTGCTGGCTGCTGCCGTCGCAGAACAGCTGGCCCTTGTGCTTTTCGTGGAAGGCGATGCCGTGCTTGCGCACCAGGTCGATGAAATCGCCGCAGGTGTACTGCGCCAGCGCGGAGCGGCAGAAATGCGGGTTCTCGCTCAGGTAGTTGGCGGGCAGGGCTTCGCGGTTGGTGAAGTTGCAGCGGCCGCCGCCGGAGATGCGGATCTTCTCAGCCACCTTGGCGGCATGGTCGAGCAGCAGCACGCGCAGGCCGAGCTGGCCAGCCGCACCGGCACAGAAAAGACCGGCGGCACCAGCGCCGATCACGACGACATCGAAGTCGGACATCACGTAGAGAAAGTCAGGAAAAGGAAGGCGCTCAGGAGCGCACGGGTTTGAAGGCCTGGACCGTGGTCACGGTGGCCGCGCCCTGGGTGTCGACATCGGCCACCACGGCACGTCCAGCGCCTTGCCGCTTGGCCTCGGCCACGGCCTCGGTGGCGCGGTGGATGGCGTGGTCCATGGTTTCCTGCTCCTGTACCTGGATGATGCCCACGCTCAGCCCCACGGTTTCGCGGTTGGAGCCGCGCTCTTGCTGCTTGTCGTGCACCAGGCGCGCCATGCGGGTGGCCACGTGCAGGGCATCCTGCGGTGTCGTGTCGGGCAGCAGGGCGATGAATTGGTCGCCACCCAGCCGACCAACCAGGTCGCGGCCGCGCAACATCGAGCGGGCCACGCCCGACACCAGCCGCAAGGCCGTGTCGCCCGCCGCGTGGCCGTGCACTTCGTTGAGGTGTTTGAAGCCGTCGATGTCGAACAGCATCAGCGCGCAGGCCCCAGGCGGCGACAGGCGCACCGTCTGCTGCGCCATCTCCTGGAAGTGGCGGCGGTTGGGCAACTGCGTGAGCATGTCGAAATCGACCATCAGCCGCAGTTGGCGCTGGGATTCGCGCAGGTCCTGCTCTGTGCGCTCGTAAGTCAGCAGCAAGCCCATGTAAACCGCGAAGATCACCGCCACCGTGAGCGTCAGGCTCAGGAAGGGCTGCTGCACGAAGGTGTTCGGATCGGGCACCTGCACGCCCCACAGGCGGATGCCTTCGAGCAATCGGGGGATCTGCACGACCACGCCCAGCGCCATGAACAGCAAGAAGGCCTTGAGGTGCGGGCTTTCGCGCCATTCGCGGATGGACCACACCATCCAGCAGGCGTAGGCATAGCCCGCGATGCTGGACATGGTGAACGAAGCCACGCGGCCGCCGGCGTCGTCCGGCGCATGCGACCACACCACCAGCCACCACAGGAAGCCGCCCACCAGCACGACCTGGTCGCCCCAGGGCGGCACGGGCAGCTCCGAGCGCACGTAGAAGCGCCGCATGCCGCTGAGCATGGTGATGGGCCATTGCAGGGCCAGCAGCACCGAGAGCGCGAACAGGGCAGGGTGCTCGTGCCGGTAGAGGGTGCACACAGCGCCGGCCAGGTTGAACCACTGCGCCCAGACCCACCACCAGAAGCCCCGGTAGGTGCGCTGCGTCAGGCCCACGAAGGTCATGATGCCGGCGGCCGTGGCCATCACCACGATCGTGGTGAAGAACAGCGTGGGGGCGTGCAAGGGCTCCAGAACGGCCATGGGCTTGGGCGTGGTGGTCGGGTGCGTGGTCGAAGTCGAGCACAATCCGGGCACTGTCACTGTGCTCCCGATCGCGCCTGTCTGGTGTCGCGATTATCCCGGGGGCGGGCCTGACTGGAACCCTGTTGTTTTTTTGGAGCACGCAATCATGGCGATGGACGTCGTTGACTACGAGATCAAGGGCAGCGAGATGCAGTTCGTGGAGGTTGAGCTCGACCCCGGCGAAGCGGCCATCGGCGAGGCCGGCAGCATGATGTTCATGGATGGGAGCATCGAGATGGACACCGTCTTCGGCGACGGCTCGCAGCAGCAAGGCGGCCTGTTCGGCAAGCTGCTGGGCGCCGGCAAGCGGATGATCACGGGGGAATCGCTCTTCACCACCGTCTACACGAACCAGGGCTCGGGCAAGAAACGCGTGGCGTTTGCCGCCCCGTATCCGGGCAAGATCATCCCGATGGACCTGGCCCAGCTGGGCGGCACGCTGCTGTGCCAGAAGGATTCCTTCCTGTGCGCGGCGCGCGGGGTATCGCTGGGCATCGGCTTCCAGCGCAGGCTGGGCGCCGGCTTCTTCGGCGGCGAGGGCTTCATCATGCAGAAGCTCGAGGGCGACGGCCTGGCCTTCGTACACGCGGGCGGCACCTTGCTGCGGCGTGATCTGCAGGCTGGCGAGGTGCTGATGGTGGACACCGGCTGCGTGGTGGCCTACACGCCCAATGTGGATTTCGACATCCAGTACGTCGGCAAGATCAAGACGGCCCTGTTCGGCGGCGAGGGCATCTTCCTGGCCAAGCTGAGCGGCCCGGGCACGGTGTGGCTGCAGAGCCTGCCGTTCTCGCGCCTGGCTTCGCGCATTTTCGCTGCGGCGCCGCAAAACGGCGGAGGCCGACGCGAGGAGGGCTCCTTGCTGGCCGGCGTGGCGGGCGGTGGCGTTCTGGGTGGCCTGCTGGGCGGCGACAGCGATTGACCTGTCCGTCCCAAGGCCGCACTCACGTCAGCGCAACCCCCGATTCATGCGTTTGACCTGGGTCGGCCTGAGGGGCTGATGGGCCGCGTAAACTGCGCGGTTCGATTGCAGGTGACCGAATTGACTCAACGTGGCTTCCCCCAGGCGCGCATGCGCCGGTCCTTCATGCTGTCCGGTGTGCGTTACGCGCTGTCGGGTCTGGCCATCTCGGCGCTGCCCACCGCGTGGGCCCAGGGCGCCTCGGCGCCGGTCGGCCCGCTGGCCAAGGCCGCCAAACCGCCGATCTTCGTGCTGAACTCGCTGGACGCCAACGTCAGCGTGATCGATCCGGTCACCTTCAAGGAGATCAAGCGCATCCCGACGGGCAAGGAGCCGCACCACCTGTACCTCACGCCGGATGAGCGCTCGCTGCTGGTGGCCAATGCCCTGAGCGACACCATCACCCTGCTGGACCCGCTCACCGGCGACATCCAGAAGGTGATCGGCGGCATCTCCGACCCGTACCAGCTGCGCTTCTCGCCGGACATGAAATGGTTCATCACGGCGGCCAACCGCCTGGACCACGTCGACATCTACCGCGTGAGCTACACCCAGCCCGCCGGCCTGAACTTCACGCTGGCCAAACGCATCCCCAGCGGCAAGACGCCCAGCCACATCACCATCGACAGCAAGAGCACCGTCACCTACGTGTCCATGCAAGACAGCGACGAACTGATCGCCATCGACCTGGCCACGCAGACGCCGCGCTGGAAGGTGCCCGTGGGCAAGATGCCCGCCGACGTCTTCCTGACGCCGGACGATCGTTTCCTGCTGCTGGGCCTGACGGGCGACAAGTTCGTCGAGGTCTACGACGTGCGCGGCCCCAAGCCGGTGCTGGTCAAGCGCATCGAAACGGGGGAGGGCGCGCACGCCTTCCGCGCCTGGGGCGACAAGCGCCACCTGCTGGTCAGCAACCGCGTGGCCAACACCATCAGCCGCATCGACCTGCAGACCTTCACCGTGGTGGCCAACTACCCGGCCCCGGGTGGCCCGGACTGCATGGACGTGCTGTCCGATGGCAAGACCATCCTGACCACCTCGCGCTGGGCCCGCAAGCTCACCTACATCGACACCGTGCAGGGCAAGGTGATCCGCCAGGTCAAGGTGGGCCGTTCGCCGCACGGGGTCTGGACGCTGGACCATGCGCCGCGCTGAAGGCGGGTCAAGGCGGCGCAGGCTGCTTCAGGGCGTGTTGGCGCTGCTCACGGCGACATCCGCCTGGGCTGCACCTGCCTCCTCGTCGGGCGTCGCGCCCAAGCCCGCCCAAAGCGGCGCGACCTGCCAGCACCCCGTCTACCTCACCTTCGACACAGGCCACATGGGCGTGGCCACGCTGATCGCCGACGTGCTCAAGCGCCAGCAGGTGCATGTCACCTTCTTCCTGGCCAGCGAGCGCACCCGGGCCGTGGGCGATCGCCCGGAAGGCACAACGCTCGACGAGCATTGGGCCCCCTGGTGGAAGGCCATGGCCGCCCAAGGGCACGATTTCGGCTCCCACACCTGGGACCATCTGATCTGGCGCAAGGACACCCCCACCGGCTTCGCATTCCGCCCCACCGCTGGCCCGAAGAACGGCCAGACCGTGGCACTGACGCCGCCCGAATACTGCGAGGAACTGGCCCGCAGCGCCCAGCGCTTCCAGGCCATGACGGGCCAGCCCATGCGCGCCATCTTCCGCGCCCCGGCAGGCAAGACCTCGCCCAAGCTGCTGGCCGCCGCCCGCGCCTGTGGCTGGCACCACGTGCCCTGGACGGCCGCCGGCTTCCTGGGTGACGAACTCCCCAGCGACCGCTACCCCAACGACCAGTTGCTGCGCCAGGCGCTGGCCAAGGTTCGCGAGGGCGACATCCTGCTGGCGCACCTGGGCATCTGGTCGCGCCAGGAACCCTGGGCGCCATCCGTGCTCGAACCCCTGATCGTCGGCTTGAAGGCCAAGGGCTTGTGCTTTGCCACCTTGCGCGATCATCCAGATTACCGGGGTGTCGGCAACGCGCCCCGGGCAAGTGACGCACAAGTGACGTACGCGACGGAGCATTGAAGGCATGTGGGATACATGGATCGCCTGGCTGTCTGACCAGTTCGGATCGCTGCAGCAGGGGCTGTTCGAGCACGCCGTGCAGCCGCTGCTGTTCGGGCTGGGCTGGGGCAACCTGCTCGAAGACGCGTTTGACGCCACCGGCTGGCTGCTGGTGGGCATCGTGCAACTGCTGGTGATGCTGGCCGTGTTCTGGCCGCTGCAGCGCTGGCGCCCGGTCGAATCCATCACCGACCGCAAGGCCGTGCGTGTCGACATCCTCTACACCCTCATCCACCGCCTGGGCCTGTTCCGGGTGGCGCTGTTCTTCTCCATTGAGCCAGTACTCGATGGCGTGTTCGGCTGGGCCAGCGTGAACGATGTGAACGGCTTCCAGCTCGATGCCCTGGTGGCGCCGCTGTGGCCCGGTGTCACGGACACGGCCTGGCTCAGCTTTCTGCTCTATCTGCTGGTCTTCGATTTCGTCGATTACTGGATCCACCGGGGCCAGCACGGCCTGAACCGCTGGTGGGCCTTGCATTCGCTGCACCACAGCCAGCGCCAGATGACCATGTGGAGCGACAACCGCAACCACGTGATCGACGACCTGCTGCGCGACATGATCATCGTCATCGTGGCGCGCGTGATCGGCGTGCCGCCGGGGCAGTTCATCGCGCTGGTGGCGCTCACGCAGCTGGTCGAGAGCCTCTCGCATGCCAACGTGCGCATGAGCTTCGGCCCGTTGCTGGAGCGCCTGGTGGTGGGGCCGCGCTTCCACCGCGTGCACCACGGCATCGCGATCGGGCATGAATCCAACGGGCCGCACTCGCTGGGCGGCTGCAACTTCGCGGTGCTGTTCCCGGTGTGGGACATCGTCTTCCGCACGGCCGATTTCCGCACGCCGGTGCAGCCCACGGGCATCCGCGACCAACTGCCAGAGCATGGCGCGCGTGACTACGGCCAAGGCTTCTGGGCGCAGCAGTGGCTGGGCCTCAAGCGCCTGGCCGGTCGAGGCTGATCCCTTTGCATCATCCCCGGCGTTGACCCGCTGCGGGCGCTGTTGATCCGCCTTGGGTATGCTGGCGGACATGCAGATGCCCGCATCCAACCCGACATCGCCGCCCCTGGGGAACCGCCCGGCCACCTTGGCTTCGGCCTCCGTCGTGGACGCCGCCTGGCGCGCCATGCTGTATTGCCTGCACCCCAGGGTGATCTGGCTGTCCCTGTTGCCCGTGATCCTGCCCATGGTGTGCCTGGGGCTGCTGGCCTGGTGGGGATGGGATGGCGCGGTGGCGCAGATGCGCGCCTGGCTGGACACATGGTCCTTGAGCCAGACCTTGCTCGGCTGGCTCGATGGCCTGGGCGCCACGGGTTTTCGCGCCGTGCTGGCCCCGCTGCTGGTCGTGATCGTGAGCGTGCCGGTGGTGGTTGTGATCTGCCTGCTGGTGGTGGCCACGATGATGACGCCAGCCATCGTCAAGCTGGTGGCGCAAAGGCGGTTCCCGGCCCTGGAAGAGCGCCGGGGCGGCCGCTGGTGGGCCTCGCTGGGTTGGTCCTTTGGTGCCACCATCGTGGCCTTGCTGGCGCTGTTCGTGTCGCTGCCACTGTGGCTCATCCCGCCGTTCGCGCTGGTGCTGCCGCCGGTGATCTGGGGCTGGCTCACCTACCGCGTGATGGCCTACGACACCCTGGCCGATCACGCCAGCGTCAAGGAGCGCCAGCAACTGTTGAAAGAGCGTCGCTCGGCCCTGCTGGCCATCGGCGTGATCACCGGGTACCTCGGTGCGGCGCCCGCGGCGCTGTGGGCGCTGAGCGCCTTCACCATCATCTTCGCCCCGGTTTTGGTGGTGGTGTCAGTGTGGCTCTACACCTTGGTGTTCGCCTTCTCCAGCCTGTGGTTCGCTCACTACCTGCTGGCGGCCTTGCAGATCCACCGCGCATCGGAGGCGCGGGCCGTGCCCGTCAGCGAGTTGCGTCCGGCCGACGCCATGCCGCGCGCGCCCGAGCATGCGCCGGACACCACGGTGATCGACGTGCCGGCCCGCGAGGTGCCCAATGCGTCCGGCGGCTTCACGCCGCTTCCCCCGCAATCTTCCCACCCAGGCTCCCCATGATCGGACTCATCATCGTCGGCGACGAAATCCTCAGCGGTCGCCGGCAGGACAAGCACCTCGCCAAGGCCATCGAACTGCTGGGCGAGCGCGGGCTGAAGGTGTCCTGGGCGCGCTACGTGGGCGATGAGCCGGACATGATCACGTCGGCCATTCGGGATGCCCTGGCCGGAGGTGACGTCGTGTTCTCGTTCGGCGGCATCGGCGCCACGCCGGACGACCACACCCGTGCGGCCGCCGGGCGTGCCCTGGGCCGGCCGCTGGCACTGCACTCCGAGGCACGCGAGTTGATCCTGCAACGCTGCAAGGCCTTGGCCGAGCAGGAGGGCGAGGTCTTCGACCCTGAGTCAGCCGACACCCATCGCCGTCTGCAGATGGGCTTCTTCCCGGAAGGCGCGGCCATCATCCCCAACCCCTACAACCAGATCCCCGGCTTCACGCTGGAAGGCCGGCTGCACTTCGTGCCGGGCTTTCCGGTCATGGCCTGGCCCATGGTGGCCTGGGTGCTCGACCACCTGCACCCGGCGCTGCATGGCCGTGGCCGTGAGGCTTCGCGCGCGGTGGTCGTGTATGGCGCCATCGAATCGCGCCTGACACCGCTGATGATCGACATCGAAGCGCGTTTCGACGGCATCAAGGTGTTCAGCCTGCCCAGCGTCGACCATCCGGTGCATGGACGCCACATCGAACTGGGGGTGAAAGGGACACCTGAACAGGTTGAACGCGCATATCAGGCTCTGCTGGACGGTCTGACATCTTTTGGTGCATCATTGGGCCCCGAAGTGGTGCATTTACAGATCAGCCAGACATTGGGCACCTAATTAGTGCATATGCGGCGCTGTGCCCGCGAAGCAAGCTGTTGCTTCTTTCACAAGGCGCAAGATTGACACCTCTCGGTGCACGTCGTGGCCCTTGGCCTAGCGCAAAAACACGGCATTGGTGCGCCAGAAAGCTTTCATTTTCCTGACGGACAGTTTGACGCACCCCGGCAGGCGGCATGGTTTTCGCTATTACACTGCGCGCTGTTTCTGATCTGGAAACAGACAAAACACCCAATTCTTCTTGCACATACAAGCCTCTTGCTAGGAGCATCTGATGGCCAACAAGACCGTCGCGGACGTGATGAAGCTGGTGAAGGACAACGAAGTCAAGTTCGTTGATTTCCGTTTCACCGATACCCGCGGTAAAGAACAGCACGTGACCGTGCCTGTGTCCCATTTCGACGAAGACAAGTTTGTCTCGGGCCACGCCTTCGACGGTTCGTCCATCGCCGGTTGGAAGGGCATCGAAGCCTCCGACATGCAGCTGATGCCTGACCCGACGACGGCCAACATCGACCCGTTCTTCGAAGAGCCCACCCTGATCCTGACCTGCGACGTCATCGATCCCACGGACGGCAAGGCCTATGAGCGCGATCCCCGCTCGCTGGCCAAGCGCGCTGAAGCCTACCTGAAGGCCTCGGGCCTGGGCGACACCGCCTACTTCGGTCCGGAACCCGAATTCTTCGTGTTCGACTCGGTCCGCTGGGGCAACGAGATGTCCGGCAGCTTCTTCAAGATCGAATCCGAAGAAGGCGCCTGGTCCACCAGCAAGGAATTCGAACACGGCAACTCCGGTTACCGTCCGACCGTCAAGGGCGGCTACTTCCCCGTGCCCCCGGTCGACAGCTTCCAGGACATGCGCTCGGAAATGAGCCTGATCCTCGAATCCGTCGGCATCCCCGTCGAAGTGCACCACCACGAAGTGGCGAACGCCGGCCAGATGGAAATCGGCACGAAGTTCAGCACGCTGACCCAGCGCGCCGACTGGCTGCAGCTGCAGAAGTACGTGATCACGAACGTGGCCCACGCCTACGGCAAGACCGCCACGTTCATGCCCAAGCCCATCGTTGGCGACAACGGTTCCGGCATGCACGTCCACCAGTCGATCTGGAAGGACGGCAAGAACCTGTTCGCCGGTGAAGGCTACGCTGGCCTGAGCGAATTCGCCCTGTACTACATCGGCGGCATCATCAAGCACGCCCGTGCCCTGAACGCCATCACCAACCCCGGTACGAACTCGTACAAGCGTCTGGTGCCTGGCTTCGAAGCCCCGGTGAAGCTGGCCTACTCGGCCAAGAACCGCTCGGCCTCGATTCGCATCCCGTACGTGGCCAACCCGAAGGGCCGCCGCATCGAAGCGCGCTTCCCGGATCCTTCCGCCAACCCTTACCTGGCCTTCTCGGCCCTGATGATGGCTGGTCTGGACGGCGTGGAAAACAAGATCCATCCGGGCGAAGCCGCCACGAAGGACCTGTACCACCTGCCGCCCGAAGAGGACAAGCTGGTCCCGACCGTCTGCCACAGCCTGGATCAGGCCCTGGAATACCTGGACAAGGACCGCGCGTTCCTGACCAAGGGTGGCGTGTTCACCGATGCGTACATCGACGCCTACATCGACCTGAAGATGCAGGAAGTCACGCGTTTCCGCATGGCCACGCACCCGGTCGAGTTCGACATGTACTACGCCCTGTGATTCCCCTCGGGATTCACTGATGCGAAGGGGACGGCGAAAGCCGTCCCTTTTTTCTTGGTCGGCTGCGGCGGTGCCGTGTCGGCCTTGCGTGGGCTGGCCGCGTTGTGTAAAACACGCGCTCTACCCGGCTTGGCGCCGGAGGGCTTGCAGGCATACTAGGCGCATGAAGCAAGGATCACCGATGAACCGTCTGGCGCAGCAGGTCTGGCAAGGCACCGTGCTCAGCGGTGTCATGGCCCTCGTGGCTCTCATGCCTGTCTCCCAGGCCCAGGCGCAGGAAAAAGCCGTCTACCGCTGCCCCGGCAACCTCTACACCGACGCGCTGTCGGCCAAGGAAGCCGCGGCCAAGGGCTGCAAGACGCTGGAGGGGGCGCCCATCACCGTCATCCAGTCGCAGATGCCACGCACGGCGCCGCGCAGCAGCACGTCTGGCAGCAGCGCCGGCGAGAAGGTGTCCTCCGAGGATCAAAAAGCCCGCGACGCCGATTCGCGCAGCATCCTGGAAGCCGAGCTGCGCAAGGAAGAAGAATCGCTGGCCGCGCTCAAGAAAGAGTTCAACAACGGCGAGCCCGAGCGCCGTGGTGACGAGCGCAACTACCAGAAGTACATCGATCGCGTGGCGGAAATGAAAGCGGCCATCGCGCGCAAGGAGGCGGACATCGCTTCCCTGAAGCGGGAGCTGGCCAAGCTGGGCTCATCCGCCGCGACGCCCGCCGGGCAGCGCTGAACCATGGCCGGCAGAACATCTCCCTTGCTGGGCCGCCAGCACAGCGTGGCCCGTGGCGGCTCGCGGGTCGATCCGTCCGAGGTTCAGCATCTGCTGCCCGAAGGGGTTGAGGCTTTCGACCACCTGGCAACCATGGTGGCCGTGATCGAGCCCAACGGCCAGTGCCTGTTCGCCAACGTGGCGTTCGAGGAAGAGCTGGGCCTATCGCGCCGCAGCGTGCTGCGCGAAACGGTGTTCAACTGGTTCGAGGAGCCGGCCCTGCTGCAGGATGTGGTCCGTGCCGTGTCCGCCAACGAGTACGCCACCAGCCGCCTGGAGGCGCGCCTCAAGCGCCATCCGAACGTGTTTTCAGATCCGCTGCCCGTGCAGGTGCTGGTCACGCGCATGGAGCACGCCGATCTGGTCGTGATCGAGCTGGTCGAGGTCGAGCAGCAGACCCGCCAGGACCGCGAAGAGCGCGTGCAGGACCAGGTACAAGCCAACAAGGAGCTGATCCGCAACCTGGCCCACGAGATCAAGAATCCCCTGGGCGGCATCCGTGGCTCGGCGCAGCTGCTGCAGATGGAGCTTGAATCCAAGGCGCTGACCGAGTACACCCAGGTCATCATCCACGAGGCAGACCGCCTCCAGGCCCTGGTGGACCGCCTGCTGGCGCCGCACCGCCGCCCGCACCTGGTGGGCGACGTGAACATTCACGAGGTCTGCGAGCGGGTTCGTTCACTGATCCTGGCCGAGTTCCCGCGAGGGCTGAAGGTCTGGCGCGATTACGACACCTCGCTGCCCGAGTTCCGTGGCGACCGAGAGCAGTTGATCCAGGCCCTGCTCAACATCACGCACAACGCGGCCCAGGCACTGTCCGAGCGCATCGCGCAAAGCGGTGACGCGCTGATCACCTTGCGCACGCGGGTGGCCCGGCGCGTGACGGTCAACCGCCATCTGCACCGGCTGGCACTTGTCTTGCATATTGAGGACAACGGCCCGGGTATCCCGGAGTCCCTGCGAGATCGGATCTTCTACCCGCTGGTGTCGGGCCGGGAAGGTGGATCGGGCTTGGGGCTCACCCTGGCCCAAACCTTCGTTCAACAGCACCACGGCACCATCGAATGCGAGAGCGAGCCCGGACGCACGGTCTTTCGAATCCTGATCCCCTTGCCATGAGCCAAGGCGGTGGAGGGGTTCAAGCCATGCCAGGGGCCCGCCGACCGGGTGCAACCATTCACAGGCCGGCATGAAACCCATCTGGATCGTTGACGACGACCAATCCATTCGCTTTGTGCTTGAAAAGGCGCTGGCCCGAGAAGACCTGCCGGTACGCAGCTTCACCAACCCGCGTGACGTGCTCACGGCCCTGGACGACGACGAGCCCCAGGTGCTGGTTTCCGACATCCGCATGCCCGGTGGTTCGGGCATCGACCTGCTGAGCAAGGTCAAGGCGCGCCTGCCGGGCTTGCCCGTCATCATCATGACGGCGTATTCCGATCTGGACAGCGCAGTGTCGGCCTTCCAGGGCGGGGCCTTCGAATACCTGCCCAAGCCCTTTGACCTGACCAAGGCGATCGAGCTGATCCGCCGCGCGGTCGACGAGAGCGTGCGCGAGGATGTGGCCGACGAGCGCCTGCAGCAAATGCCCGAGATGCTGGGCCAGGCCCCTGCCATGCAGGATGTCTTCCGCGCCATTGGCCGGCTGAGCCAGAGCAATGTCACCGTGCTGATCACCGGTGAATCCGGCGCCGGCAAGGAACTGGTGGCGCATGCGCTGCACAAGCACAGCCCGCGCGCCAATGGGCCTTTCGTGGCCATCAACACCGCGGCCATCCCGAAGGACTTGCTGGAATCCGAGCTGTTCGGCCATGAGCGTGGCGCCTTCACCGGCGCGCAGACCATGCGGCGCGGCCGCTTCGAGCAGGCCGATGGCGGCACCCTGTTCCTCGATGAAATCGGCGACATGCCCTTCGACCTGCAGACACGCCTGCTGCGCGTGCTGTCGGACGGTCAGTTCTACCGCGTGGGCGGGCATCATCCGCTCAAGGCCAATGTGCGCGTGATCGCGGCCACCCACCAAAATCTGGAAGACCGGGTGCGCCAGGGCGTGTTTCGCGAGGACTTGTTCCACCGCTTGAACGTGATCCGCCTGCGCCTGCCACCGCTGCGCGAGCGCCGTGAGGACGTGCCGACGCTGGCGCGCTTCTTCATGCAGAAAAGCGCCAAGGATCTGGGCGTCGAAGCCAAGCGCATTTCCGAGAGCGCGCTGGCCCGGTTGATGGCCTTCGACTTCCCGGGCAACGTGCGCCAGCTGGAGAACATCTGCCACTGGCTGACCGTGATGGCGCCCGCCCAGGTGATCGAATCCAAGGATCTGCCGCCCGAGTTGATGGGGGTCGCGCCTTTGGCGCCGGCCGTGTTGCCGGAGGGCTTGGGCACGGCGCCCTTGGCCCAGGCCGTTGCGCCCGCAACTGCGGCTGCCCCATCGGGTGGCGGCAGCGTGACGTTCGCTCCCGCGCCGGTGGCACCTGCCTATGCCGCTCCCGTCGAGCAGCCGCCGGGCGCGCTGTCGCCCATGGATGCCTGGAGCCGCCCTCCCGTGCCGGCGATGCCGGCAGCGCCCAGCGGGCCTGCCGCGGTCAATGGCTGGCTGTCGGATCTGGAGCGCGAGGCCCGCGGCCTGCTCGATGCCGGCCAGACGGATGTGTGGGACCAACTCACCCGCCGTTTCGAGGCCTGCCTGATCCACACCGCGCTGGATCTGACGCGTGGCCGCCGGATCGAGGCGGCCCAGAAGCTGGGGATCGGTCGCAACACGATCACCCGCAAGATCCAGGAACTCGGCATCGACGACTGAGTTTCTGCGATGGCGGCGGGCCGGTCTGGCCCGTCTGCCTGGCTGCTGCAACGGCCCCCTCGGCAGCACGCCAACCAGCTTTAGCGGCAATATGCCGCTAAAGCGCCCGGATTCCCGTGTTTTTCTTCCGCGTGATGGAAAAGGCTTCTGTCACGATGAGAAACGTGTGGACTTGGGGATATTCCAATGTGGGCTCGACGCCGGCAAGCAGATAACGGATCGCACTGGGTGGCTGTCGCCCAGGACGGTGCCGTGCTGCGCGCCTTGCAGGTCACCCATGTGACGGGGGAGCGGCCACGTGTGGCCTGGTCGTACACCGAGGATTCGAGCGATTTGGCCAGGGGGCTTCGAACCCTGAGCCGGGCGCACCCCTTGCGCGGTGTGTCGCTTGCCAGCGTGCTGGCGCGGACGCAATACCGGCTGGTGTCCACCGAACTGGATGAACTGCCTCGCGAGGAATGGGCTGGTGCTGTGCGCTGGCGCCTCAAGGAGCAGGTCGATTTTCCGGTGGACGATGCCATCGTGGATGTTCTGGGGGTACCGCAGGACACCCAGAACCGCGCTACCCAGTCGGCCATCGCCTTGCTGGAGCCGCAGTCAGAGGCAAACAAGCTCAGTCTGGCGGTCGATGACGCAGGCTTGCGCTGGACGGCCATCGAAGTGCCGGAAACAGGTCTGCGCAACATCTGCGCGCTGGCCGAGACCGAAACGCAGGCGCATGCGCTGATCGCGTTTGGCAACGAACATGCCTTGCTGGTGATCACGCTGGGCGGCGAACTGGTCATGACGCGGACGATCGAAGTGGCCTCGGCCGCCTTGACCGGCAGTGAGGAGGCCCGCGGCGGTGCTGTTGGCCGCGCAGGGCTTGAAGTGCTGCGCACACTGGACACGTTCGAGCGCACGCACAGCAAGGCGACGCTCTCGGGCTTGTCGGTGGCTTT
Source organism: Candidatus Aquabacterium excrementipullorum (assembly GCA_019112875.1). Classification (GTDB taxonomy): domain Bacteria; phylum Pseudomonadota; class Gammaproteobacteria; order Burkholderiales; family Burkholderiaceae_C; genus Aquabacterium; species Aquabacterium excrementipullorum. The sequence continues at coordinate 71,105 of DXIO01000147.1, forward strand.
GCCTGGCGGTGCTGCGAGCATGGCCGAGGTGCTGGCGGATCTGGTCTACGTGCCCGTCAAGCCTCTGGAGCTGGGCCAACTGATCGATGTGTCCGCTCTGGCGGCAGAGCCTGACAAGGTCGAGGCATTGTCGTCGCTTGAGTCGTTGAGCCTGCTGGGGGCCGCATTGCGGCCGGCCAGCCAGGCGCGTGGCTGCCAGCAGATCAACATGCAGGATGCCGAGCACCCGCAAGGCGCTGCCGTGTCATGGGGCGCGATGTGGGGCCTGAGGGCAGCCGTTGCAGTGCTGGCGCTGGGCGTGCTCGTATCGATCGCGATGTCGGTAGGCTCGAAGCGGCTGGACACCACGGCCACGACGCTGGAGGCTCAACTGGGGCCGCTGCAGGCCGTCACGGCATCGATGCCGCCACCGCCTGATCTGAACAAGCTCAATGAACTGCGCAAGGGCGAGGCCCTGCAGCGTCGCTTGAGCGAAGCCCTCGACAATGCCACGGCCAATGTCTCGCAAGGCTACTCCGAGTACCTGATGGCCCTCGGACGCCAGGCCCAGCCCAATGTGTGGGTCACCGGCCTGGTGGTGCAGCAGAACGGTCGCCAACTGACGCTTTCCGGGCGGATGACCGACCCGGGTTTCCTGCCAGCCTACCTGAGCCGGCTCGAGAACGAGGCCCAGTTCAAGGGGCGGCGGTTCAACCAGGTGGAGATTGGCTCCGTGACCAGTGAGATGGCCGGTGACCAGCACCTGACGACCTTTTCCATCAGCACCGAGGATCCCGCCAAGCCCGCTACGCCCGGCGCTCAAGCACGCAAGCAGGAGGCCGCGCCATGAGTTCTGCAGCTGACAGCGTCAACTGGGTGGCCTTGTGGCACAAGGGCTTGCTGCGCTGGCGGCGGGCCCGTCGCTCTTTCGATGCACGGGCGCTCAATGAACGCCGCTTGCTCATCATTGCCGTGGTGGCGGGGCTGTGGTTCATGCTGGACAGCCTCTGGATCACCCCGGGCTACAAGCAGTTGGCCGCCAGCCTCAGTCGCAAGAACCAGGCGCAGATGGCCATGCAGGCGTTGCAGGACAAGCAGCGTCTGCAGCAGGAAGAGATGGCGCGCAGCGAGATCGCGGTTCGGCAAGAGTTGCAGCAGACCACGGAACGCATGCGTCATCAGGAAGAAGAGTTTGAAAAGGCGCGCCAGGTGCTGGTGCCTGCCCGCGAGATGCGCGCTTTGCTGGAAGGCCTTCTGGCCGAGCAACGCTCGCTGCGGCTGATGTCGATGAAGACCTTGCCGCGCGAGGACATCCCCTTGCCGCATGTGGATGGCGCCGGGCAGACCTCGCAGCTGTTCCGCCATGGCCTGGAGATCAAGGTGGTGGGCAGCTTCCACGACATCCTGAACTGGCTGCGCAGCCTGGAAAGCCTGCCTCGCAAGGTGCTTTGGGATGACATGAAGCTCCAGGCAGATGACCAGGCCGTGCTGATGCTGACCTTGAACGTGCACACGCTGAGCAAGGACCGTGAACCCATGGAGATGGCCCCATGACCGCGCGCTGCCTGCTCATCATGCTGGCCGTGCTGGTGTGCGCACTGGCCCGGGCCAGCGACGTGATCGTGCTGCCGGATCCGACGCGGCCGCCCAATGCCGTGCTCAATGCCATGCGCAAGGCTGCCGCAGGGCAGGGCGCCATGCCTGCCGCGGCACCCGCGGCCTCGGCGGCCTCTGATGCGGCCAGCGCTGCTTCAGCACCTCGCGTCAAGGCGCAGTCCCGCGTCAGCTCGGTGCGCATCAGCGCGGGCTACGGCAGCGTGGCCCTGCTCGATGGGCGCCTGGTGCAGGTGGGTGACCGGGTGGGCGACAGCACGGTGACGGTGATCGATGACGACGGTGTGGTGCTGCGCGGCCCCAAGGGCTTGCAGCGACTGTCGCTGACGCCAGCGGCGAACAAGACCTGGCCAGGCATGGCCTCTCCTGCCTCTGGCGGTGGACGAAAGGAAACACGATGACATCCCTTCATCGCGTGGCGGCGTGGACGCTGGTGGCGTCCGCAGCCTGGACGGCTTGCGATGCGCAGGCGTGGCGCTACACGATGCCGAATTCGGCGTCCCGTGAAGCCGAGGAGGCGGCTGAGCCAACCGCTCTTGCGAATGGCACCGTGGTGCTGGCCTCGGCCGAAGGCCGTGCCGTTTCGGGCATGTCCGTCTCTTTGTCGATGCCTGCGCGCATGCTGGCCAGTGCGGAACCGCCTGCAGCGGGTGTCCGTCAGGCATCGGGCCCTGTGAGCGTGAGCCCGGTGAATGCCGGCGGCCGCTTCGATCTGGTGGTGAGCAACGCGCCGGCCTCGCAGGTGTTCCTGCAACTGGGCGCGGGCACGTCCTACAACATGTTGGTCTCGCCCGAAGTGACGGGCAATATCTCTGTCTCCCTGCGCAACACCACCGTTCCGGAGGCGCTTGAGACGTTGCGTGAACTGTTCGGATACGACTTCCGTGTGGCCTCCGGCAACCGGGTGTTCGTGTACCCCAATGTCGTACAGACCCGCCTGTTTCGCATCAACTACCTGCCAGGCCGCCGTCAGGGCACGTCCGACCTTCGGGTGAGTTCCAGCTCCATCACCAACACCTCCTCGGGGGGATCGAGCACCTCGACCACGACCACGTCGCCCACTTCGTCGACGACGGCGATCGACACCTCTCAGGTACGCACCACCTCGGATGCCGATTTCTGGAAAGAGGTGCAGGTGTCGCTGACCACCATGATCGGCACGGAGGGCGGACGCAGCGTCGTGCTCAACCCGGCGGCCGGCGTGATCGTGGTCCGGGCCAACCCCGCCGAGCAACGGCAGGTGGAGAGCTATCTCAAGGCCATTCAGGTCAACATCTCTCGCCAGGTGATGCTGGAGGCCAAGATCATCGAGGTGCAACTGCAACGTGATTCGGCCACGGGGGTGAACTGGTCGCTGTTCCGCAACGTGGGCAACGGCAAGACGGTGAACATCGGCAATGTGGGGCCGGGCGTCACGCTCAACCACAGTGGTGCCATCAGCGACAGCAATGCAACGATCAATGCGGGTACCAGCATCGTCACTGGAGCCCTGGGCACAGGCTTCTATGGCCTGGCGTTCCAGTCAAGCACCTTCGCGGCCATGCTCTCGTTTCTGCAGACGCAAGGCGATGTGCAGGTGCTGTCCAGCCCCCGCATTGCCACGCTGAACAATCAGAAGGCCGTGCTCAAGGTCGGCAGTGACGAGCTGTTCGTGACGGGCGTGTCCAGCAGTACAACCACCTCTGGCAGCAGTTCGGTGACCACACCGACGCTGACCTTGCAGCCCTTCTTCAGCGGCATCTCGCTGGACGTGACCCCGCAGATTGACGATGAAGGCAATGTGATGCTGCATGTGCATCCAGCCATCAGCGTGGTCACCGAGAAGGACAAGAGCATCGACCTGGGCGAAATGGGCTCCTACCAGCTGCCCCTGGCCTCCAGCTCCATCAACGAGACGGACAGCATCGTGCGCGTCAAGAACGGCCACATCGTCGCCATCGGCGGCCTGATGCGGCATGAGTCCTCGGCGGATCGCAGTGGTCTGCCGGGCCTGAGCGAGCTGCCCGGTGTAGGCGGCCTGTTCCGACAAAAGTCCACATCGACGAGTAAGCGTGAACTGGTGATTTTGATCAAGCCGACCGTGATCGGGGAAGATGGCAGCGGATGGACCAGCGATGAGCCGGTGACATCCATGCTGCCCGGGCCGCAGCCTGCACAGGCCCCCTCGGAGAACTGAGATGCCGCGTCCGCAGCGATTCCGCCTGGGCGACCTGCTGGTCCAGGACCAGCTGATCACCGCCGAGCAGCTTGAGTTTGCCCTGGGCGAGCAAAAGCGCAGTGGCCGCAAGCTCGGCCGCGTGCTGATCGAGCATGGCTGGATCACCGAGGCGCAGATCGGCAAGGCGGTGGCGCGCCAACTGCATGCGCCCTACATCGACCTGGCCCATTATCCGCTGCGACCAGAACTGGCGCAGTTGCTGCCTGAGGCCCACGCGCGACGCATGCGCGCCATCGTGCTGGACGATCCGCCCTCCGGCCTGATGGTCGGCATGGCCGACCCGACCGACATCTACGCCTTCGACGAGATCGGCCGCCTGCTCAAGCGCAGCATCGACCTGGCCGTGGTGGCCGAAAGCCACTTGCTCGCAGCCCTGGACCGCGTCTACCACAGCACGCAGGAAATCGAGGGCCTTGCACGCGAGTTGACCAGTGAGCTCGCGGGCGTCGAAAGCGACCTTGGCGACCTGTTGGGCCTGGACACCTCCAGCAACGAAGACGCGCCCGTGGTGCGGCTGTTGTATTCGGTGTTCGAGCAGGCCCTGCGCCAGCGCGCCTCCGACATCCACATCGAGCCGCAGGAAAAGCAACTGCGCATCCGCTACCGCATCGACGGTGTGCTGCACGTGCAGACCGAAGCAGATGCCAAGATCGCGGGCGCCGTGGCCCTGCGCCTGAAGCTCATGTCAGGCCTGGACATTTCCGAGAAGCGCCTGCCGCAGGACGGGCGCTTCGCCGTGCGACTGAAGGATGGCACGGTCGACGTGCGGATCTCGACCATGCCGGCGCAGTACGGCGAATCGGTAGTGATGCGCCTGCTCAGCCAGAGCGCGGGCATCCTCGATCTGGATCGCCTGCGCATGCCCCCGCCCATGCTGGACGCGCTGCGCGAGTCGCTGGCCAAACCCAGCGGCATGATTCTGGTCACCGGTCCCACCGGCAGCGGCAAGACCACGACGCTGTACGCCTCGCTCAACGCACTCAACAGCCCCGAGCGCAAGATCATCACCGTCGAAGACCCGGTGGAATATCGGCTGCCTGGCCTGAACCAGGTGCAGGTGATGGAGAAGATCGAGCTGGATTTCGAGCGCGTGCTGCGCTCGGCCCTGCGCCAGGACCCGGATGTGATCCTGGTGGGCGAAATGCGTGACAAGAACACCGCCGAGATTGGTCTGCGCGCGGCCATGACGGGCCACTTGGTGCTCTCCACACTTCACACCAACGACGCGGCGTCGACGCCCGCGCGACTGATCGACATGGGCGTGCCGCGCTGGATGGTGGCGCTGTCGCTGCAATTGGTGGTGGCGCAGCGCCTGATCCGAACGCTCTGCAACAGCTGCGCGGAACCCATCGAGCCGACGCCGCAGGAAGAGGCCTGGCTGCGCAGCGTGATGGGTACCGATGTCGACCTGTCGGCCCTGCGCCGCGGACGCGGCTGCCCTGAGTGCAACCAGACCGGCTACCGAGGCCGCAGCGGCGTTTATGAGTTTCTGCAGATGACCTTGCCCCTGATTGAGGCGCTGGGCGTGGATGATCACAGCACCTTCGCGCAAGCCGCGCGTCGGCAGATGGATGGCAATACTTTGCGCCGCGATGCCGCGCGCATGGTGCTGCAAGGCCGCACCACGGTCGACGAGGCCATGGGCGTGAGCGTCCAGATCGACGAGTGAGCCTGCTGCGATGAGCCGCTTCACCTACACCGCGCGATCGCCCCTGGGGGTGGTCAATGGCGTTCAGGATGCCGCGTCGGCATCGGCGGTGGCGGACATCCTCACGTCCAAGGGCCTGACGCCGTTGAGCATCAAGCAGGATGGTGGCGGCTCATCTGCATCGGCGGGGCAGGGAGGCGCTGCAGGCGGCGGACTCAGCGGCCAGGTGAGCTTGCCCGGCTTCCTCGGCCCCAAGGTCACGCAGACCGACCTGATGATCTTCACGCGGCAGATCCACACCTTGCTCAAAGCCGGGGTACCGATCCTGCGCGCATTGGCGGGTTTGCACGACACGGCCATCAATCCCGCGATGAAGCAGACCTTGATGGACCTGCGGCGCAGCCTGGAGTCCGGTGTGGAGCTGTCATCGTCGATGGCGCTCAACCCCAAGGTGTTTGACAACTTCTATGTGTCGATGGTGAAGGTGGGCGAATCGTCCGGCCGGCTGGAAGAGGTTTTCCTGCGCCTGTTTGAGCACCTTGAATTCGAGGTCTTCATGCGCCAGCAGGTCAAGTCGGCCATGCGCTACCCGACCTTCGTGATCATCGCCATGGTGGCCGCGCTGGGCGTGATCAACGTGATGGTGATCCCGGCCTTTGCCAATGTGTTCAAGAGTTTCGGTGCCAACCTGCCGCTGCCCACGCGCATCCTGATGGCGACGTCCAACTTCACGATCAACCATGGCTGGTTGCTGTTGGTGATGGCGGTTGGGGCGTTCATTGGCTTTCGGATGTGGATCAAGACGCCGGAAGGCCGCATGGCCTGGCACAAGACCTTGCTGAAGATGCCGCTTGTAGGACCCATTGTCAGCAAGGCGGCTCTGGCCCGTTTTGCCCGCGCCTTTGCCCTGTCTCTGCGCAGCGGCGTGCCGCTGGAGCGCGCCTTGACCGGCGTGGCCTACACCGCCGACAACGTCTACATGAGCTCGCGCATCGAGGCCTTGCGTGATTCCGTCACGCGGGGCGAGCCGCTGGCCCATGCCGCGGCCATGACGGGCATATTCACGCCCATCGTGCTGCAGATGATCGCCATCGGCGAGGAAACCGGCATGGTCGATGACCTGCTCGAAGAGGTCGGCGATCTGTATGGCAACGAGGTGCAGTACGCCTTGAAGACCCTTTCCCAGCAGATCGAACCCATCCTGATCGTGTTCCTGGGTGTCGTGGTGCTGATCCTGGCGCTAGGGGTTTTCCTGCCCATGTGGGATTTGAGCAGCGTGGCGCTCAAGAAATGAAAAATGCGGACGAAATCCAAAACATCGTGCATCGACAAAGAGCCGGGATGCACGGTGGCTACCCGGCTCGACCACCTGACCCGAGAAGAGAGGTAAGACTCATGAAGCGCGTTCAAACTGGTTTCACCATGATCGAACTGATCGTGGTCATTGTGATCCTGGGCATTCTGGCGGCTACCGCGTTGCCGAAGTTCATCGATCTGAGTTCCGACGCCAAGAAGTCTGCCCTCAAGGGCATGGCGGGATCGGCCGGCAGTGCCATGACAATAAACTATGCCGGGTGCTCTGCGACCGGCAACAAGCATGCCACGGCTACCGATGCGGCCAAGTGCAAGCTCATCACCAACTGCAACCAGGTCGGTACGCTGGTTCAAGGTGGTTTGCCCGCTGACTACACCGTGGCGTCTCAGGATCTGACCACGACGAACGGCACCACGAATACCTGCGTGATGACACTGACCGGATACACCACGAGTTCCGACAACGAAGGCAACTTCACCGGCATCTCCGCGGGCAACTGATGGTGAGGGGCGCGATGCCTTGGGTTCGCGCTGCTCGATTTCCACGCCGTCTTTGCCGCACCAGCCGTGCGCGGCGAATCGAAGGTTGCGGCGGCACGGCTCTTCCTCTCCGCCCTATTTGAGAAGCCCCGCGCCGTCCCAGTCCTGTAAGCAAGGTGGTACGCATGAACAGGATGACCCGGGTATGGGCCTGCGGGCGTAGAGTGGCGCTGGGTGTGCTGGGCTTCATCAGCCTGCATGCCCAGTCCGCGCTCGTGGCGGAATACCGCTTTGAGGAAACCTCCTATGCCGGCACGGCCGGTGAGGTGATCGACAGCTCCGGCAATGGCAACCACGGCACCATGGTCGGTGGCGTGACATCTGTCGCAGGTGGTAAGGTCTGTAGGGGCATGTACGTGCCCCGCAACACCGATGCCACCATCCAGGCCTTCAACACCGGCATGGATGTCAACACGATCGGCAACAAGGGCACCATTAGCTTCTGGTACAAGTCGGTCAAGACTGGTTCGGAACACCGGATGCTGTTCGATGCCTCGCCTTCCGCTGCGGGGCGCTTTTATCTGTACCGTGATGATGCCAACTCCGGCGTGGACCTGAACTTTCACGCCTCGGATGGTGGTGGCTCGCTGCGGGACGTCGACAAGCTCAACGCCGTCACAGACGAGTCCTGGGCGCACATTGCCGTGACCTGGTCTTTCGCGGCAGGCAGCAGCGCGAGCCGCATGCGCCTGTATGTCGATGGTGTGCTCGACGATACGGAGACCTACACCGTGTCTAGCGGCGCGCTCAATTCTGCCATTGGCAATCTGTTCTTTGGTGATCAGAGCAGCGCGTCCTACTACGCGGAAGTTCAGAACTCGGCCTACGGCTACATCGATCAGATCCGCATCTACAACCACGAGTTGACGGCCAGCGAGGTGTCGACCGACATGTCGGCCTCGCCCACGTGCAGCAATCTGCACCATCTGGTCATCACGACAGCCGCGGCTTCGGTTGCCGCAGGCGCCAGCACCACCTTCACCGTCAAGGCCTGTGCGGACGCTGCTTGCAGCACGCTGTACACCGGCGGGGTGAGCGGAACGCTGTCTTTGTCGGGCACGGGGCTGACAGTCAGCTACACCAGCGGCCCCGGCTTCACGATTGCGTCGGGCAGCTCGACGGCGACGGTGGTGGCCTCGGCCAGCCCGACGGGCACGCTCAATGTCTCGGCATCCGCCATTTCCCCGACACCGGTGACGACGCCTCTGGTGTATTGCGGTCTGGGGGTTACCGCCACCAGCAGCACCAGCTGCGCATTGCCGGTCACCTCGCAGCTGCATCACCTCGAGCTGACGTCGGCCAGTGCCAGCGGGCTGACCTGCACTCCCAACACCTTCACGGTCAAGGCATGCCAGGATGCGGCCTGCTCGACCACTTATACCGGCGGCATCACCGGCAACCTGGCCTTGACCGGGACGGGCGTGACCGTGAACTATCCCTCTGGGGCCGGGTTCACCATCGCATCGGGGAGCTCGTCCGCGACGGTGTCTGCGCAAGTGACCACGGCGGGTTCCGTGACAGCCTCCCTGACGTCGCTGTCGCTCACCCCCTCGGGCAGTCCTCAGCTGTATTGCGGCATGGGCGCGGCGGCCTCAAGCTCCGGCACCTGCGCTTACGCCACGGCGTCGGCTGCCTTGCTGCTGTCCGCGGTCAACCATGCCGCGGAGGCATCCTCCACGTTGACCGTGAGTGCGGTTCGTGCGTCGGACAACGCCACAACGTGCATCCCGGCTTTTGCCAGTGTGAGCAAGTCGGTCACACTCAAATGCGCCTATGGCAACCCCACGAGCGGGACACTGCCGGTGCGGGTGGGCGGCACAGCCCTCAACAGCGGGGCCAATGCTGCGGCAGCCTGTGATGCAGGCGGCCGCAGCATCTCGCTGAGCTTCAATGCGTCCGGCACCGCCAGCGCCACGCTGCAGTATGCCGATGTGGGACAGATGACGGTGAGCGGCAGCTACACCGGAAGCTCGGGGTCGGAGACGGGCTTGAGCATGGCGGGCAGCACCACCTTCATCGCCTTGCCGGCATCCTTGGCGATCAGCGGTGTGACGGCGGGGCCTGTCAAGGCCGGCAGCAGCTTCGGCGCGACGGTGACGGCACGCAACAGCGCGGGCAACGCGGCCCCCAACTTCGGCAAGGAAGCCACGCCGGCCACCGTGACACTGGGCTTCACCAAAGCCAAGCCCGTGGGCGGCTTCAATGGCACGTTCAGCGGCTCGCTGGGCACCTTCAGCGGCGGAATCGCATCGGCCACCAACCTGAGCTGGTCTGAAGTGGGCCATGGCGACCTGAGTGCCGCGCTGACGGGTGGCACCTACTTGGGCGTGAGCAACCCATTGTCGACCAGCACCGGCAGTGCGGGTTCCGTGGGCGCGTTCATTCCCCATCATTACGCGGTGACCACGACGGATGCCTGCGGTGCGTTCACCTTCAGTGGCCAGCCTTTCGGCGTCAAGGTCACGGCCTACAACGCGGCCAATGGTGTCACCCAGAATTTCGATGGCACTGGCAGCATGACGCCGATCCAGGCGGTCGCGCTGACCCTGTCCGCCGCGAGCAACAGCGCAGGCATCGCCGGAACGCTGGCCAATGGCGCCGTGGCGGCCTCCAGCTTCACGAAAGGGGTGGCGGACATCACGGCGCTGTCGGCTTCGCCCGTACCGCCGAACTTCACCTTCACCAACAAGCCGGCCGCGCCCACCACGATCAGCCTGCGTGCCACGGATGGCAGCGGCATCACGTCCAGTGGCTACTCGGAGGGGGCGGTGATCCTGCGCAGTGGCCGGCTCAAGTTGTTCAACAAGTTCGGGTCCGAGAAGCAGGATCTCAAGGTGGACGCGCATTCGCAATACTGGACCGGCCGGGCCTGGGTGATCAATGCGCTGGACAACTGCACCAAGGTGCCCACGGCCTCCATGGCCTTGTCCAACTACCAGGACAACAGGGGGGTGGCCACCGCGACCTGGACCACGGCACCTGCCGGGCAGCTGAGCATCGCCGGCGGAAAGGGCCAGATCAGCTTCTCCACACCGAGTTCAGCCAAGCCCGGCAGTGTGGATCTGGCGTTGAACCTGGGCAACACTGCGACCGACCAATCCTGCCTGAGCGCCCATCCTGGCACCACCGCCGCGAAGCAGGACTGGTTGCGGGGGCACAATGGCAGCTGCTCGGCTTCGGCGGACCGTGACCCATCCGCCCGGCTGACCTTCGGTATCTACAGCCCGGAAACCGTCAAGACCATCCATGCCAGGGAACTCTTCTGACGCTTGCCATGTCGCTGCCCCGCGGTTCCGGGGGTTCACGCTGCCTGAACTGCTGATCGTGATGATCCTGGCGGGTATCGTGGCCGCCTTCGTGATTCCAAAGCTCGATGCCATCATGGGCGTGCGCACGGATGCCTGGCGCGACCAGTTGACGGCGGCGCTGCGTTATGCCCAGAAGACCGCGGTGTCTCATCGGCGGCTTGTGTGCATGGATGTCGCAGGCACGAGCATCACCCTGAACATAGCGACCACACGTGCGGCGACATCCTGCAATACCGGATTGGCGGGGCCGGTCGGTTCATCCGAGTTCGGTACCAGTGATTCCAGTTCTGTCAGTGTGTCAGTCTCTCCAGCGGGCACACTCTATTTTCAGGCGGATGGGCGTGTCACGACCGATGGCGCGGGCGCGACGACAACCACCCGGGTCTTCACCATCTCGGGCACGAACGCCCTGACCCTGTATGGAGAGACCGGCTATGCGGAATGACCTTCCGCAGTGGCGAAAGCCCATCAACAGACGCGGCTTCACGTTGGTCGAGATGCTCTTGGCCATCGTGATCATCGGCATCGGCGTGGCGGGCGTGCTGATGGCCTTCAGCGCCACGGTCAAGAACAGTTCCGATCCTGTGGTCAACAAGCAGCTGTTGGCGATCGCCGAGGAGATGATCGAGGAGGTGGAACTCAAGCCCTTCAGCTCCAGCATTGCGTCGACCAGCGCTGGTTGCGCCCGTTCCGGTTTCATGAAGATATCCGACTACAACAATTACGCCACCAATAACCAGATCTGCGACATCGATGGCGTTCCCATTGCCGCTTTGTCCGGCTATTCGGTGCTGGTCAAGACGGAGGCTGTCGCCATCGGAGGCGTGTCTGCTGCTTTGCGGATCACGGTGAGGGCCAGCCGCAGTACCGACAGCATCACGCTGGTGTCCTGGCGAACCAACTACGCGGCACCATGAAGCACTCCAAGCCTGCTCACCACGGAACACGGGGCGGCTTCACCCTGGTGGAGCTGATCCTGGTCATCGTCATCATGGCCGTGATCGCGGCTTCGCTGGCGGTGGTCATGCGCCCAGCCTTGGACGCTTACGTCGACAGCCGTGTGCGGGCGGAGATCAGCGATCAGGCGGACTCGGCGATCAGGCGCATGTTGCGAGACGTGCGGCAAGCGGTGCCCAACTCCATCCGCATTCCCAACACGCAGTGCTTTGAATTGGTCCCGACCAGCACGGGCGGACGCTACCGGCAGGGGCGGGACACCACCAACGATGCCGCCAGTTGCGATTCGACCTGGACTTCTGCCTGCTCAGCACCGCTGGACCCTAGCCAGGCGACCACGGATTTCGACACGCTCACCCCCTTGAGCACGACGCCTTCGGCCAATGACTGGGTGGTCATCAACAACCAGAACACCTCGGATGTGTATGCCGGTGTGAACACCGCCCAGATCACGAATGTGCAGGCCTTGAACGACACCCGCGGGCGGCTGCGCATTTCCATCGCCAGCAAGCAGTTTCCCTATGGCTACGACGGTGGGCGTTTCATGGTGGTGCCCAACAGCCAGCGAGCCGTGTTCTACGTGTGCAGCGGTGCCGACGGCACGGTTGATTCGTCAGGCAATGGCAAGGGTGTTCTGGTGAGAGTCAAGAACTACGGCTTCAACGCAGCCTATCCCACCTCATGCCCCGCTGCCGCTTCGGGTGACATCGTGGCATCACGCGTGCTCAGCTGCACCTTCATCTACGACCCCAACCAGGGCGCCACGCAGCAGAACGGGTTCATCTGGCTGGAGCTCACGATGACCCGCAATAATGAATCAGCGCACCTGGCCGTGGGCGCGCATGTGACCAACTCACCATGAACGCGCCGGCCCTCCACCGACAGACGCGGCTGCGCCCAGCGTGGCGAAAAGCCCGTGGCCTGGGCGCGCTGGCAGCCCTGGTGATCGTGGTGCTGCTGTCGGGGCTGGCGGCGGCGGTGGTGCGCCTGGGCTGGAGTTCTCAAACGGGCATGGCGCAGGATGTGACGAGCGCGCGGGCGTTGCGTGCCGCGAATTCAGGTGCCGAGTGGGGCTTGTTCCAGGCGCTGACCACCGGTGGCACCTGGACCAGTTGCGCCAACGCGACCCAGACCCTGGATCTGCGGGCCGACACGGGTTTCATCGTGACCGTGACCTGCTCCTCGACGCTGTACAACGAAGGCCAGACCCGGGACGAAACGGCAGACACCACCACCGCCAGCACCGTTCGGGTCTACACGATCAGCGCGGTGGCATGCAGCAGCACGACCAGTTGCCCTGACAACAGCCTTGCGGCGAATGTGGCTTATGTGGAACGAGAGCGCCTCGTTCATGCAAGCAGCCGTTAATAATTGGGGGCAGATGAGGATTTGAGCGGTATTTACGGGTTTCTCATTCCACCAATCGCATTAATGTGTCGTCAAATGCTCCCAGAGGAGCCGCGACGCGCGAGGGGATCACATGAGAGCTGCAGTACGGAAGCTGATGGCCTCCCCTTGCGGGGTGCCGGTTCTGGCAGTAGTGCAGTCCACCCGTCATCACGCCTGGTGGCTGTTCGCCTGTCTGTTGTCTCTGCTATGCCTGCCGGGTGCAGCTTGGGCGCAACTGACCATCAAGACTCCGGGGGACTCGGGCTACAACAGTCCACCCGCGCAGGCCAATCTGCGCACCGTGGACTTCGGCACCCTGACCCTGGCCAATGAGGTGTCGGCATCTCGTGTCAGCACTGGCGGCACGGGCACGCTGACATTTCCCTCCTCCAGCCAGCCTCAGAATTTCTCGGGTGCGTATGCCGAACTGGATTCGGGCACGGGCAGTTCGGGCAAGACGGCGACCATCAATTTCCTGGGCTCGGGCACCAACTACGTGGGCTTCCTGTGGGCCGTGGCGGTGAATAATCCGGACACGCTCAAGGTCACGTACACGCTCAGCAACAACACCACGCTCACGGTGTCGAACTGCCAGTCGTCGAACTCCGGATGCGTGGCGGGCTATGTGCCTGGTTCCTGGCTGACCCAGTTGATCAGCGGCTTGATCGGCCTGGTGTTCGGCAGTGGCGCACCCAACTATGGCTCGGTGTACATGAACTATGTGCCACCCTCCGGCCTGACGGTCACCAAGGTGGATTTCTACGCCAAGTACTACACCAACTGCTTCTTGATCTTCATCTGCTCGGACAAGAGCCAATACGTGTGGGTGGACAACCTGAGCTACACGGACACAGTGCAACTGCACCATCTGGAAGTCAGCACGCCTTCGTCCTCTGTGGCCAGCGGAACCAACCTCACGTACTCCATCAAGGCCTGCGGCAACGCGAGTTGCTCCACGCTGTACACCGCGGGCGTGACCGGCTCCTTGGCGTTGAGTGGTACCGGCATGGCGGCCACCTACCCAGCCGGTGCTTCTTTTTCGATCCCGCTGGGCAGTGCCACGACCACGGTGGTGGCCAGCCTGTCGCCGGGCGGAACGGCCACCGTGGGCTTGTCCGGCACGTCGCCCACGCCCGCCACGACACCGCAGGTCTACTGCGGCCTGGGGGTGACCGCCACCAGCAGTACCACCTGCAACCTGACGGTGACGCAGGCGCTGCACCACATCGAGATCTCGAGCAACGTCAACCCGGCGGTCACGTGTTCGCCCATCACCTATACGGTCAGGGCCTGTGCGGACAGCGCCTGCACGACCGCCTATACGGTCGGCCTGACCGGCACACTCAAGGTGACGGGTACCGGCGTCACGGTCAATCCTGCAGCGGGCGTGGCGTTCACGATTCCTTCGGGCAGCTCGTCGGTCGATGCTTCCTTCAATGTAACCACTGCGGGCACAGTGGCTGCGGCGCTCAGTGGGCTGTCGCTGTCGCCGTCCAATACGGTGGTCTGCGGCACCAACACGTCGCAGGGCTCCAACGTCTGCAACGTCACGGTGGGCAATTCGGCGCTGTACCTGGTCGCGCCCAACCATTTCTCGGAGGCCGTGTCATCGCTCACGGTCAAGGCCGTGCAGGCTTCGACCACCAATTCAAGCGTGTGCGTGCCGGCCTTCACCACGGCCAAGGCCGTGACCCTCAAGTGCAGCTATGCCAACCCCACGACCGGGACCTTGCCTGTAAGGGTGGGAGGCGTTGCGTTGAACAGCGCCAACAGCACTGCGGCTGCATGCGATGGCGTGGGGCGAAGCATGAACCTGAGCTTCGATGCCACGGGGACGGCGTCGCCCAACTTGCAGTACGCTGACGTGGGACAAATGACGGTGACGGCGACGTACACGGGAACAGGCTCCGAAGCTGGGTTGAGCATGTCGGGCAGCACCTCTTTCATAGCCGTTCCCGCGTCCGTGACGGTATCGGGCGTACCGTCGGCGGTCACCAAGGCCGGAACCGACCTCTTGCCCTCCGTGACAGTGAAGAACAGCGGCGGTGCTGCCACCCCCAACTTCGGCCGGGAGACCACGCCAGCCACCGTCACGCTGGCCATTGCCAAGACGCAGCCCACCGGCACGGGCGCCGTCTTCGGAACACTTTCTCTGACGAGTGCGGCGGTGACAACCAATTTCACCGCAGGCACGACGCAGACGCTCTCGTTCACCAACGGGGTATCCACTGCACTCACGGCGCGCTGGTCGGAAGTGGGCGCGATGACATTCACGGCGACCTTGGTGGGCGGCGCCTACCTGGGGGTGACCGATGCCTTGAGCTCGGTGGCGACGTTGACGTCCATCCCCGACAAGTTCTCCGTCACGGTCACGCCCACGGCGGGCTGCCCTGCGTTCTTCTTCAACAGCCAGCCGATGGAGTTGAAGGTGACGGCGCTCAACCTGCAAGGCGCGACCACGCTCAATTACGACGGATCGTCCTTGACCACGCCGAACCAGGCCTATCCTGCGTCCGTGGCCTTGAGTGCGCCGTCCAGCGTGGGCGCGTTGAACCCTTTGAGCTTGGCCCTGTCGGCGTTCAACAAGGGTGTTGCCACCGTGCCAACCACGGCGACGACACCGCTGATCTTCATCTTTGGCAGCAAGCTGGGTGCGCCCACAACGATCGGGCTGAAAGTCACCGAAATCGGCGGCAACGCCGTGACCAACACCACGATCCCCACCATCGCCTTGCGCAGCGGACGGCTGCGCACGTTCAACAAGTTCGGCTCCGAGAAGCAGGTCATGGATGTCAACCTGCAATCGCAGTACTGGACGGGCAAGGCCTGGGTCATCAACGCACTGGACAGCTGTACCGCCATTCCCATGAGCGCGGTAAGCCTGAGTGGCTACAAGAGCAACAAGGGCGACGTGAGCTCTTCCTGGACCACCACCGCCAGCCCGCATCCTGACTACGCGACCACGGTCAATGGCGCGAGCGCGGTACAGGTCAAGAATGGAACAGCCAGCATCCGGCTGTCCGCGCCCAGCCCGACGGCTACAGGTTCCGTGGATCTGGCCATCAATCTGGGCGCAGCCGTCAGCGGTTCGGATCTGTCCTGCCTGTCGACCCATGCGAGCACCACTGGAGCGGGCATGCCCTGGCTGCGCTCTCAGAATGGCAATTGCGTCGCCACGTACGACCGGGACCCTTCCGCCCGACTCACCTTCGGTATCTATACCCCCGAAAGCACGAAAACCATCTACGGCCGCGAACTGTATTGATGAAAATCTCTCAATAGGCTGTAAAAGCTGCCGATAAATCCGATATGCGCGCCCGGAACGGCGCCCATGTTGCCGCAAGTCTCCGCAGTCCCGGGTCTCGTGTGGCAACCATCCACACGAATCAATTGGAGATTTGCATGCTGCTGTTGCAACAGTTCAAGGTGGGCACCAAGCTCGCCTTGGGGTTCGGTGCCGTCCTGACCGCCATCCTCGTGGTGGCCGGGTTCTCCATCTACCAGCTCAAGCTGATCAGCGACCGGTCGCAGGAAATCGCCACCGTGCACCTGTCCGGCGTGCGCGATGCGCTCCTGATCAGCGAGTCCGCTACCCGCTACCGCGTGCGGGAATACCGCCTGGCCATGACCAAGCCTGAAGAGATCGAGAAGGTCGCCCAGCGCATGGAAGCCGCCGTCGAGGCCGTGGACAAGCACCGCAAGAGCTACGAAGCCTCCATCTCTGGCGAAGAAGAGCGCGGGCTTTACAATGAGTTCGTCAAGCGCTGGGACACCTACCGGGCGACCAGCCAGGCCATGAAGTCCAAGCTGCAGGCTGGCGACCGTGAAGGCGCCATGGCCATCATGACCACCGACAGCCTCAAGCACTTCGATGGTGTGGTCGAGTCGCTCAAGGCCATGAGCGAGTTCAACGACAAGTCGGCGCAGGCCGCCAGCGACGAGGCTGCTGCCATGGCCGCCCGCGCCCGCAACCTGATCCTCGGCGTGGTCGGCCTGGCCCTTCTGGGCGGTATCGGCCTGAGCATGAGCATCTCCCGCGCCGTGACCCGCCCGCTGCTCGGCGCGCTGACGCTGGCCGAGGCCGTCTCCGATGGCGATCTGACACACAGCCTTAACGCGTCGGGCGACGACGAACTGGCCAAGCTGACCCGTGCGCTCGTCAAGATGGTGGATCAACTGCGCTCGGTGGTGGGCGAGGTGCGCGGCGGGGTGCACGCCGTCTCCATGGCCTCTGGCGAGATCGCCTCGGGCAGCCACAACTTGTCGTCTCGAACCGAAGAGGCCGCCGCAAGCCTGCAGGAAACCGCCTCGGCGATGGAAGAGCTGACCGGCACCATGAGCCACGCAGCCGACACGGCCCAGCAGGCCAACCAGCTGGCCGTGCACGCCACCAGTTCCGCCCAGCGTGGTGGTGACGTGGTCTCGCGCGTGGTCAACAACATGGGTCAGATCACCGATTCGTCGCGCAAGATCTCCGACATCATCGGCGTGATCGATGGCATCGCCTTCCAGACCAACATCCTGGCCTTGAACGCGGCGGTGGAAGCCGCACGTGCCGGTGAGCAAGGCCGTGGCTTCGCGGTCGTGGCGGGTGAGGTGCGCACCCTGGCACAGCGCAGCGCCCAGGCCGCCAAGGAGATCAAGCTCCTGATCACCGAGTCGGTCGAGACGGTGGAGTCCGGCTCGCAACTGGTCAAGGACGCTGGCCAGGTGATGGAGGAAATCGTCTCCAGCGTGCAGCGTGTCACCGACCTCATGGGTGAGTTGGCCGCGGCCTCGTCCGAGCAGAAGAACGGCATCGGCCAGATCAACATCGCGGTGACGCAACTGGATCAGGTCACGCAGCAGAACGCGGCGCTGGTGGAAGAAACCGCCGCCGCGGCCTCTTCCTTGAGCGAGCAGGCCAAGCGCCTGAACACCGTGGTGTCGGTGTTCAAGGTGGGCACCGAGGGCACGGCGGCCGATCCCGCGTCGGCCGACACCATGACGCGCCAGGTGATCCACCGCGCCAAGAGCCCGGTGCGGCCGCCGGCCGTGGCCAGGCGCCCGGCAGCGCCCGCGGTGGGCAAGTCGTCTGCTGCGACTGCCGCGCTGCCGCCCTCCGCCCCCGCCGCCACCACGGCAGCCAGCCCTGACGATTGGGAAACGTTCTGAACGAGAGGGGCGGGGGCTTCCTGCAGCAGCGCGCCCGCGTCTGAACGGAAGCGGGCGCGACGGGCCCGCCATGCCACGATGGGAACCTTTCAGGCCAGGCCCTACACTGACCCGTAGACCTGTCATCCCGGCCTGCGGGCCCTTTCGTGCTCATGACCCTTCATCACGTTCATGCCGTTCGCGCTTCGCACGGCCGTCCTGCCTTGATGTTCCTGTCCGCCATCGGATTGGCCTGCGCCCTGGTCGCGGCACCCCGAATGGCCCATGCAGCCGACAAGCCCGCTGCGACGGCGAAATCCTCCGCCAAAACGCCAGCCCGTGCACCGGTCGCCATCACCACCGTCGAAGGCGTTTCGGAATACCGCTTGCCCAATGGCCTGCAGGTGCTGCTGGTGCCTGACGATGCCAAGCCCACCACGCTGGTCAACATGACCTACCGTGTGGGCTCCCGCTACGAAAGCTACGGCGAGACCGGCATGGCCCACCTGCTGGAGCACCTGCTGTTCAAGGGCTCACCTCGTCACCCACAGGTGTGGGCCGAGTTCAGCAAGCGTGGCCTGAGCGCCAATGGCAGCACCACCTTTGATCGCACCAACTACTTCGCCAGCTTTGCCGCCAACGACGACAACCTGCGCTGGTACCTGCAGTGGCAGGCCGACGCCATGGTCAACAGCTTCATCGCGCGCAAGGACCTCGATTCCGAGATGACCGTGGTGCGCAACGAGATGGAGATGGGCGAGAACAGCCCCGGCCGCATCCTGTTCGAGAAAACGCTCTCGGGCATGTACCAGTGGCACAACTACGGCAAGTCCACCATCGGCGCCCGCACCGACGTCGAAGGCGTGGACATCACCCGCCTGCAGGCGTTCTACAAGAAGTACTACCAGCCCGACAACGCCACCTTGATCATCACCGGCAAGTTCGAGCCGGCCAAGGTGCTGGCCTGGGTGCAGGAGTACTTCGGCCCCATCCCGCGGCCCGCCGCCAAGCCCGCGCCGATGTACACCCTCGACCCGGTGCAGGATGGCGAACGCAGCGTGACATTGCGGCGCGTGGGCGGCGTGCCCCTGATCTATGCCGGCTACCACGTGGCGCCTGGCGCAGCGCCGGATTACGCGGCGGTCGAACTGCTCGATCTGATCCTGGGCGACACGCCCTCGGGCCGCCTGCACAAGCAGCTCACCGAGAAGCAGCTGGCGGCATCGGTGTTCGCCTTCTCTGAAGGTCTGGCTGATCCGGGCTTCATGATCGTGGGCGCTCAGTTGAGCCCTGAGCAGAGCCTGGACAAGGCCCGTGAGGTGCTGACCGGCGTGGCCGAGTCCCTGGCCCGCGAGCCCATCACAGCCGATGAACTGGAGCGCGCCCGCGCCAAGTGGCTCAAGGCCTGGGACATGGGTTTTGCCGATCCACAGCAGGTCGGCGCTGGCCTGTCCGAGTCGGTGTCGCAGGGCGATTGGCGCCTGTTCTTCCTGATCCGTGATCGGGTCAAGGCACTCACCCTGGCCGATGTACAGCGCGTGGCCACGCAGGTGTTGCTGCCTTCGAACCGCACGCTGGGCGAGTACGTGCCCACGGCACAGCCTGTTCGTGCCCAGGCGCCGGCGCGGGTGGACGTGGCCGCCCAGTTCAAGGACTACAAGCCCGAAGCCAAGACAGAGCAGGTCGAGGCCTTCGATGCCAGCCCGGCCAACATCGATGCGCGCACGCAGCGCTTCGACCTGGAGCCAGGCCTGAAGGTGGCTTTGTTGCCCAAGGCCTCGCGCGGACAGGCCGTCAAGGCGGTGCTGACCTTGCGCTATGGCGATGAGCAATCGCTCAAGGGCTGGGGCGAGGTGCCATCGGCCCTGGCGGAACTGCTCGACAAGGGCACTGCGGGCCTGAACCGCCAGCAGGTGCAGGACAAGCTCGATGCGCTGCAATCCGAAATCGGTTTCAGTGCAGGTGGCGGTGTGCTCACCGTCAGCATCGAATCCCGCCGCGAGCACCTGCCCGCGGTCATCACGCTGGTGGGCCAGTTGCTTCGGCAGCCCGCCTTGCCGGCGGATGTCCTGGAAGAGGTGCGCCGTCAGGCGCTGTCAGCCGTGGAGGCCCAACGCAAGGAGCCCGGCGCGGTGGTCAGCAATGCCCTGGCACGCCATGGCAACCCCTATCCGGTGGGCGATGTGCGCTACGCCCGCACCTTCGACGAGATCGAGGCCGACTGGAAGAGCGTGTCCGTCGACCGTGTGCGGGCCTTCCACGACAGCTTCCTCAGCGCCTCCCATGGCGAGTTCGCTGCCGTGGGCGATTTCGATGCGCCTGCCGTGCGCGCGGCCTTGGCTGCCGCCGTCAAGGATTGGCGCTCGAACAAGCCTTATGCGCGCGTACCCAATCCTCTGGTTGCCGTGGCCCCTACCCGACTGCTGCTCGCGACGCCGGACAAGCAGAACGCGACGCTCACCGTGACCCAGTCGGTTCCCTTGAGCGATCGGGACGTGGATTACCCCGCACTGACGCTGGCCAATTACTTGCTGGGCTCTGGCGGAGATTCCCGCCTGTGGAACCGCATCCGCGAGAAGGAAGGCCTCTCCTACAGCGTCTACAGCTACGTGGAGTGGAATAACATCGAACGCAACTCTGAATGGGTGGCTTCTGCCATCTTCGCGCCGCAGAACCTTGAGAAGGTTGAAAAGGCGCTGCAGGAAGAGGTTCAGCGTGCGCTGGCACAAGGCTTCACCCAGGCGGAACTCGATGCCGGGCGCAAAGGCCTGTTGAATTACCGGCGCCTGTCTCGGGCGCAGGATGGGCGCCTGGCGCAGGCCTGGGCCAGCAATCTTTACCTGGGCCGCACCTTCGCGGAATCTGCCAAGGTGGACGCCGCGCTGGAAACGCTCACCCTGGACCAGGTCAATGCGGCATTGCGCAAGTATGTTCAGCCTGCCCAATTCGTGACCGGAATCGGCGGAGATTTCAAACCACCGTCCAAGCCCTGAGCGCGTTGAGCCAAACAAAAAGCCGCAGCATGCTGCGGCTTTTTTGTGCCTTCGGCCTGGGGCCGAAGGATCGACTTCAGATCGCGAAGTCTTCGAGCTTCTTGCCGGAGGCCACGGCAGCGGCGATCCACTTGGGCTGCAGACCGCGGCCGGTCCACGTTTCGCCAGTGGCGGCATTGCGGTACTTGGGCGCCACCTTGCGGCCGGCGCTGGCCGACGGGGCCTTGCCACCGCCGGTGGCCTTGCCGCCGAGGTCGGCAGCCGTCAAGCCATGCTCGGCCATCAGGCTCTTGATCTGATTGATGACACCGGCGCGTTCCGTGCGGCGGGCGTCGGTCAGGGCTTTTTCCAGTTCAGCGGCTTGTTTTTCCAGAGCAGCCTTTTGGGCCAGAAGATCTTGGTAAGAAGACATTGTGATGATCCTTGTAAGTAACACACCTGCATCCGCATGCGTTCAGTCACGATCAGTTCGTTCGGGTGCTTTGCTAATTGAAAGCTTCGCCCTGAAACTGAGGAGCTTGTATATCAGCCCATCGA
>DXIO01000013.1 GCA_019112875.1 Candidatus Aquabacterium excrementipullorum
CGGCATGCCCGAGACCACCAGCACCGGCGTGCCCTGGCGCTTGTTGATGGCGTTGATCAGGGCGACACCGGCGTGGCGCTCGCGGCCCAGTTCGATGTCCAGCACGACCAGGTCGTAGACCTCGCGGGCGATGGCGGCCTCGGCGTCGTCGCGGTTGAACCACTGCACCACCTCGATGCCCGGCCGCGCCGACTCGATCCAGCCCTTGAGCTGGTTGCTGGTGGGCACGTCGTCCTCGATCACCGCCACTTTCACTGCCATCCCCTGCCTTTCATGGGGCCGCGCGCGGGCGACCCATGCGCCGGATTATCCGGCGGGCCAGGGGCCGCACGGCGTGAGTTTTTCTTCCGTCGGCCGGAGGCAAGACCCCCGGCGCCCGCATTGAGCCTTCCGGGCCTCATCAGAAGAATGGGATACCAGAACGACGCACTCGCCGAACGGCGTTCCGGGCAACTCACCAACCCTCAGCCCACCCCCTCAACCCACGGCGGCACCTTGAACGGAGCCCTCACCATGTCCACCCGACTCAACACCCTCACCCAGATCCTGCGCACGGCCTTCGTCCGCCCGGCGCTGTGGATCGGCCAGACCACCGCCCGCGGCGTGGGCAGCATGGCGGCGGGGCTGCACCAGGCCCGTGGCCAGCTGCTGGTGCTGGGCGTGGTCGGTGCCGCCGGCTACGGCCTGTGGACGCACCCGCCCGTCAAGGCCGTGAACCCCGGCGAGATGGCCGTGCGCACCAACCGCTTCAGCGGCGCGATCGACACCTTCCGCACCGGCAGCCTGCTGGCCGTGCCCGGCGTGCACCAGGTACGCGCCTTCCCGATGCGCGACCAGCTCTACCGCCCGGTGCAGAGCAGCCGCGCCGATGGCGAAGCGCCCTTCCAGTCGGTCGAGGGCCTGTCGCTGGGTGTGGACCTGTCGGTGCGCTACGCCATCGACCCGGCCCGCATCGGTGCCATCTCGCGGGATCTGCCCGACAACCTGGAGACGCAGATCGTGCAGCCCGCCGTGCAGGGCGTGATCTACCGCCTGTTCGCCCGCTACACGGTGCGCGAGATCTTCTCCAGCAAGCGCGGCGAAATCCAGCAGCAGATCGAGGCTGAGCTCAAGCCCCGCCTGGCCGCCGACGGCATCGTGCTGCGCGGCGTGCAGATGGGCAAGGTCGATCTGCCCGAGGACTACCGCAACGGCATGGACAAGCTGCTCGCCGAAGAGCTCGAAGCCGAGAAGATGCGCTACACGCTGGAGCTCAAGGACAAGCGTGTCAAGGAAAGCGCCCTGGAAGCCGAAGCCGACAAGGTGCGCCGCGAAAAAGCCGCCGAGGCCGCTGGCCAGGAGCAGGTGATCGCCGCCCGCGCCCAGGAAGAGGCCATGAAGCACGTGCTGCCCTTCAAGCAGAAGCAGATCGAGCAACGCCAGCTGGAGGCCGAGGCCGAGAAGGTGGCGCGTATCCGTTCGGCCGAAGGCTCGGCCCAGGCTCGCCGGATCGAGGCCGTGGGCGAGGCCGAATCGCGCCAGAAGCTGGCCGATGCCGAGGTCTACCGCCTGGAGCGCGTGGGCAAGGTCAACAGCGAGCAGATGGAGCGCGAAGGCGCGCTGATCACTCGCCACCCGCTGCTGATCCAGAAGACGCTGGCCGACAAGCTCTCGGACAAGGTGCAGGTGATCATCGCCCCGCCCCCGGCCGGTGGCGGCTTCATCGGCTCGACCCTGCTGGGTGGCGCCAGCCAGGTGCGCACGATGGACCAAGGCAACCAAGGAGAACAGCAATGATCCTGAGCACCGCTGCCCTGGCCACGATGGCCATCGTCACGCAGAACGCCGCCCCGCTGCGCGCCTCGCCGCGCGATGCGGCCACCCAGCAGGCCGTGCTGTGGCAAGGCGAGATGCTGGAGGTGCGCGGCGAGCGCCTGGACTACCTGCAGGTGTACGACCACCGCCGCGAGCGCGCCGGCTATATCCGCCGCGCTCAGGTGCGCACCACCTCGCTCAAGGCGGACGAGGCCCCCGGCCTGCTGTCGGTGATGCGCTTCCTGAAGGACACCCCGGGTGCCGAGGCGCTGGGCATCGGCTACGCCACGGCCTACCTGCAGGCCGCGCCTTCGGCCGACATCACCGCCGAGCCGCTGGACGCGCTGGCCACCATGGCCGAGCGCCTGGCCACCCGCGCCTCCACTGGCGCCGGCCAGAGCGCACCGGCCACCGTGTCCGCCCACCTGGAGGTGGCCGCCCGACTGGGCGTGGCGATGAAGACCTACGAGCGCGACGGCGCCATGCGCATCTGCTACGACGGTGACATGTACCGCCGGGTTCTGTCGATGCGCGCGGCCGAGCCTGACCAGAAGGCCCGTGCCGCCCTGGGCCTGACCCGCCATGACTGCGTGGACCCGGCCCTGCGCCCCACCGAGCGCCTGCAGCATGACCAGTGGCGCGCCCAGGTGCTGGACATGGTGCCCGCAGCCGGCGTCGATCCGCTGCTGGCCAACCGCGTGCGCCTGCGCCGTGCCGGCGTGTGGGCCGCGCTGGCCCATGCCCAGGCGCACCGCGCCGAAGATGCGAAACCCGCCGCCACCCGCGCCATCGAAGCGCTGGCCGGTGTCGACAAGGCCCAGCTGACCGACGACGACCAGGCCGACTACACCGAGGCCGCGCTGCGCGTGGGCGCTTCGCGCTGGGCCCTGGAAGCACCCATCATCACGCCCAACCCCGGCTTGCGCATCACCACCGTGCCCGGTGCCCCGGGCGAGACCTGCGTGCTGCTGCTCGACGCCCGCCACGATGCCAAGGCCCCGCTGGCCCGCCGCTGCACCTACGGCCAGGTGTGGGCTGCGTCGGCCAGTGCTCACCCCGCCGGTACCGCGCTGGCCCTGGCCGTGCAGCCGCTGGCCACCTGGCGCGAACTGTGGGTCTTCCGCAAGCCGGTTGCCGGCGCCACGGAATGGACCGTGGACGTGCTGCCCCCCGGCACCGCCCAGCCCGGCGTGGGCTACATCGAGTTCGCCGGCTGGGTGCCGGGCGCCGAGCCCCGCCTGCTGGCCGCACGCGAGGTGCGCGCCGAAGGCCGCCAGCAGCGCCGCTTCGAGGTGTTGCGCCTGGACACCCTCGCCATCGACAAGGAGGCTGGCACGCCCGACCTGCTGACCGCCTTCAAGCGCTGGCAGGATCCGGCCTGGAAACGCGCCACCGTGAGCCTGCGCTGAACGGCCGCGCGCCCCGCAGGTGCCTGTTCAGGGTGCTGGGCGCGCGCAGCCCTTTGCAGGCACAATCAGCCCTTCCTTCCGTCTCTCGCGCCTGAGCCTGCGCCCGTTTCATGTCCTCTTCGACCAGTTCCACGCCCGACCACGACAACGCCGCGTCGCCCGAAGCCGCGCCCGCGCCGGCACCCGCCGAGCAGGCCGCTGCTGGCGCGCCGGTGGCCGAAGCGCCCGCCAAGGCCGAAGAGATGAGCCCGGCCGCTGCGGGCGACCGCCTCAAGCAGCTCTTCCCGGCGCTGTTCACCGGCGGCGCCAAGCCGCTGAAGCTGCGCATCCAGGCCGATATCCAGGAGCGCGCGCCCGGCGTCTTCACCAAGGCCGTGCTGTCGGCCTTCCTGCGCCGCCACACGGGCGCCACCTCCTACCTGATCGCCGTGTCCAAGGGCACGCAGCGTTTCGACCTGGACGGCCAGCCCGCCGGTGAGCTGACCGAAGAGCACCGCAAGGTCGCCGCCGACGAGCTGACCCGCCGCCGCGCCAACCAGGACGCACGCCGCGCCCAGGAAGACGCCGCCCGCCGCGAGGAAGACCAGGCCCGCCGCCAGCGTGCGTCGCTGCTGCGCGACTTCGAGACCACCAAGCTGACCGAAGCCAACTTCTGCGCGCTCAAGGGCGTCACGGCCGAGCAGCTGCCCGAGTTGCTGGCGCTGGCCCGCAAGGAAGCGGCGGAGCGCCCGCCCGCGCCGCAAGGCCGCCCGCCGCATGGCCATGGCCGTCCGCGTCATGAGCATGGCGATCAGCGTCGCGATGACCGTCGGGGGGATCGTGGTGACCGTGGTGGCAACCGCGGCGGTGGCCAAGGCGGTGCGCGTGCCGGTGAGCAGCGCCCTGGTGGCGATCGCCGCGATACCCGTGGCCCTCGCGGTGATGATCGACGTGGCCGCCCTGAAGGTGGTGGCCCGCGTGGCGACCGTGGTCCCCGTGGTGAAGGCGGCCCTCGCCAAGGCCAGGGCCCCAACGCACAGCAACGCCCGCAGAACCGCGACGGCCAGCCGCGTGCGCCGCGCAATGCAGCGCCTGCCGATGCCAGCAAGCCGCAGGACAACACTCCGAGCGAGCCCAGCAAGCCGGAGTGATCCTGTGGTGATGTGGATGTGGCCGGATGGCCGCATCGAACGAACGAAAGCCGCGCATCTGCGCGGCTTTTTTCATGGCGGGCCGAACGAGTTGATCAGCGGGCGACCAGAGGATGGCGCCCGTCAGGCGGCCACGTCCTGCCCCGGCGCCGAGCGCAGCATCAGGTCCACCAGGTGCTCGCCCGCTGGCGTGAGCGGCAGGTCCGGCCGGCGGATCAACACGATGTCCGGCGCGGGCAGGTGCTCACGCACCGGGATCACATGCAAGGTGCCCGCCGTGAGCGGGAAGTCCGCCCACTGGCGCGGCAGCATCGCCAGCAGGTCGGTCTCGGACAGTGCCACCATCAATGACAAGGCACTGCCCGCCTGCAAGGCCACCTTCGGCGGTGGCAGGTCGTGCCGCGCGAACAGGCGCGACAGGTCTTCGTTCGCGTTGTAGTCGATCGAGGTGGTGGCCCATTCGGCCGAGGCCAGCTCCTTGAGCGAACCAGCCTGCGCCATCGGGTGGCCCTTGCGACCGACCACCGCGCGCGTGTTGCTGAAGAGGATCTCCATCACCAGCCCCGGTGCCGGCTGCAGGCGCGGCGCCGCGCCCATGTAGAAGTCGATGCTGCCTTCGCGCAGGCGGCTTTCGATGTCGGGGAACAGGCCTTCGATCAGGTGCAGCTGCACCTGCGGATAGCGCCTGCGAAACGCCGGCAGGGCCGATGGCAACAGGCCCGCGTGCGGCATGATCGACAGCCCCGCCACCAGGGTGCCAGCCCCGTCGCCCTGCACCTGCGCGAGCTCGTCGCGCGCGCGGCGCACTTCGTTGACGATGGCGCTGGCGCGTTGGTGGAACAGCCGGCCCGCCGGCGTGAGCGTCATGCCCAGGGCCTGGCGCTCGAACAGCTCCACGCCCAGTTCCTTTTCCAGCGCGCGCACGCTGCGCGTCAACAAGGGCTGGGCCACATCCAGCTGGCGCGCGGCGGCCCGAAGGCTGCCGTGCTCCACGATCGCGACCAGGTCGCGCAACTGCGTGAGTTTCATCGGGGTGGGGTGGACAACCCGAGGGTTTCCGCCGGGATGTCAATCGCGTATCACTTGGCGGATTCTGGCATCTTCCCGCCCCCTCGGCCCCTGCCTACAGTCAACCCAACTGCTCGATGAAGCAGCAACTGCCGAGGAGCCCCACCGTGATCCTGTTGATGTCTTCGGGTTAACACCCGGACCGCCGTTCAGGCCTTTTCTCCAGACCCCAGCGCCGCTTTCGCACCGGGCCGTGTGACCCAGGTCGCGCCGCTGCATGGGCGCTCACGAAGCGTCTCTCCGTTCTCACCGATCACACGGTTTCACCCAAGGACAAGCCATGAGTTCCACTCCCCGCAAGAAAGCCCTCGTCACCGGTGGCGCCACCGGTATCGGCCGCAGCGCCGTGCTGGCCCTGGCCGGCGCCGGCTACGACGTCTGCATCGTCTACGGCTCCAGCGCCAAGGCCGCGCAGGCCGTGGCCGGCGAGGCCGAAGCGCTGGGCGCCAAGACGCTGCTGCTGCAGTGCGATGTCAGCGACGACACGGCCGTGCGCCGCACCATGGCCGCCATCGGCGAGACCTTCGGCCACCTCGATGCCCTGGTCAACAACGCCGGCACCACCGCCACCTGGAAGGTCAAGGATCTGGAAAGCCTGGACATGGCCGAGTGGGACCGCACCTTCGCCGTCAACGTGCGCGGCACCTTCCAGGTGGCCCGGGCCGCCGTGCCCCTGCTCAAGAAGGGCACCAACCCCGCCATCGTCAACACCGCCAGCATCGTCGGCCTGCGCCCCGGCCCGCAGCCGCTGCCTTATGCCGCCAGCAAGGCCGCGGTGGTCAACCTGACCAAGACCCTGGCCTGGAACCTGGGCCCGGACATCCGTGTGAACGCCGTGGCCCCCGGCTGGATGGAGGGCGAATGGATGGAACGCATGCTGGGCGACAAGTACGACGACCTGATGGGCAAGCGCGCCAAGCAGACCCCGCTGCGCCGCTGCGTCACGGCCGACGACGTGGCCGAGGTGATGCTCAACCTGATCACCGCGAACCGTTTCGTCACGGGTGAAGTCGTCGTGATCGACGGTGGCTTCACGGCCTCGACCTGATCGCGCAAAGGAGCACACCATGCTGGAAGGATTCGTGCCCTTTCCCGAGGACTACGCCGCGCGCTACCGCGCCCAGGGCTACTGGCGCGACCAGTCGCTGGCGCAGGAGTTCGCCGCCGTGTTCGAGCGTTATGCCGAGCGCACCGCGCTGATCGATGGCGAGCGCCGCTACACCTATGCGCAACTCGATGCCGTCAGCAGCAACCTGGCGCTCAACCTGCTCGAGCTGGGCCTCAAGCCGCTGGACCGCGTCGTGCCCACCCTGCCCAACGTGGCCGAGTTCGTGGTGCTGTACTTCGCGCTGCAAAAGCTCGGCTGCATCCCTATCGCGGCGCTGGTGACGCACCGCTACGCGGAGCTGAGCCAGTTCGTGCGCCTGTCGCAGGCCCGCTGCGCGGTGTACCCGGCCTCGGTGCGCGAACAGGGCGGCGAGTTCCGCTTCGCGCCGATCATCGACCGTGTGCAGGCCGAGCAGCCCTGCTTGCAACTGCGCCTGGTGCTGGGCGAAGCCGGCCCTGGTGAGCATTCGCTGACCGAGCTGATTGCCAAGCCTGCAAACCTGCCCGCATCGAAGCTGCGCGAGCTGCACATCGAGCCGACCGACCCGTGCATCTTCCAGCTGTCAGGTGGCACCACGGGCATCCCCAAGCTGATCCCGCGCACCAACAACGACTACGCCTACAACTCCAAGGTGGCGGCCGAGGTGGCCGGTGTCAATGGCGATTCCGTGCTGCTGCTGGTGCTGCCCATCGCGCACAACCTGCCGCTGGCCTGCCCGGGCATCCAGGGCTTCCTGTTCAACGGGGCCACGGTGGTGCTGCACGCCAACACGCGGCCGGCCGAGATGTTCGCGCTGATCGAGCAGCACGGCGTGACGCACATCAAGGTGGTGCCGGCCCTGCTGATCCGCCTGATCAACGACCCGGCCATCGAGGGCGCCAAGCTCGATTCGGTGCGGCAGATCCAGAGCGGTGGCCAGCGCATGCAGCCCGAGGTGCGCATCCGCACACGCCAGTTGTTCCGCAACGCCTTCGTGCAGGAGAACTTCGGCATGAGCGAAGGCCTGCTGATGTTCGTGCGCCAGGGCGACGACGAAGAGGTGCTGCTGGAAACCTGTGGCCGCCCCGTGTGCGCCGACGACGAGGTGCGCCTGATCGACGACGACGGCCGCGAGGTGCCCGATGGCGAGGTGGGCGAGCTGGCCTGCCGTGGCCCGTACACCTTGCGTGGCTACTTCGGCGTGCCCGAGTACAACGCGCGCCAGTTCACCCCCGATGGCTTCTACCGCTCGGGTGATCTGATGCGCAAGCACCCCTCGGGCAACTACATCGTCGAGGGCCGCAAGAAGGACCTGATCAACCGCGGTGGCGAGAAGATCAGCGCCGAAGAGGTCGAGAACCTGATCCTGATGCACCCGGCCGTGCAGAACGTGGCCTGCGTGCCGATGCCCGATGCGGCCATGGGCGAAAAGATGTGCGCCTACGTGGTGCTCAAGCGCGGCGCCACGCTGGATCTGCCCACGCTGGTGGCCTTCCTGCACACGCACGAGATCGCCAAGTTCAAGCTGCCCGAGCGCCTGGAGCTGCTGCCGGACTTCCCGGTGTCCACCTTCGGCAAGGTCTCCAAGAAGGCACTGGGCGAGCAGATCGCCGCCACGCTGGCCGCTGAGGCCCAGGCGGCACAAGCCGCCAAGGCCGCCTGAACAGGCACCGCCCTACTTCACACCCCGATCACGAAAGCGACACACGCCATGCGCATCATCGACCTGCACTGCTACCCCGGCACCCAGACCTGGATCGAATCACAAGGCCCCTACCCCGAAGCCCTGGCCACCTACTGGAAGCGCGACTGGGTGGGCAAATCCGAAGAGGATGTGATCCAGGAGTTCGCCACCGCTGGCGTCCAGGCCTGCCTGGTGGCCCTGGACCTGGAGACCACCGTGGCCAGCCCGCCCTGCACCAACGAGTATGTGCACGGCATCTGGAAGCGCCACCCCGACCGCATCCTGCAATGCTGGGGCGCGGTGGAGCCCGCCAAGGGCGAGATCGCCATCCGCCAGGTGAAGAAGGCCGTGACCGAACTGGGCTTCATCGGCTTTCACTTCCACCCGATCATGCAGCACTTCGCGGTGAACGACCGCCGCTACTACCCGCTGTTCGAAGAGATCAACGCGCTGGGTGCGGCCGTGATGATCGACGTGGGCACGACGGGCATGGGCGCGGGCATGGCCGGCGGCCACGGTGCACGCATCCGCCATGCGCACCCGGGCTCCATCGACGACCTGGCCGCTGACTTCCCGAACCTCAAGATCATCATGGCCCACCCCGGCTGGCCCTGGGTGGACGAGACCACGGCCGTGGCCTTGCACAAGGGCAATGTGTACTGGGAGATGTCGGGCTGGGCGCCCAAGTACTTCCCGGGCAACCTGAAGGTGGACATCCGTGGCCGCCTGCAGGACAAGATCATGTTCGGCAGCGACTACCCCAGCCTGCCCTACGAACGCATCCTGCGCGAATGGGCCGAGCTGGGCTACAGCGACGCGGTGATGGAGAAGGTCATGCACGGCAACGCAGAACGCGTGTTGGGGCTGTGATGAGCCACGCCTACCTCTGCGACGGCCTGCGCACGCCCATCGGCCGCTACGGCGGCGCGCTCTCGGGCATCCGCACGGACGACCTGGGCGCCATCCCGCTGCAGGCGCTCATGGCCCGCCACCCGCGTCTGGACTGGGGGCAGCTGGAGGAGGTCTACTTCGGCTGCGTGAACCAGGCCGGTGAAGACAACCGCAACGTGGCCCGCATGAGCGCGCTGCTGGCCGGCCTGCCCGTGACGGCCGCTGCGGCCACGGTGAACCGCCTGTGCGGCTCGGGCCTCGAAGCGATTGCCAGCGCGGCACGCGGCATCGCCCTGGGCCAGCTGGACTTGGCCATCGCCGGTGGCGTGGAAAGCATGAGCCGCGCCCCGCTGGTGATGCCCAAGGCCGCGACCGCCTTCAGCCGCCATGCCGAGATCCACGACTCGACCATCGGCTGGCGCTTCGTCAACCCGCGCATGGAGCAGCTCTACGGCATCGATGCCATGGGCGAGACGGCCGAGAACGTGGCCGATGAGCACGGCATCTCGCGCGCTGATCAAGACGCCTTCGCGCTGCGCAGCCAGCAGCGCGCGGCCCGGGCCGTCGCGGCCGGCCTGTTCGACACCGAGATCGTGCCCGTGCCCGGCAGCACCAAGAAGGGCGAGACGCGCCTGTTCAGCCAGGACGAGCACCCGCGCCCCGACACCACGCTGGAGACGCTGGCCAAGCTCAAGCCCGCCTTCCGCCCCAACGGCACCGTCACCGCCGGCAACGCCTCGGGCGTGAACGATGGCGCGGCCGCCCTGCTGATGGCCAGCGAAGCCGGCGCCGCGCGCAACGGCGTCACGCCGCTGGCCCGCGTGATCGGCATCGCCACGGCCGGCGTGGCCCCGCGCGTGATGGGCATCGGCCCGGTGCCGGCGGTGCGCAAGCTGCTGGCGCAGACGGGCTTGAAGATCACCGATTTCGACGTGATCGAACTCAACGAGGCCTTCGCCGCGCAAGGCCTGGCCGTGCTGCGCCAGCTCGGCCTGCCCGACGACGGCGAGCACGTGAACCCCAACGGTGGCGCCATCGCGTTTGGCCACCCGCTGGGCATGTCGGGCGTGCGCCTGGCGCTCACTGCCGTGCGCCAGTTGCAGCGCACCGGCGGGCGCCGCGCGCTGTGCACGATGTGCATCGGCGTGGGGCAGGGCATCGCCTTGGCCATCGAACTGGTCTGAGCACAAGGACACACCCATGAGCCATCCCAACGATCCCATCCTGTTCGAGCGCCGCGGCCATGTCGCGCTGCTCACGCTGAACCGCCCGGCCACGCGCAACGCGCTCGATGGCGAGGAATTGTTCGCCGCCTTCGAGACCTTGTTCAAGCGCCTGAACGACGACCTGGAGATCCGCGCGGCCGTGCTGACGGGTGCCGGCACGGCCTTCTGCTCCGGCGGCAACGTAGCCGAGATGCGTGATCGGCAAGGCATGTTCGGCGGATCGCCCGCGCAGATCGTCGCCAACTACCGCGCCGGCATCCAGCGCATCCCGCGCGCTTTTCAGACGCTGCACGTGCCCATCATCGCGGCCGTCAACGGCCCGGCCATGGGCGCGGGCAACGACCTGGCCTGCATGTGCGACATCCGCATCGCGTCGAGCACGGCGCGCTTCGCCGAGAGCTTCGTCAAGGTCGGCATCGTGCCGGGCGATGGCGGTGCCTGGTTCCTGCCCCGCATCGTGGGCCTGGGCAAGGCGGCCGAGCTGGCCTTCACCGGCGACACCATCGACGCGCAGGAGGCGCTGCGCATCGGCCTGGTCACGCGCGTGGTCGAGCCCGCCTCGCTGCTGGACGAGGCCTTCGCGCTGGCCCACCGCATCGCGGCCAACCCGCCGCAGGTGCTGCGCTGGACCAAGCAGTTGCTG
This sequence comes from Candidatus Aquabacterium excrementipullorum, assembly GCA_019112875.1. Lineage (GTDB taxonomy): Bacteria > Pseudomonadota > Gammaproteobacteria > Burkholderiales > Burkholderiaceae_C > Aquabacterium > Aquabacterium excrementipullorum. Next base: position 10,933 of record DXIO01000013.1, read on the forward strand.
CAACAGGCGCGCAACGTCACGCTGGATGAAGCGCTGGACAACGCTGGCCAGTTCCAGGGCCTGGCCCACCACACGGCCGACCACGCCGAGGCGGTGGCCTCCTTCTTCGAGAAGCGCCCCGCCGTGTTCTCGGGCCGGTGAGCCAGGAGCGAATCGCATGACCGATCCAAGCATCCTGCTCGAAGAACGCCCCCACCCCGGCGTGGCCGTGCTGCGCCTGAACCGCCCCGAGGTGCTCAACGCGCTGAACCTGGCCTTGCGCCAGGCCCTGGCCGAGGCCTTCACCCGCCTCGATGCCGACGACAGCGTGCGCG
>DXIO01000014.1 GCA_019112875.1 Candidatus Aquabacterium excrementipullorum
CTGGCGCCTTCGATGCGGCCTTCGGTCAGGAAGCTCAGGCGGTCACGCAGCTCGGGGCCGAACATCAGCGGGTTGGTGTACTCGGGGCGGGCGCTCACGCGGGTGGTGCGGGCGGTCAGGGGCTGCTCGCAGCCCGACACCTTCACCTGGAACTGCGCGCCCGGCAGGAAGCGCGGGCGCAGGTCGTTGGGCACGAAGAAGCGCACGCGCAGGCTGTCCTTCTGCAGGATGGACAGCACGGCGGCGCCGGTCTGCGCGAACTCGCCCTGGCGCACGAAGATCTCCTGCACCACGCCCTCCACGGGGGCCGTTACCTGCTTCTGCTGCAGCAGCCATTCCACCTGGGCCACACCGGCCACGGCGGCCGAGGCCTGGGCGGCGGCGGCGCGCTTCTCGTCGTCGCGGGCGCCTTCCTTGGCGGCGCGCAGGGCGGCGCGGGCCTCTTCGACCTGGGCCTGGGCCAGGGCGACGTTGGTGCGGTCGGCATCGACCTGCGCCTCGGCGATGAAGCCCTTCTTGACCAGGGTCTCGCTCTTCTTCAGGTTGGTCTGCATCTGGGCCAGCTGGGCCTTGGCGTAGCGCAGCTTGGCGCGCACCTGGTCCAGCTCGTCCTTGCGGGCGCCCTTGCTCAGGTTCTGCTGCTGCGAATCGGCCTGGGCCTTGCGGGCCTGGGCCTCGGCCAGCTGGGCCTGCTCACGGTTGGATTCCAGCGTGTAGAGCTTGTCGCCCAGCTTCACGGCCTGGCCTTCCTTCACGCCCATCTGGAACAGCGTGCCCGCCACGGGGGTGGCCACCGAGGTGATGTCCGCCTCGATGTAGCCGGGCAACTGCGAGCGCGCTTCATCTTGCAGGCAGCCGCTCAGGCCGGCGACGGCCAGCAGCAGGCCGGTGCCCAGGATGGACCGTGTCAGGGCGGTGCGGGACAAGGCGGGCGAGGGGATGGACAGCAGGCGCTTCATGGGAACACTTCACTCAACAAAGGTCATGGCGACAGGCTCGCTCGGCGAGGGCCTGCCACGATCACATGGTCACAGGCGGCCCAGTTCGACGAACAGCGGGCGATTATCGATGCCAGGGCGCGGATCGTCGCCATAGCTCAGCCAGAAGTGGCTGGAGAACAGCTTCTGGCGCTTGTAGCCGCGCGGCACCTCCACCAGCGGGTCGCCGTGCGTGATGCCGCAGGCCAGTGCGTCGTACTTCTGGCCCTGGTGCGCCATGATCCAGTCGATCAGCGCGCGGAACACGTCCTTGTCGTCGCCCGCGATCAAGGTGGTGTGCAGCGTCAGGTAGTTCAGCACGCCACCCACCGGCGGCAGGCGAAAACCGCCGGCGATCGAGGCATACAGGTTGTACAGCGGGCGGATCAGGCCGATCGGGGCCTTGAAGCCCATCACGCGCGTCTGCTTGTAGGCCTTCTGGTTCCAGCTGCCCAGGATGCCGATCAGCTCGCCACCCTTGAAGGCCAGCGCGTAGTCGCCGATCGAGATGCCCGCGTAGTACGGGTCATTGGCCAGCACCTTGGCGAACTCGTAGCAGGGGTAGCCGTTGCGGCGCGGGGCCTCGCGGTCGAAGAAGGCCTGCATCGCCGGCACGTCGGCGGCCGTGGCCGCGCGGATCTCCACGCCGGCCGGGATGCGCGGCTTGATCTTGCGCGTGAAGATGAAGCTGGTCTCGATCGTGTGGCTCACCCAGTAGTCGAACAGCACGCCGTCGGCCGCGTTCTTGGCGGCTTCCAGCGGGGCCACGTTGTCCTTGATCACGATGCCCTGCAGCAGATCGGTCTTGGAGCGGTACTCCTTCTGCGCGATGAACATCTGCGAGGCGATGCCGCGGCGGCGGTAGTACGGATCGACCCGCGTGTCGCCCGAGTAGTACACGCGGCGCTTTTGGCCGCTGATGTACAGGTCGCGGCCGGAGATCACGGTCAGGCCGGCCAGCACCTCGGGGCGCTCGGAATCGTCGGCCACGGCCAGCACGAACTCGTCGCCGATCACCTTGGCGCCGATGAAGAAATCCGGCTGGCGCTGAAAGCACATTTCGGCCGGCCCGGGCATGGTGATCTTGCTGATCAGGTCATGGATCTTCGGGTTGTCGGCGGGCGTGCCGAGACGCACGGTGATGGTCATGGTGTCCTCGTCGAAGGCGTTGGGTTGTGCGGCGTGGTGGGTACTGCTGAGGCCGGCGCGATGTTGTTGCGTCAGGCGGCCACGGCCGGTTCGTCCAGTGCATGCCGCAGCACGTCGGGGATCTGTCCCTTCCAGTGGCGCAGCGGCTCGATCTTGATGTTGCCCTCGACCATGCCACGCAGACGGCACTGGTCAAGGTACAAATCACGCATGTGCGGCAAAGCCACGCAGGCGGCGGGTTGCAGCTGGCCCAGTTCGCGCGCCAGCTTGTAGTGGAAGTTGCTCTGCAGCGCGCGCTCCAGCTGGCCCGCCAGCGAGGCCTCCAGCGCGGGGCGGTCGGCGCCCTCGGCACATTCCACCAGCAGCGCATAGCCGGGTGACAGGCGCGTGCTCTGGTCCAGGGCCAGCAGCGTCACGGGCAGGGCGCCTTGCAGGTCCAGGCCGTCCTGGATCTGCTGGGCCAGCGTGGCGCTGGTCTTCTCGCCCACCAGGTCGACACCGTCGTTGCGGCCCAGGAAGGTGAAGCAGGGCACCTGGCCCAGGAAGCCATCGACGCGCACCACGTCGCTCATCTTGTAGCGCGCGAAGCCCGAGCCCGTCGTCATGATGGGGATCACTTCCATGCCTTCGCGCAGCTGCCACGGCGCCAGCACCTGGCCATTGGCCGTGTCCTCGAACTCGTAGAAGTGGCTGAGGTAGGCCAGCGGGAAGCGGCCCTGAAACGGGAAGGTCACCACGCCTTCGGTGGCCCACAGGCCCTTGCCCTGGAAACTGGCGTGCGGCAGCAGCGCGCGCAGCTTGTCGGCCCAGGGCGCGGCGGCGGCCGTGTCCCACGAGCTGACCACGGCCAGGCCGGGCCACAGCTTGGCGAAGAACTCGGGTGCGAGCTTGCCGTCCCAGGCGCGCAGCAGTTGCGCGGCGCGGGTGGAGCGCGGGCAGTCCACCTGGGCCATGCGGGCCTGGCGGGCGCCCCAGCTGCCGGTGTCCAACACCTGGGCCAGCTCCTCGCGCCAACGGCCCAGCTGCTCCAGCGCGCCGAGCGCGAAGGTCGGGCTCCACACCGAGATGAAGCCCAGCGTCTCGTCGGCCACCAGGTAGGCCACGGTCGCGAACAGCGAGTCATCGGACGTCTCGGCCAGCGCCACCTCTTGCGGCACCGATTGCGTCAGGTAGGCCAGCAGGCGCTTGCCCCACGACAGCATCTTCATGTCGTCGTTGATGTCGCCGGCGGTCTGGCCGCGCATGTCCGTCGGGATCCAGGACAGCGACCAGTAGTGCGTGCCGCGCCCCTGCTTGGGGAACTGGCGGTACAGATCACCCACCCAGGCGCTGATGACCTCGTCCAGCTCTTCCAGGAACAGCTTGCTGTACGGGATCCATTTGACGGCCGATGTCGAGCCGCTGGTGGGCTGGTAGCGCATCACCGGCGAATCGACCATCTCGCGCCCGCGCGACGCGCGCTGGCGCTCCAGCGCCTCGGCGTAGTCGCCGTAGGTCGTCAGGGGCATGTGCTGGGCGAACTGCTCCCAGGTCCAGTCGGCGCGCACGCCGCGGCGCTGACCTTCAGGGGATGCGGCCACGGCGGCCAGCCAACGCGACAGGCGGCCACGCTGGATCTGTTCCAGCTCGCCGAGGTGTCGTTCGAAACGCCGGCACCCGGGGGTGACGAGCAGTTTGAGGAGTTGGTGGCCGAAGGATGTTCCGACGCCCATGCTCAGGAAGCCTTGCCGCGCTCCAGGCCGTCCTGGACATCGGTGTCCAGCCAGACCGTCGATGCGTTGGCGCCGCGCTGCTCGTTGTCCATCTTGCGGGCCACGGCCAGGCCTTCGGGCTTGTGCGTGCCCAGGATGTGCTTCTTCACCCACTTCCAGGGCACATCGACGATGGAGCGGAACAGGCTTTCGTAGTCGCACGCGGCCAGGCAGGGCACCTCGTTGCCACGGCGCCAGCCGGGGTTGACCTTCTCGAAAAAGTCGATGTGCGGGTTGCTGGCCTTGAGTTCGGGCGTGATGTCGGCCACTTCGCCCTTCAGGCGCACGTAGTCCTCGCCGAAGTCCAGCACCATGTTCTTGCGGTCGAACGCATCGGGGAACAGCTGCTGGCAGTAGGCCTCGGTGATGGCGCGGTAGTGGTCGTCGCGACCGGCGCGGTTGCCATCGACCTTCGGGTAGTAGTTGTAGAAGTTGTTGGTCATCAAGAGGTAGGTCTTGTACCCCTTGGAGATCAGGAACCAGTAGAACGGCACGAAGGGGCGCTTGATGCGCTCGATGATCAGGCGGCGGTAGAAGGTGTTGGCCAGGTCGTTGTTGCCCCAGTATTCCTTCTCGATGATGGTGTCGCCGCTGAAGATGCCGCGCACGCGCTTGTTCTCGACGTTCAGGTCGAAGAAGGTCTGCGTCGAGAAGCCCACCAGGCGGTCGTCCGACTTGCGCTCGACCAGGATCACGCCCGACTTCTTGCTCAGGTCGCTCAGGAAGATGTCCAGCGAGGTGTTCTCGTAGTACTGCGCGTACAGCTCGTACATCTGCTTGATGTGGGACACCGTCACGGACGAGATGGGCCGAAAGAAGGTCCGGGTCTTTTCCTTGTGCGCGGGACTGGCCATGGTGCTGCTCCGTTGTTGGCCCTCACGAAGCGCCCCATACGGTGTCATATGGAGGGAAGGCCGGAAACAAAGTGTTTCAGTGATCGATTGTTCGACAGCATGCCAGTCAGCCCCTTTTGGGCAGGATGGGGCTTGCCCGGGGGCTCCCCCCAATCGAGGGATGTCGCGTTAGATTTGCCACGTCAAGCCATGAGCCGGCGCGCATGTTCGGCCGACCCGCTTTGGGGCGCCGGTGGCTTTCGATGACGCCCCATTTTTGTCGCACGCACGCGACTGGTGCACATGCAATTCATCGTCCATTCACGGGGGCATCAGCCCCTGTCCGCCATGCCGGATGTTCGGGGGGCTTGGTTTGCGTGGGGGTAAGCACTATAATCTTTGGGTTTTGCCGACATCAGGTCGGGTTTTTTGTGCGCTGTCAGCGGGGCTTGTCTGAAAAGACGGTCGGCGCGGCGGTCAACGCGGTTGCAGTTCTTTCATGGAAAAGCCGACGCCATCCTCCCCTGCGGTGGCGCCAGGGGCTCCAGCGAAAGTGCCAGCATCCGCCGGGTGGCAGGATTCAGTCTGGCCGCAGCAGGAACCCGAGCCCCCGGTGATACCGCTCACGCGAGACGAGGCGCAGGCCCTGATCGCGAGAAGCCCCTCCCTCTCGCCTTGGCGGGTGATCGCGCTGCAAGCGCTGATCGGGGTGGTCGTGGCGGTGATCTGGGGGGGCCTTTCTCGCAACCTGCCCTCTTTCATTTCTGCGCTGTATGGCGCAGCGGTGGTGGTGGTGCCCGGCGCGCTCATGGTGCGCGGGGTATTTGGTCGCGGGGCAGGGCGCAGCAGCTTGGGTGGTCTCCTCTTCTGGGAGATCGTCAAGCTGGCGCTGGTGGTGGCCCTGCTCGCCTTGGCGCCCACGTGGGTGCCTTCGCTGAACTGGGCCGCGCTGCTGGTCACCCTGGTGTTGTGCCTGAAGGTCAATGGTCTGGTCCTGCTTTGGCAGGGCTCCAAAAAATCTAGAGTCTGACGAGAGTTGCTGATGTCTGCTGATGCACACGACGCCGCGGCCGGAGCCGCGCACCACGCGCCCACGGCCGGTGAATACATCAATCACCACCTGCGCCACCTGCAGAACCACCACGAGCCGCAAGCCATCGCGGATTTCTCGTACATCAACTACGACTCCCTGTTCTGGTCCGTCCTGCTGGGCCTGCTGGCCGTGTTCCTGCTGTGGCGCGCCGCCCGCAAGGCCACGCCGGGTGTCCCGGGTCGCTTCCAGGCCGCGGTCGAACTGATCGTCGAGCTGGTCGACACGCAGGCCAAGGGCATCATCAACAACGCCACGTCCCGCAAGGCCGTGGCCCCGGTGGCCCTGACCGTGTTCGTGTGGATCTTTTTCATGAACGCGATGGACTTGATCCCCCTCGACCTGCTGCCCACGCTGTGGGGCAAGGCGCACGAGGCCCAGGGCCTGGACCCCAGTCACGCCTACCTGCGTGTCGTGGCCTCCGCTGACCTGTCCGTCACCCTGGGCATGTCCGTCAGCGTGCTGCTGATCTGCCTGTACTACAACGTCAAGATCAAGGGCCTGTTCGGCTGGATCAAGGAGCTGTTCACGGCCCCGTTCCATGCGCACGGCCCCATCGGCATCATCCTGCTGGCACCCGCCAACTTCGGCCTGAACCTGATCGAATTCGGTGCCAAGACCATCTCTCACGGCATGCGGCTGTGGGGCAACATGTACGCCGGCGAGCTGGTGTTCATGCTGATCGCCCTGATGGGCGCCGTGGGCTTCGCCTCCCTGGGCGGCATCGGCCTGTGGATCGGCCACGTGATCGCAGGCACTGCCTGGGCCATCTTCCACATCCTGATCATCACCTTGCAGGCCTTCATCTTCATGATGCTGACCCTGGTGTACATCGGTCAGGCCCACGAAGGTCACTGATCCCTTCTCTCTCCCGTTTTCTCTCTTTCCTTACCAACCTCACTTTTTTCTTTAGGAGCAATCATGGAACTCGTGTTGGGCAATGTCGCGCTGGCTTGTGGTCTGATCATCGGTCTGGGCGCCCTGGGTGCTTGTATCGGTATCTCCCTGATGGGCGGCAAGTACTTCGAAGCCACCGCACGTCAGCCTGAGCTGATGAACGAACTGCAAACCAAGATGTTCCTGCTGGCCGGTCTGATCGACGCCGCCTTCCTGATCGGCGTGGGTATCGCCATGCTGTTCGCCTTCGCCAACCCGTTCATCGCGAACCTGGTGAAGTAATCGGTCTTTCTCGACTGAGTTTTCAATTAACCGAGAAAGGTCCGAGCCGTGAATCTGAACGCAACGCTGATTGCGCAGATCGTGGTCTTCATGATCCTGTGGTGGTTCACGATGAAGTTCGTGTGGCCCCCGATCACGAAGGCTCTCGACGAGCGCGCCACCAAGATCGCGGACGGTCTGGCTGCCGCCGACAAGGCGAAGTCCGAACTGGCCTCCGCCAACCAGCGCGTGCAGCAGGAACTCGCTCAGTCCCGCGAAGACATCGCCAAGCGTCTGTCCGACGCCGAGAAGCGTGGCAACACGCTGGTCGAGGATGCCAAGGCCCGCGCAACGGCCGAAGCCGCCAAGATCGTCGCCGACGCCAAGGCCGAAGCCGACCAGCTGGTCGTGCGTGCCCGTGAGGCCCTGCGCGAGCAGGTCGCCACGCTGGCGGTCAAGGGCGCCGAGCAGATTCTGCAGCGCGAAGTCTCGCCCCAGGTCCACGCTGACCTGCTGAGCCGCCTGAAAACGGAGCTGTGATCATGGCCGAGCTTGCCACCATCGCCCGCCCGTACGCCGACGCCTTGTTCAAGGCCGCGCCCGATGCCGACCAGGCTGCCTGGCTCGGTCAGGTCGAGGCCCTGGCCGCGGTGGCCAGTGACCCGCAACTGCGGTCCCTGGCGGACAACCCCGCCGTCACCAAGGAGCAAGTCTTCGAGGTGCTGACGGGTGCCGCCAAGGTGGCGCTGGCGCCGGCCGTGGCCAACTTCTTGCGTACCGTCCTCGACAACGGTCGTCTGGCGGCTTTGCCGCTGATGGCCGAGCAGTTCCAAACCCTCGTGCATGCCCGTCAGGGTGTGTCCGAAGCCACTGTCTACAGTGCCTTCCCTGTCGATGCCGCCCAACTGGCCGACATCCAGGGTGCCCTGGAGAAGCGCTTCGGCCGCAAACTGCAGCCCACGGTCCAGCTGGACCCGACGCTGATCGGTGGCGTGCGCGTGGTGGTGGGTGACGAGGTGCTCGACACCTCCGTCAAGGCCCGCCTGGAGCGCATGAAGACGGCCCTCCTGGCCTGACCCCGGAGAGCCGCCTGTCCAAGACTGGTGCACACATGGTCGCCCAACCCCCACTGGCTGGCCTTCAGGGCTGTCAAGTGAACCCTGAAATCCAGCCGGTCGTTGTCAACGAGGTATGCCCTGTGCAGCCCTTGACCAGACTGGGAGCAACGCAATGCAACTGAATCCCGCAGAAATTTCCGAACTGATCAAGAGCCGCATCGAAGGTCTCGGCGCGGCTGCCGACATTCGCAACCAAGGCACGGTCATCTCCGTGACCGACGGTATCGTCCGCGTGCACGGCCTGTCCGACGCGATGCAAGGCGAAATGTTGGAATTCCCCGCTGACGCCAGCGGCATCCCCACCTACGGCCTGGCCCTGAACCTCGAGCGCGACTCCGTCGGCGCCGTGATCCTGGGCAGCTACGAGCACATCTCCGAAGGCGACACGGTCAAGACGACCGGCCGCATCCTGGAAGTGCCCGTGGGTCCCGAGCTGGTTGGCCGCGTGGTCAACGCCCTGGGTCAGCCCATCGACGGCAAGGGCCCGATCAACGCCAAGCTGACTTCTCCCATCGAGAAGATCGCTCCCGGCGTGATCGCCCGTGAGTCGGTGTCGCAGCCCCTGCAGACCGGCCTGAAGTCGATCGACTCCATGGTGCCCGTCGGCCGTGGCCAGCGCGAGCTGATCATCGGCGACCGCCAGACCGGCAAGACCGCCGTCGCCATCGACGCGATCATCAACCAGAAGGGCCAGGGCGTCACGTGCATCTACGTCGCCATCGGCCAGAAGGCGTCGTCGATCAAGAACGTCGTGCGCGCGCTTGAGCAAGCCGGCGCCCTGGAATACACCATCGTCGTCGCCGCCTCGGCCTCTGACTCGGCTGCCATGCAGTTCGTGTCGGCTTACTCCGGCTGCGCCATGGGCGAGTACTTCCGCGACCGTGGCCAGGACGCCCTGATCGTGTACGACGACCTGTCCAAGCAGGCCGTGGCCTACCGTCAAGTGTCGCTGCTGCTGCGCCGTCCTCCCGGACGCGAAGCCTTCCCTGGCGACGTGTTCTACATCCACTCGCGCCTGCTGGAACGTGCAGCCCGCGTGAACGCCGACTACGTCGAGGCCTTCACCAAGGGTGAAGTCAAGGGCAAGACGGGTTCGCTGACGGCACTGCCCATCATCGAAACGCAAGCCGGTGACGTGTCCGCCTTCGTTCCGACCAACGTGATCTCGATCACCGACGGTCAGATCTTCCTGGAAACCAGCCTGTTCAACGCCGGTATCCGTCCCGCCATCAACGCCGGTATCTCGGTGTCGCGCGTGGGTGGTGCTGCCCAGACCAAGCTGATCAAGGGCCTGTCCGGCGGTATCCGTACCGACCTGGCGCAGTACCGTGAGCTGGCCGCGTTCGCGCAGTTCGCCTCCGACCTGGACGAAGCCACCCGCAAGCAGCTGGACCGCGGTGCCCGCGTGACCGAACTGCTCAAGCAGGCTCAGTACTCGCCGCTGTCGGTCTCGCTGATGGGCGCGACGCTGTACGCCGTGAACAAGGGCTTCATGGACGACGTGGACGTCAAGAAGATCCTGGCCTTCGAATCTGGTCTGCACCAGTTCCTGAAGACCAGCCACGCCGCACTGCTGAGCAAGCTCGAAGCCTCGAAGGCCCTCGACAAGGACGCCGAAGCCGAACTGCAATCGGCCATCGCTGCGTTCAAGAAGACCTTCGCCTAAAAGGAGCACGCCATGGCGGCAGGCAAGGAAATACGCGGCAAGATCAAGAGCGTCGAGAACACCAAGAAGATCACCAAGGCCATGGAAATGGTCGCGGCTTCGAAGATGCGCAAGGCGCAGGATCGCATGCGCGCGGCCCGGCCTTACGCTGAAAAGGTGCGCAACATCGCGGCCAACCTGTCCAAGGCGAACCCCGAGTACGTCCACCCCTTCATGGTCGCCAACCCTGGCGCCAAGAAGGTGGGCTTCATCGTGGTGAGCACGGACAAGGGCCTGTGCGGTGGTCTCAACACCAACGTGCTGCGTGCCGTCACCAACAAGCTCCGTGAGCTTGAAGGTGCGGGCACGAAGTCGGACGTGGTCGCGATCGGCAACAAGGCCTTCGGCTTTTTCAACCGCATCGGTGCCAAGGTGGTCTCGCATGTCACGGGCATGGGCGACACGCCCCACCTGGACAAGCTGATCGGCCCGACCAAGGTGGTGCTGGACGCTTACGCGGCCGGCGAGCTGAGCGCGGTCTACCTGTGCTTCACCCGCTTCATCAACACGATGAAGCAGGAACCCATCGTCGAGCAGTTGCTGCCCCTGAAGGCCAGCGATCTGCAGGCCGATGAGGCGCACCAGTGGGACTACCTCTACGAGCCTGATGCACAAGTCGTGATCGACGACCTGCTGGTTCGCTACGTCGAGGCGCTGGTCTACCAGGCCGTGGCCGAGAACATGGCGTCCGAGCAATCGGCGCGCATGGTGGCCATGAAGGCCGCGACCGACAACGCAGGCTCCGTGATCGGTGAGCTCAAGCTGGTCTACAACAAGACCCGCCAGGCCGCGATCACCAAGGAATTGTCCGAGATCGTTGCCGGTGCGGCCGCGGTTTGACCCAGATTTAATTGATTGAAGGAACGAAAAATGGCTGACACACAAGCTCAAGCTGTGGGCAAGATCGTTCAGTGCATCGGCGCCGTGGTGGACGTGGAGTTCCCGCGCAACCAGATGCCCAAGGTGTACGACGCTCTGAAGATGGACGGCTCGGCCCTGACCCTGGAAGTGCAGCAGCAGCTGGGCGACGGCATTGTCCGCACCATCGCGCTGGGTTCTTCCGACGGCCTGCGCCGCGGCAACCAGGTGTACAACACCAACGCCCAGATCACCGTGCCCGTGGGCCCGGCCACCCTGGGTCGCATCATGGACGTGCTGGGCGCGCCCATCGACGAACGCGGTCCCGTGGACGCGGCTCAAACCGCTCCCATCCACCGCAAGGCCCCTGCGTACGACGAACTGTCGCCGTCGCAAGAGCTGCTGGAAACCGGCATCAAGGTGATCGACCTGGTCTGCCCGTTCGCCAAGGGCGGCAAGGTGGGTCTGTTCGGTGGCGCCGGCGTGGGCAAGACCGTGAACATGATGGAACTCATCAACAACATCGCCAAGGCCCACAGCGGTCTGTCGGTGTTCGCTGGTGTGGGCGAGCGTACCCGTGAGGGCAACGACTTCTATCACGAAATGGCCGATTCGGGCGTCGTGAACCTCGAGAACCTGGGCGAGTCCAAGGTCGCCATGGTCTACGGCCAGATGAACGAGCCGCCGGGCAACCGTCTGCGCGTGGCCCTGACCGGCCTGACCATCGCCGAGTCGTTCCGCGACGAAGGCAAGGACGTGCTGTTCTTCGTGGACAACATCTACCGCTACACCCTGGCCGGTACCGAAGTGTCCGCGCTGCTGGGCCGTATGCCTTCCGCCGTGGGCTACCAGCCCACCCTGGCCGAAGAAATGGGCCGCCTGCAAGAGCGCATCACCTCCACCAAGGTCGGCTCGATCACCTCGATCCAGGCCGTGTACGTCCCTGCGGACGACTTGACCGACCCGTCGCCTGCCACGACCTTCGCCCACTTGGACTCCACCGTGGTGCTGTCGCGTGACATCGCTTCGCTGGGTATCTACCCCGCCGTGGACCCGCTGGACTCGACCTCGCGTCAGCTGGACCCGAACGTGGTCGGTGAAGAGCACTACTCCGTGGCACGCGCCGTGCAAGGCACGCTGCAGCGCTACAAGGAACTGCGCGACATCATCGCCATTCTGGGCATGGACGAACTGGCACCGGAAGACAAGCTGCTGGTCGCCCGTGCCCGGAAGATCCAGCGTTTCCTGTCGCAGCCTTTCCACGTGGCCGAAGTGTTCACCGGCTCGCCCGGCAAGTACGTGCCCCTGAAGGAAACCATCCGCGGCTTCAAGATGATCGTGAACGGCGAATGCGACAGCCTGCCTGAGCAAGCGTTCTACATGGTCGGCACAATCGACGAAGCCTTCGAAAAAGCCAAAACGATGTAATCAGCGGCGCCATGCGCGCCCTGGCGGCGTTGCCGTGCTCGCCATAGCTTCCGCTATGTCTGTGCGCGGCGCCTTGCCAGGCCGCCCATGGCTTGCTGCTTAAATCGTTTTGCACGCTAGTCAGGTTTTTTTAGGAAGCGCTTATGTCCACCATTCACGTTGATGTTGTTTCGGCTGAGGAGTCTCTCTTCTCGGGCGAGGCCACCCTGGTGTCCGTGCCGGGTGAAGTGGGCGAGCTCGGCATCCTGCCGCGCCACGCGCCGCTGATCACGCGCATCAAGCCGGGTGCCGTGCGCATCCAGCGCGCCGACACGAAGGAAGAAGAGTTCGTCTTCGTCGCTGGCGGCATCGTGGAAGTGCAACCGCACTGCGTCACCGTCCTGGCCGACACCGCCATCCGCGGCAAGGACCTGGACGAGGCCAAGGCGCTGGAAGCCCAGCGCGTGGCCCAGGAAGCCGTCCAGAACGCCAAGGGCGAGCTGGACCTGGCCAAGGCCCAGAGCGAGCTGGCCATCATGGCCGCGCAGATTGCCGCGATCCGGCGCCTGCGCAAGAAGTGATCGTCACACCAACTTCCGTCCAACGGCCTTGACGCCGACGGACGAATGCCCCGCAGGCCCGCAGCACTCGTTGCCGCGGGCCTTTGTCGTTTCTAGGTTTCCAGATTTCTTGCGCGGTGATGTGGTGTGATCCACGACATCGCCGCCCACAACAGGTCCCCGGAGCACGCCATGCCCGCCAAAGCCCCCGCTGCCAATAACAGTCGCGCCAAGAAGCCCGTCGCTTCGCCTACAACAACTGCTGTCCCATCGCCCAAGCGGGCCAAGCAGGCCAAGCCCGCCGCGCGCGTGAGCAAGGCTGCATCGACGGCCAATGTGTCCAAGGCCCCCAAGGCCAAGCCGCTGGCCCTGGCCGATTACCTGCAGAAGATCCTGACCACGCGTGTCTATGACGTGGCCATCGAGAGCGAACTGGTGCGCGCCAACAACCTGTCGCGCCGCCTGGGCCACGAGGTCTACATCAAGCGCGAGGACACGCAGCCGGTGTTCAGCTTCAAGCTGCGTGGGGCCTACAACAAGATGGCGCAGCTCAGCGCGAAGGCGTTGGCCAAGGGCGTGATCTGCGCCTCGGCCGGCAACCACGCACAAGGCGTGGCGCTGGGCGCGCGCCGCCTGGGCTGCAAGGCCACCATCGTGATGCCCGTGACCACGCCGCAGGTCAAGGTCGACGCCGTGGCCGCCTTTGGGGGCGACAACGTGCAGATCGTGCTGCACGGCGAGAGCTACTCCGATGCGGCCCTGCACGCGCGCGCGCTGGAGCAGAAGAAGGGCATGACCTTCGTGCACCCCTTCGACGATCCGGATGTGATCGCGGGGCAGGGCACGGTGGCCATGGAGATCCTGCGCCAGCACTCGGGTCCGATCGATGCGGTGTTCGTGGCCATCGGCGGTGGCGGCCTGATCAGCGGCGTGGCGGCCTACATCAAGGCCGTGCGCCCCGAGATCAAGGTGATCGGCGTGCAGACCAACGATTCCGACGCCATGGCCCGCTCGGCCAAGGCCGGCAAGCGCGTCACGCTGGCCGATGTGGGCCTGTTCGCCGACGGCACGGCCGTGAAACTGGTGGGCGAAGAGACGCTGCGCCTGGTGCGCAAGCACGTCGACGACTTCGTGATCGTGAACACCGACGCGGTGTGTGCGGCCATCAAGGACATCTATCAGGACACGCGCTCCATCGTCGAACCCTCGGGTGCGATGGGCGTGGCCGCGATGAAGCAGTACGCGGCCCGCCATGGCGGCCAGGGCAAGACCTACATCGCCATCAACTGCGGCGCCAACATGAACTTCGACCGGCTGCGCTTCGTGGCCGAGCGCGCGGAGGTGGGGGAGGAGCGCGAGGCGCTGTTCGCCGTGACGATCCCGGAAGAGCGGGGTTCGTTCAAGCGCTTCTGCGAAATGATCGGCCCGCGTAGCGTCACCGAGTTCAACTACCGCATCTCGGACGAACGCCAGGCCCATGTCTTCGTGGGCCTGAGCACGCAGCGCAAGGGCGAGTCGGCGCAGATCGCCAAGGCCTTCGACGCGCAAGGCTTCGCCACGGTGGACCTGACCCATGACGAGTTGGCCAAGACGCACGTGCGCCACATGGTGGGCGGGCGCTCGTCACTGGCCGATGGCGAGCACCTGTTCAGCTTCGAGTTCCCGGAGCGTCCGGGCGCGTTGATGAAGTTCCTGTCGACCCTGCCGCCCGGCTGGAACATCAGCCTGTTCCACTACCGCAACCAGGGGGCCGACTACGGTCGCATCCTGATGGGCCTGCAGGTGCCGCCGGCCGATGCGAAGCGCGTGACCAAGGTGCTGGATGGCATGGGCTACCGCTACACGGACGAGAGCCGCAACCCGGTGTACCGGCTGTTCCTGCGCTGAAGGCCTGGAGCGCCGGCCAGCGCGAGAAAGCGGCGCTCAGAGTTCGCCGGGCGCGGTCGGGGTGGCCGTGCCGCGGCGCAGACGCCAGCGCTGCGGTGTCGATGGCGTGGCGGTGCTGGCCGCCGAGTTCTGGCCGGAGCCCGTGGCATTGGCCGCCTGCTGAGGGACGTCTTCCGGCGTGACGCTCGCCCCCGGGCCAGGGCCGGCTGCAGGCGGCTCCATGCCTTCGATGGGCGTGTCCGCCATGCCACCGCCACGTGGGGCGGCGGGCCGCGGCGTGTAGCCGCCCGGGCGGGCGCCGCCTGGCGGGGGCGTGCCGCCCATGGCGCCAGAGGGGCTGCCCATACCGCCCGCGCTGGGCAGCATGCCGGTGGCGGCGGCAGGCAGCAGTGGCAGGTTCAGGTTGACGGCGGCCGGGCCGCCGGCCGGGCCGATCTGCACCCCTTGCTGGGTGACGGATTGCAGCACGAGCGCGCCATCGACCACGTGGCCTGTCTTGTAGGCACGGGCGGGTTTGCCATCGACCACCAGCAGGGCAATGCCCTGGCCCTGGGTGTCGCGGCGGGGGGCCACGACGCCCACCAATTGCATGCGTGAGGCCAGCATGGCCTGTTGCGACGGCGCGGCGGCTTCCTCGCTGGCCCGGGCGGGCGGCGAGAGCAGGCGCGTCACATCCCCGCGAGGCGCGGTGCCTGACAATGCGACCGAACTGGTGCCCGGCGGCACGGCGGCAGGGCGGGCCATCCAGCGCAGGCCCCAGAAGGCCAGGCTGGCGGCGACGGCTGCCCACACGAGCAAGGCGAGGATGCGAGATACCATGGTGCGGCACATTATCATGGTTGCCGGGGAACTTCGGCGTGAGAGATGTCCCGAACACCGCGGGTAGATCCTGCGGTGCCGGCCTGCCAAACTGCGGCATGCTGGCGCCCCTGTAAGCAATGCCCACGCGCTGCCTCGCGGCACAGTTTTTGTCATGACTGACGTGTTTTCCGAGCGTTCCCTTATGAAGACCAAGCCCCCTCGTTTCGCCTCCCGCATGCTGCAGCGCGCCGCACGCGGCTTCACCCTGATCGAGCTGATGGTCGTGCTGGTCATCATCGGCCTGCTGGCGGCGCTGATCGTGCCGAATGTGCTCGACCGTGCCGACGACGCGCGCCTCACGGCCGCCCGCACCGACGTGGCCAACCTGATGCAGGCGCTCAAGCTGTACAAGCTGGACAACCAGCGCTTCCCGACGGCCGAGCAGGGCCTGCAGGCCCTGGTGGCCAAGCCGAGCGCAGGCCCCAACCCCGCCAACTGGAAGCCCTACCTGGAGAAGCTGCCCAAGGATCCCTGGGGCAACGACTACCAGTACGTCAATCCCGGCGTGAAGAACGCCGCCGGCGTCGATGTCTTCAGCTTTGGCGCCGACGGCCAGAGCGGCGGCGAAGGCAAGGATGCCGACATCGGCTCCTGGCAATAAGCACGGCGGCTTCACGCTGCTGGAGCTCATGGTCGTGGTGGCGATCATCGCCATCACGTCGGCGGTTGTCACCTTCGCCATCCCCGATCCCTCCACCTCCCGGCTGGAGCGCGAGGCCGCGCGCCTCGTGGCCCTGCTCGAGTCGGCCCGGTCCCAGGCACGGGCCGGCGGCATGACCGTGCTGTGGATCCCGCGCGGGGTCGAGTCCGGCGCGGACTACCAGTTCCTCGGGCTGCCGCCAGCGCTCACACCGCCGCTGCAATGGATGGAACGCGAGGTGCGCGCCGAGGTCGTGGGCTCGGGCAGCATCGTGCTCGGCCCCGAACCGGTCATCGGCGCCCAGAGCGTGATCCTGCGGCTGGGAGACCGGCAACTGGTCGTGAGCACCGATGGCCTGTCGCCTTTCGCGCCCGTGGTGGGCGATGGCGATCAGCCTGCCGCCGGGGCGCCGGAGACCGCCAATGCACGCTGATCTCCGCCGCGTCCGGGGCATGACGCTGATCGAGGTGCTGGTGGCCCTGTCGGTGGT
This sequence comes from Candidatus Aquabacterium excrementipullorum, assembly GCA_019112875.1. Taxonomy (GTDB): domain Bacteria; phylum Pseudomonadota; class Gammaproteobacteria; order Burkholderiales; family Burkholderiaceae_C; genus Aquabacterium; species Aquabacterium excrementipullorum. Next base: position 16,485 of record DXIO01000014.1, read on the forward strand.
GGCCATCACGCTGGCGGCCGGCTTCAAGGCCGCCGGCGGGCTGACCGTGAACGCGCAGCGCCTGTCCGACCTCACCGTGGCGCAGTGGTGCGCCGAGAACCAGCTGACCGCCCTGCGCCTGAGCCAGGTCTATCCGGACACGGGCGATGGTGAATTCCAGTGCCAGCAACTGGGCCGCCAGTTCAAGGGGCTGCAGCATGTCAAGGCCACGCCCAACCCCGATTTCCGGCGGGTGGACACGCAGGTGCTCGACGAGCAAGGCCAGCCCGTGGTGACCCTGTCCACCGTCGTGCCGAAGTACTGAGCATGGGTATGCGCCGCCACCCTGTCCTGGGCTTCACCCTGATCGAGGTGATGGTGTCCCTGCTCATCCTGTCCGTGATGGCCCTCATGGCCTGGCAGGGGGTGGAGGGCATCAGCAAGGCCCGCGAAGTGGCCGATGGCGGCGTCAAGCGCACCCTGCGCCTGCAGTCGGTGATGACCCAGTGGCAGGTCGACCTGGGCGCGGTCCTGGACACGCAGACGGTCGATCCGCTGCTGTTCGACGGGGCCACCTTGCGCCTGACGCGCCGCGCGCCCAGTGGCGGCATGCAGGTGGTGGTGTGGGCGCTGCGCAGCGGCCGGTGGGTGCGCTGGGCCGGCCCGCCGGTGACCACGGTGGGCCAGCTGCAGGAGCAGTGGACGCGCGCCATGTCCTTCCAGGGGCGCGAGCCGGGGTCGCTGGAGGCCCTGCCCAGCATCGACCAATGGCAGGTGTACTTCAACCGTGGCGGCGCCTGGACCAATGCCCAGTCGAGCGCGGGCACGACGCAGCGAACCCTGGGCCAGGTGGTCACGAACAATCGCGCGCCCCTGCCGAGGGGGGTGCGCTGCGTGCTGGGCCTGGGCCCCAGCAGCGGGTTCGAGGGCTTCATCACCCGCGACGTGGCCCTGGGCTACCAGCCCAATCAGAACTGAGCCGCAGCGATGGACAGGCCTTCCACCCGCATACATCGTCGATCTGCCCCGCGCGGCGCGCAGCGTGGCGCCGCCTTGCTGGCCGCGATGGTCATCGTCACCATCGTGGTCACCATCGCGTCGTCCATGGTCTGGCAGCAATGGCGCGCGGTGCAGGTGGAATCGGCGGAGCGCGGTGTCGCCCAGTCGCAGTGGATCCTGCGCGGCGCGCTGGACTGGGGGCGCCTGATCCTGCGCGCGGACAACAGCACCGTCGATCACCTGGGTGAACCTTGGGCCGTGCCGCTGGCCGAGGCGCGCATCTCCAGCTTCCTGGCCTCCGACCAAGGCAACAACAGTGCCGACGAAGAAGGCCCCGAGGCCTTCCTGTCCGGCCAGATCTATGACGTGCAAGCCCGGGTCAACCTGTGGGCCCTGATCGACAACCAGGGTGACATCAACCTGATCCAGCTGGCGGTTTTGCAGCGCCTGTGCGAGTACCTGTCGCTGCCGACGTCGGTGGCGGACCTGATCGCCCAGTCCTTGCGACGGGCCTGGCTGGCACGCAGCGACGACCCGGTGATGCTGGCCAAGCTGGGGGGGAATAGCGGACGCCAGCAGGCGCCGGTGATGCCGCAGACGGTGGACCAGCTCGTCTGGCTGGGCGTCGATGCGGGTGTGGTCGAGCGGCTGAGGCCTTACGTGGCGCTGCTGGTGGACGATCACGGCGACCCTTTGCCGGAAGGCGTGGTGAACCTCAACACCTCGCCCCGGGAAGTGCTTGCGGCCGCGCTGGAGATCGACCTGGGACGCGCCGACCGACTGGTGCAGTACCGCCAGCGCAACCCGTTCAAGGACGTCAACGAGATCTCCAATGTGCTGGGCACCGCCGCGGGGCAGACCGCCAATGGCGTGGCGGTCACCTCCAACTATTTCGAGATCACCGGCCGGCTGCGGCTCGAAGACAGCGTCATGCAGAAGCGCTACCTGGTTAGGCGCCTGAACAAGACCATCCTGGTGCTGTTCGAGACCACGGCAGCCGGCAAGGACATGCCGGCAGGCCAAGGGGGACCGTGATGTTGCAAAACGGGTATCAATCCTTAAATGGCCGCTGTTTTCAGGCTTCTACAATCGACGGGATGACTACCCTGTGTGGTCGGACCCCTATCCACGAGCTGTCCCCCAGGGCATGAGCACACTCATCATCCAGCTGCCGGCACATCGCCGACTGTCATCCGACCCCGCGCAGGCGGCGTCGGCGCCCGGCACGTCCGCGGGGCCGGGCGAGTATGTCTATGTGCTCACGGTCAATGGCCAGACGGTGGCTCGCCAGGGCGTGGGCCCGGCGGCTTCCCTGCCCAAGGCCGACAGCGTGGTGGCCGTGACCGGTTTCACCGATGTGAGCTGGCAGCGCCTGTCCCTGCCGCGTGCGCCCTCGGCGCGTCTGCGCCAGGCCCTGGGCAGCCTGCTCGAAGAACAGCTGCTCGAAGATCCCGAAGAGCTGCACCTGGCCGTGGCCCCGCAGGCCAAGGCCGGCGAGCCCACCTGGGTGGCGGTGTGCGACCACACCTGGCTGACCGGGCAGTTGATGGCCCTTGAAAAAGCCAAGGTGCGCGTGGACCGCGTGGTGCCGGCCGTGTGGCCCGACGCGCCCGCGACCGCCTACTTCCACGAGGTGCACGACACGCCCGGCAGCGCCCGCGAGGATGGTGCCGAGTTGCTCGTGACCTGGTCGACCACCGATGGCGTGGCCACCTGGCCGCTGGGTGGCTCGCTCGCCCGCGCCCTGCTGCCCGAGCCCCTGCCCGACGGCACCCGCTGCTTCGCCACGCCGGCCGCCGCCGCGCCGGCCGAGCGCTGGCTGGGCCATGCCGTGCATGCGCAGACGCAGGCCGAGCACCTGCTGCAGGCCGCCCGCTCGATGTGGAACCTGCTGCAGTTCGAGCTCACGCCCAACAACAAGGGCTGGCAGGTCGTGGCCGACCAGTGGCGCCAGTTCCTGAGCCCCCAGTGGCGCCCCGTGCGCGCCGGCCTGCTGGGCCTGGTGGTGGTGCAGGTGATCGGCCTGAACCTGTGGGCCTGGCACCAGCAGCGCGAGGTCAAGTCGCGCCGCGATGCCATCACCGCCGTGCTCAAGCAGGCCCACCCGCAGGTGCAGGTGATCCTGGATGCGCCTGCGCAGATGCGCCGCGAAACCGACACGTTGCGCGCGCTGGCCGGCCAGCCGGGCGACGCCGACCTCGAAACCCTGATGCAGGCCGTGGCCAGCGCCTGGCAGGGCGATACGCCCTCGCGCGGCCTGGCCTACGACGGCGCCAGCCTGTCCGTGGCCGTGCCCGAGCAATGGGGCCAGCCGCAGTTGACACAGTTCAGCGAAGCGCTGCAATCGGCGGGCTTCACCGTGGAGCAGCAGGGCAATGGCCAGATCACCGTGCGGCGCGCGGGGCGGGGCTGATTGAAAGACCACGATGGCTGAACAGACCGCTTCCCTCAACGAAATGCGTGCCCAACTGACGGCACGCTGGGCCGCGATGGCGCCACGCGAGCGCCGCATGGTCACCGTGATGGCCTGGCTGCTGGGCATCACGCTGGTGTTCCTGCTGGGCGTGCGCCCGGCCTGGAAGACGTTGCAGCAGACGCCCGTGCAGCTGCGTGAGGTCAATGCCGTGCTCGAGGACATGCAGCGCCAGGCCAACGAGGTCAAGACCTTGCGCCAGATGCCCGTGGTGCCGCCGGCGCAGGCCGAGGCCGCGCTGCGCAGCGCCACCGAGCGCTTGGGCGAATCCGGCAAGCTGCGCCTGCAGCCCGACCGGGCCGTCGTCACCTTCACCAAGGTGGCCGGCGCCGACCTGGCCCAGTGGCTGGCCGAGGTGCGCTCCAGCGCACGGGCCCGCCCGGTCGAGGCCAATTTCGCGCAGGTGGAGCCGGGGGTGTACTCCGGCACCATCAGCGTCGTGCTGCCCGGCCTGGCACCGGTGGGGCGCTGAGGAACGTCCGCATGTCCTGGCTCGACTCCTTCAAGCGCGGTACCGCCGGCTGGAAGCCCAAGGGCTTCGAGGCCACCTCGCGCTGGCTGGAATCCACCCTTGAAACGGTGAAGTGGGAAAAGATGCGCCAGGCGGGCCGCCGCTGGGGCACCTGGGGCGCGGTGCTCGGGGCCTTGCTGGGCCTGCTGATGTTCGCGCCCGCCTCCTGGCTGGCCAATGCCGTGAGCGCCCGCACCGGCGGCCGCCTGATCCTGGCCGAGGCGCAGGGCACGGTGTGGTCGGGCGATGCCGTGGCCGTGCTGACGGGCGGCCCGGGCAGCCGCGACGCGCGCGCCCTGCCGGGGCGCCTGGGCTGGCACCTGCGGCTGCAAGGCCTGGGGCTGCGCCTGGAGCTCACGCAGGATTGCTGCCTGCCCGAGCCCCTGGCGCTCGTCGTGCGGCCCCGTTGGGGCAAGGTGCAGGCCGAGCTGCTCAATGGCCGGGCCAGCCCGCCCGCGGCCAGTGGTCCGCCGGGCTTCGATCCTGGCGTGCAGGGCCAGTGGCCGGCAGGCTGGCTCTCCGGTCTGGGCACGCCCTGGAACACGCTCGAACTCACGGGCACCTTGCGCCTGCGCACGCAGGGCCTGCGCCTGGAGTGGGCCCAGGGCAAGCTGGCCGTCGAGGGCCATGCCGACATCTACTTCCAGGACGTCGCTTCGCGTGTGACCACGCTGGACCGCCTGGGCACCTACCGCCTGTCGCTGGACGGCATGCCCGGACAGGTCATGCTGAGCCTGGCCACTGAAAACGGCGCGCTGCAGCTCAGCGGCTCCGGCTCGGTCGGGCCGGCGGGCGCGCGTTTCCGGGGCGAGGCCACGGCCAGCGAGGCCGAGCGTGGCGCCCTGGGCAATTTGTTGAACATCATCGGGCGCCGCGAGGGCGACCGTTCTGTCATTTCGATCGGATAAGTCATGATGACCCATCCCCTGGTTTCACGTCCCCGCGCTGTGGCGCTGGCCACCACCCTGGCGCTGGTCTTCGGCCCCGGCGGCGTGCTGCCCCTGGTGTCGCTGCTGGCGGCTGGCGAAGCGCTCGCCGCGCCCCTCAGGAAGGAGGGCGCCACGGTCACCGTGAACTTCGTCAACGCGGAGATCGACGGCGTGGCCCGCGCCATGGCCGCCATCATCGACCGCCAGATCGTGGTCGATCCACGGGTCAAGGGCACGATCACGCTGTACAGCGAACAGCCGCTCACGCCGCGCGAGGCCTACCTGAACTTCCTGTCGGCCCTGCGCGGCCAGGGCTTCGCGCTGGTCGAGGTGGCGGGCCTGCTCAAGGTGGTGCCCGAGGCCGAGGCCAAGCTGCAGACCGGCACCGTCGAGGTGGGCAATGCCGCCAAGCGATCGGGCGACCAGGTGCTCACGCAGATCTTCAAGCTGCAGTACGAGACGGCCAACGGCATGGTCACCGTGCTGCGCCCGCTGATCAGCCCCAACAACACGATCAACGCCAACCCGACCACCAACACGCTGGTGATCACGGACTACGCCGACAACCTGCGCCGCATCGGCCAGATCATCGCGGCCATGGACGTGCCCAACGCCACCGAGATGGAGGCGATCCCGCTGCAGTACGCGATCGCGTCCGACCTGGCGCCGATGGTGCAGCGCTTCGCCGACGGCGGCGGCACGGCCACGCCCGGGGCGGCGGCCGGTAGCCAGTCCACCACGGTGATGGCCGACCCGCGCACCAACACCCTGCTGGTGCGCGCGGCCAACCCGGCCCGCCTGTCCATGCTCAAGGGCATCGTGCAGCGCCTGGACCGCCCGGGCAGCAACGGCCTGGCCGGCAGCGGCATCAACGTCGTCTACCTCAAGAACGCCGATGCGGTGAAGCTGGCGCAGATCCTGCGCGCGGCCTTCCCGACGGGCGGCGGCGGCTCGTCCTCGTCGTCGGGGGGCGGTGCCAGCAGCACGCCTTCGGCCTCGACCATGCCGACCTCGCAGACCAGCAGCAGTACCTCGTCGAGCACGCTGTCGTCCGGTTCCTCGTCGGGGGCGTCCACGCAGTCCACCGCGCCGGTCGGGGCCTCGGCCCAGCCCTCCACGGGCGGCTTCATCCAGGCCGATCCGGCCAGCAACTCGCTGATCATCACGGCGCCCGACGCTTTGTACCGCCAGCTGCGCGCCGTGATCGACCAGCTCGATGGCCGCCGTGCGCAGATCTACATCGAGGCGATGATCGTCGAGGTGTCCGAGAACAAGCTCAACGAGGTGGGCGTCCAGTGGGTGAGCGCCCTGGGCAACAGCGCGGCCGTGGGCACCAGCCTGGCCACGGGGGGCATCCCGGGCCTGTTCAGCGCGGCCGCCGACGCGTCCACCGCGCTGTCGTCCCTGTCCGGCCTGAACATCGGGGTCGTGAAGAAGAACAGCAGCGGCAACTACACCTTGGGTGCCCTGGCCACCTTCCTCGAGACCAAGGCCGATGGCAACGTGCTGTCCAAGCCCAACATGATCACGCTGGACAACGAAGAGGCCAAGATCGTGGTCGGCCAGAACGTGCCCTTCATCACCGGCTCCTACTCGACCACCAGCGGCTCGACGGTCAGCCCCTACACCACGGTGGAGCGCAAGGACGTGGGCCTGACCCTGCGCGTGCGCCCGCAGGTGGGCGAGGGTGGCGCGGTGCGCATGACGGTGTTCCAGGAGAAATCCTCGATCAATGCGGCGTCCAAGAGCGACACCAATGGTCCGACCACCGACAAGAGCTCCATCGAGACTACCGTGGTGATTGACGATGGCGCTACCCTGGTGCTGGCCGGCTTGCTCAACGACGAGTACAGCAATTCCGATTCGCAGGTGCCTATCCTGGGCGACATCCCCTACATCGGCAACCTGTTCAAGTCGCGCTCGCGTTCGCGCAACAAGACCAACCTCATGGTTTTCCTGCGTCCGGTGGTGATGCGCACTGAAGATGCCACCAACGCAGCCACGCTGGACCGCTACGACTACATGCGCCAGCGCCAGATCGCCACCCAGCCTTCGCAATGGGCCTTGCCGATCAATGGCGCGCCCGTGCTCGATCCGCTCAAGCTCAGCAACGACCTGACGCCGCCTTCGGTGCGCCAGCCGCTGGACGAGCCCGGTACGCCGGAGCCCAACGTGGTCATGCCCCGGGGATCGGGCTACGCACCGCGCCTGGCGCCGTCCACGTCCGTGCCGCTGACGACGCAGCCCGTGGCACCGGCGCAGCCCCTGCCGCCGGCCTCGGCCGTCCCGTCGAACTGATCCGCGCAGGAGCAGCACATGGGCGCCCGTCATCCACTTCCCTACGCCTTCGCGCGCAGCAACGGCCTGCTGCTGGAGACCGATGGCGAGCGCGCCACCCTGTGGACCAGCGAGATCGTGTCGCTGTCCGCCCTCTCGGAGGTGATGCGCCAGTACGTGGTCAACAGCATCGAGCGTGAGCCCTCCGAGACGCTGAGCCAGCGCATCGCCGCGGCTTACGCGGCCGGCGAGGGCAGCGCGGCCGCCGTGGTCGGCGAGGTCGAGAGCGCGGTCGACCTGTCGCGCATGATGCAGGATCTGCCCGCCGTGGAAGACCTGCTCGAATCGAGCAACGACGCGCCCATCATCCGCATGCTCAACGCGCTGCTCACGCAGGCCGCGAAGGACGGCGCCTCCGACATCCACATCGAGCCCTACGAGCGCTCCTCGGCCGTGCGCTTCCGCGTGGATGGCACCTTGCGCGAGGTGGTGGCGCCCAACAAGGCCCTGCACGCCGCGCTGATCTCGCGCCTGAAGATCATGGCCGAGCTGGACATCTCCGAGAAGCGCCTGCCGCAAGACGGCCGCATCAGCCTGCGCATCGGCGGCCGCGCGGTCGACGTGCGCGTGTCAACCTTGCCTTCCGCCCATGGCGAGCGTGCCGTGCTGCGTCTGCTGGACAAGGGCGATGCCAACAAGTTCACCCTCGAATCGCTGGGCATGAGCGGCGATTCGCTCGAGCGCTTCAAGCGCCTGCTGCGCCAGCCGCACGGCATCGTGCTGGTCACCGGCCCCACCGGCTCGGGCAAGACGACCACGCTGTACGCCGGCCTGAGCACGGTCGATGCGTCGACCACCAACGTGCTCACCGTGGAAGACCCGGTCGAGTACGAACTGCCCGGCATCGGCCAGACGCAGGTCAACGCCAAGATCGAACTGACCTTCGCCAAGGCCCTGCGCGCCATCCTCCGGCAAGACCCGGACGTGATCATGATCGGTGAAATCCGCGATTTCGAAACCGCGCAGATCGCCGTGCAGGCTTCGCTCACGGGCCACTTGGTGCTGGCCACCTTGCACACCAACGATGCGCCCAGCGCCGTCACCCGGCTCACCGACATGGGCATCGAGCCCTTCCTGTTGTCATCCAGCCTGATCGGCGTGCTAGCCCAGCGCCTGGTGCGCAAGCTGTGCGTGCATTGCAAGCGTGAGGACGACCAGCACCGCTGGCACCCGGTGGGCTGCACCCACTGCGGCATGACCGGCTACAAGGGCCGTACCGGCGTGTACGAACTGATGGTGGCCGACGACGAGATCCGTGGCCTGATCCACAGCCAGGCCTCCGAGGCGCGCCTGTTCGAGGTGGCCCAGCTCGACGGCATGTCGACGATGCGCGAGGATGGCGAGCGCCTGGTGAGCGAAGGCGTCACCTCGCTCGAAGAAGTGCTGCGCGTCACGCGCGAATAAGGCCGGAGCACGCACATGGCCGCCTTCCGCTTCGAAGCCCTGGACGCCGCTGGCAAGACCGTCTCCGGCCTGGTCGATGCCGACAACCCCAAGGCCGCGCGCGCGCAACTGCGTGGCCAGGGCTTGGTGCCGCTGAAGGTCGATGCCGTGATGGCGGCGCAGCAGGCCCAGCTGGAGGCGGGTGGCAAGGCCCCGTCCACGCTGTTCACGCGGCGCGTGTTCAATGCGTCGGCCTTGTCGATCTGGACGCGCCAGCTCTCGGGCCTGGTGGTGGCCGGCCTGCCGCTGGAGCGCGCGCTCACGGCCCTGGCCGACGAAGCGGAGGATCCGCGCCAGCGCGAACTGGTGGCGCACCTGCGCTCCGAAGTCAATGCCGGTGCGCCTTTCGCGCAGGCGCTGTCGGGCTCCAAGCGCGAGTTCGACGATGTCTACCGTGGCGTGGTCGCGGCCGGCGAACAGAGCGGCCAGCTGGGCAATGTGCTCGACAAGCTGGCCAATGACCTGGAAGAGCAGCAGGCCCTGAAATCCAAGCTGATCGGCGCCACCTTGTACCCGGCCATCGTGTCGCTGTTCGCCGTGGTGATCGTGGTGGCGCTGCTGGTGTTCGTGGTGCCGCAGGTGGCACAGGTGTTCAGCAGCAGCAAGCGGGCACTGCCCTTCCTCACGCAGTTCATGCTGGGGTTGAGCGCATTGATGCGCAACTGGGGCTGGCTGATCGCGCTGGTGCTGATCGGCGGGTTCTCGGGGTTGATGTTCGCGCGCCGGGATGAAGCCTTCCGCCTCAAGTTCGATGCCTTCTGGCTGGGCTTGCCGCTGATCGGCAAGCTCTCGCGCGGCTACAACGCGGCGCGCTTCGCCGGCACGCTGGCCATGCTGGCCGGCTCGGGCGTGCCCATCCTGAAGGCCTTGCAGGCCGCGGCCGAAACGCTCTCCAACCGCGCGATGCGGGCCGATGCGCTCGATGCGCTGGTGCAGGTGCGCGAAGGCGCGCCGCTGGCTTCGGCGCTGGCGGCCAAGAAGCGCTTCCCTGGCTTGCTGTCGATGTTCGCCCGCCTGGGCGAGCAGACGGGTCAGTTGCCGACCATGCTGCAGCGTGCGGCCAACCAGCTCTCCGGCGAGGTGCAGCGCAAGGCCATTGCGATCGCCACCGTGCTGGAGCCCTTGCTGATCGTGGTGATGGGCCTGGTGGTGATGCTGATCGTGATGTCGGTGATGCTGCCCATCATGCAGATGAACACCTGGGTGAAGTGACCCAGGTGGTCCCCCGCTGACCGTCAGGCGTTGACCACGGCGGGTGGCTGCTCGCCGCCACGGGTGCTCAACTGCAGCACCATCACCCGCAGCAGCATCTCGGCCTGGAAGGGCTTGTGCAGCACCGGGATGCCGCTGTTCATCAGGGATTGCAGCTGTTCGCTGGCGGTGTCGCCGGTGATCACCAGGGCCGCGAGGCCGGGGTGCGCGCCACGTGCCAGGCCGATCGCCTGCAGGCCGTCGCCATCGCACAGGCGGTGGTCGGTGACCAGCATGTCGATGGACATCACGCGCTGCAGCAGTTCGTCCAGCGCATCGATCGAATCGACCGCGCTCACGTAGGCCCCCCAGGCGCGCAGGCGTTCCGTCAAGGCCTGGCGCACGCTGGCGTCGTCGTCGAGCACGACGATGTGCAAATCCTTCAGCGGGTGTTCGGGGTTGGCCGATGCTGCGGCGGTCGAGGTGCCCGGCAAGGCTGCGGCCAATGAGGCGAGTGGCGCCACGGCCAGCGCAGAGGCCACCGGCTCTCGCGGCTGCGCGTACTGCGCGCCTTGCACGCCCTGGTGCACGCCCTGGTGCGCCGGCACATCGATCGAGAAGCACGAACCATGGCCCACGCGCGAGGTCAGCCCGACCGGGTGATCCAGCAGGCGCGAGGCGCGCTGCACGATGGCCAGACCCAGCCCCAGGCCCTTGGCCTGGTTGCGCTCCGGGTTGGCCAGCTGCACGAAGTCCTGGAAGATGCGCTGCTGGTTCTCCGGCGCGATGCCGCCGGCCGTGTCCCACACCTGGATGGACAGGCGCGGCCCCCGTTTGCGCACGCCCACCAGCACGCCGCCGCGCTGGGTGTAGCGCACGGCATTGCCCACCAGGTTGCGCACCATCTGCTCCAGCAGCACCGGGTCGCTTTCGGCCACGGCCTGCGTGGGGCGCAGCTTCAGGCGCAGGCCCTTGCCGCGCGCGGCCGGGTCTTCGTGCGTGGCGATGCGGCGCAGCAGGTCGCCCAGGGCCACGGGCTGCCAGTGCGGCTTGATGGCGCCCGCGTCCAGGCGCGACAGATCGAGCAGGCCGCTGAGCAGGTTCTCCATCGCGCGCACGGCATCGCCCAGGCGGTCGGTCATGTCCTTGAGCGGCGAATCCCGCAGGCGCTCGCGCAGCAGGCCCGACAGCAGGCCCACGGCGGCCACGGGCTGGCGCAGGTCGTGGCTGGCGGCGGCCAGGAACTGGCCCTTGGCCGCGTTAGCGGCGGCCAGGTCTTCGGTGCGTTCGGCCACCTTGCGCTCGAGCTGCACGTTGTGCTGCTCGACCTCGCCCACCGCCTCGATGAAGCGGTTCATCAGCGCCACGCCGTAGCTGGCCAGCGTGATGGGCGTGGCCAGCGACATCCAGTAGGTGTGCATCACCGACACCAGGCCTTGCAGGCGCAGGTAATCGTGCACGCCGGCCACCAGCGAGATCGCGATGCCCAGCACCATGCCGCGCCCCGACCAGCCGCCGAACTTGGCCGGCACGCGCAGCAGCAGCGTCAGCGTGGGCAGCATCAGCAGCAGCATGGCCGGGTAGACCACGGCGCGCACCAGTGGCAGCACGCCGTGCGAGGCGGCGATGGCGCCCAGCACGGGCGCGCCGATCAGCGTGGCCCACAGCACCTTGCGGAACCAGGGCCAGTCCTTCTCGGCGATCGCCATCGCGAAGGCGCCTAGCAGCACGGTGGCGGTGGTCTGCGCGCTGAAGTACATCCAGGCGCTGAGCTGCGGCGGCATCGTCGGCCCGTTGACCACGTAGTAGGCGCAGTTGCGCACGGACACCACCATGGCCAGCAGCCCCAGCATGCCCATGCCGACCTCCTGCCGGCGCCGCAGCCAGATCAGCGTGAGGAAGGCCGCGAAGGCCGTGGACACCACGTTCACGGCCAGCGGCAGGTCTTCGGTGAGGAAGCTCTGCCCGTTGAAGCCCGGCGCCACGTCGGCCGCCAGCCCGATGATGGGCACGGACAGGCCGCCCATGCTGCCGTGGTGCACCTCCACCGCCAGCTGGTTGGACCCTTCGCGCAGCAGTTCGCGCGGCACCTGCACCATGTAGGCCAGGGGGCGCCCGGTGGGGCCGGCCGCGCCCACGGTTTCGGCGTGGATCAACTGGCCGTTCAGCCACAGCCGGTGCTGGAAGCTGAGCCGGTCGAAGCGCACGGCCCAGGGGCCGTCGCCCAGGGCGCTGGGCGCGCGCGCCAGGTTGAAGGTGATCTCGTAGCGGCCCACGCCGCCACCGGGCAGGCCGCGCTCGGCCCAGGTGTCGGGCAGGTTGACGTCCAGCCAGTCGCTGCCGGGGCTGGACGCATTGGGCAGCAGACGGAAGCGCTCCTGCGCGAAGCTCACATCGGGGTGCGAGGACTGGCTGATGAACCACGGGTGGGCCGACCACACCAGCAAGGTCAGGAAGGTGGCCGCGCCGATCCAGCCCAGCAGGGCGATCAGGCGACGGTGCCAGAGCGGCAGTCTGGGCAGGCCGGCGTCGGGAGACAGGGCTCCCTGGGCAGCGCGGGCGGACATGGCGATGGGCCTCCGATTGGTTTCTTCCCCGGATTGTCGCCTTTTCGGTCGCCAAGCTTGTATCAGCGCCCCAACCATGCATTGTGCGCCCCTCGGGGGCCGCTGTGGGCCGGATTTGCCCGGCGGGCAGCCCCCTTGTCCGCGGGCTCGAACCCGCTATGCTTTGCTGCAATGATGTGACCATGTCCCGGGCCATGTGGTGTTCAGCCCGGCTGGAGGTGGATGATGAAGGCGAGCAGCATCGGCAGCGCGTTGGTCCCGGTTTCCGACCCCGGCGCGCACACTCGGATCCCCATCGCGCACATGCGCCATGTGTACCGCCTCGACGAGGTCGAGCGCCGGCTGGGCAAGCTGCCCACGCGCGAGCACGAATCGCTGCGCGCCACCTACGAACGCATGATCGAGAAGGGCCCGGACCGCTTCCAGGTCAAGCCCTCCGGCCTGCCCGCCATGGAGCACCTCTACGACGAGCTGCCCAACTTCCACGAGGTGCTCGACGACGTCAAGCGGCAGCTGGCCCTGTGCACCGACAGCCACGATGCGCTGGAGATCACGCCCATGCTGCTGCTGGGCCCGCCCGGCGTCGGCAAGACGCACTTCGCGCGCGAGATGGCGCAGCTGCTGGGCACGGGCATGGGTTTCGTGTCGATGAGTTCGATGACGGCAGGGTGGCTGCTCTCCGGCGCCTCCAGCCAGTGGAAGGGCGCGCGGCCCGGCAAGGTCTTCGAGACCCTGGTCGATGGCCAGTACGCCAACCCCGTGATGGTGGTCGACGAGATCGACAAGGCCGGCAGCGAGCATGCCTACGACCCGCTGGGCTCGCTCTACAGCCTGCTGGAGCACGACACGGCGCACAGCTTCACCGACGAGTTCGCCGAGGTGCCGATCGACGCCAGCCAGGTGATCTGGGTGGCCACGGCCAACGAGGCGCGCGCCATCCCGGATCCGATCCTCAACCGGGTCAACGTGTTCGAGATCGAGATGCCCACGCCGGAGGCGGCCCGCCGGATCGCCGGCAAGCTGTACCGCAGCATCCGCGCGGACCACGCCTGGGGTCAGCGCTTCGTGCCCGAGCCCGGTGATGCCGTGCTGGACGCGCTGTCGCAACTGGCGCCGCGCGAGATGCGCCGCGCGCTGATGACGGCCTTCGGCAATGCCAAGCTCGATGGACGCGATGCGCTGGAAACGCGCGACCTGCCGGGCGTGTCCACGAAGAGGGCGCCCATCGGCTTCGTCCAGTAGGCCCCCGTCCGCTTCTGCGGACGAGCGGCGCTGTTGCATTTTGTTATACCCCACAACGACGCACGGTCAGTGCGCCGGGACTCTGCGATTTCCGGGTTTCCCCTCACAATGCTTCGTGCATTTGTCACGACGCACGGCGCAAGACCGTGCGCGCCAAGTGCGCTCAACCAAAGGAGTTGTCTATGAAACTGCAAATCAAGCTGCTGGCCGCCGCGACCGCCCTGGTGGCTTCTGCCTCCTCGTTCGCCGTGGTCAATCCCGGTGACGACCTGGGTACCCTCAACCAATACCCCGTGCAATTCGGTGGCTACCGCTCGATCGACGACGCGCGCATCGCCCAGCCTGGCGATCTGGTGTTTTCCCATGACTACACCTTCACGCTGGCCCAGACGGCTTCCGTGATCGGCAGCGTGTCCAACTTCTTCGGGAACACCTCGTTCTCATCGATCACGGTCACCTCGTCCGGCGGCCAGAGCTGGACCAAGACGCTCAACGACGTCAACGACAGCACTTTCGACTTCGCCGGCCTGACCGCCGGCAACTACACGCTGTCGGTCAACGGCGTGTTCCCGCTGGGCTTCAACGTGTACTCCGGTTCGGTGTACGCGGCCGCCCCCGTGCCCGAGCCCGGCTCGCTGGCGCTGGGCCTGGCTGGCCTGGGCATCGTGGGCGTGCTGGCCCGTCGCCGTCGTCCGCAAGCCTGATCGGCCGGCCTGCCACGGCCGATCTCGTCAAGAGAAAGACCCGGGCCGCACGAGGCGGCACCGGGTCAAAGCGGGGCCCGTGAGGGCCTTGTCGCTGGAACCAACCAGCTGGGCTGCGCCGATCAGGGAATCAGCGGCGCAAGCCAGTCCGCAAACATATCGCTCAGCAGCACACGCTGGGTAGTCGGGTTTTCCTCGTAGGCACGCATCACCGGGCCCTTGCCATCGAGCAGGTTGTCCAGGAACTCGCCCACCGACTTCAGCTTCTTCTCGACGATGCTGGTGCCACCGAAGGTGACGATGGTGGTGCAGTGCGAGCCGTTGATGTCGCGCTTGTTGGGGATGTAGTAGCCGATGTTGGCCTGCGGCTTCATCTCGGCCAGCCAGGGCGTGATCTCCTGACGCCACTTCACGTTGAGCAGCTTCAGGCGCTCTTCATTGGTGGCCGCGTTGGCGATCTCGGGGTAGAACTTCTGGTACGAAAAGGCCGAGAAGTTGCTGTCCTCCTGGAACATGGTGAAGCCGATGCGGTCGTCCGGGAAGATCTTGCCCAGGCCGGCGGTGATGGTGCCCAGGTTGTCGGCCGAGCCCGCGTTGGGGTACTTGGCGATCAGCTTGGTGACCAGGCCCTCGGTGCCATCGAGTCCCCACACGTCGCGGATCTTGTTGTGCAGCAGCACGGAGGGCGCCTGGGCCGGCGTGGCGGTGCGCGGCACGTTGAACAGCGGGCCCGAGTCGGCCAGCAGCGCCATCTTCTTGGGCTGCAGCGTTTCGCGGAAGGCGGGGTACAGCGCGGTCGAGCCCACGCCCCCGGCCGAGAAGCCGGTCAGCAGCAGGTGGTCGGGCTTCTTCAGGCCATTGTTGGCCAGCCAGTTGGCCACGGCCTGCGCGTTCACGGCACCCTTGTGCATGTAGACCATCGCGTTGTTCGGGTCCACGTTGCTGTACAGGGCCGTCTTGTTGCCGGTGTGCACGTCGCCGGTGCAGTAGGTCAGGTAGACGATGTTCCAGCTTTGCGTCTGCACCGATTGCAGCGGGTGGATGCGCGCCGTGAATGGCGTGACCAGGCCCCAGTGCGCCTGGCGATTCCAGTCGGTCATGTAGTTGGCGGGGATGCCGTCAGGGTTCACGGCATCGAGCAGGGTGCCGCCCTTGCAGGCGCCCTGGTCCCAGCAGGCGCCGCCGCCTTCGAACATCACCACGGTCTTGCTGGTGAAGGGCGTGCGGTTGATGAAGAAGCGGTAGGGGGTGCCGTTGCCGCAGGTGGCGCCGGTGGACGCGGGCAACTCCACCATTTCCCATTTGAGGTAGCCGGCGTGCGCGGCGGCGGCCAGGCTGGTGATCGCCGTGGCGGCCACGGCCTTGATCACGGTCTTGAGCAGGGTTCGGATGGTCATGGTTCTCTCTCCTCGGTCGGCTGGTGGCGCCTGGACTGGCGCGGCGGGGACTCGATGTCACCAAGTGTGAAGAGGGGGCTGTTGGTGCCAGGTGCGGGCTTACCCAGGCGGCCGAAGCCGACCCCTTGTTCCAGGGGGCGCGGAGTGTCAACTGCATGACGCTCGGGCGGGCCGTGCCGCACGGGCCAGTGCGGGTGAACCCGATGGCGGCCCTCGGGAAGGCCTGGGCGCAGCCGCTACGATGGCAGCTGGTGGCCGGGTTTCCATCTTCGTCCTTTGCCGGCCAGATCCTCTGTCGATGCCGCCCCGAGCCATGTCTTCACCATTGCCCCCAGCCACGTCCACGCCTGTCCTGTTGATCGCCAACCGCGGCGAGATCGCCATCCGCATCGCCCGCGCGGCGGCCGAGCTGGGCTGGCGCTCGGTGGGCCTGGTGGCGCAGGACGACCAGGCCGCGCTGCATGCCCGCCATGTGGATGCCGTGCACGTACTGCCGGGGCAGGGGGTGCCGGCCTACCTGGCCATCGACAACGTGGTGGCGGCCGCGCTGGCCGAGGGCTGCACCCATGTGCACCCGGGCTATGGTTTTTTGAGCGAGAGCGCGGCGTTCGCGCGTGCCTGTGCCCAGGCGGGGCTGGTGTTCGTGGGCCCGTCGCCCGAGGTGCTCGATCTGCTGGGCGACAAGGCCCGGGCGCGGGCGCTGGCCAAGGCCTGCGAGGTGCCGGTCACGGCCGGGCTGGACCACGCCGTGAGCCTGGCCGAGGCGCAGGGCTTCCTGGCCAGCCTGGGCGAGGGCGGCGCGATGATGATCAAGGCGCTGGCCGGTGGCGGCGGGCGCGGCATGCGGGTGGTCGAGCGGGCGGAGGATGTCGCGCCCTTCTATGAGCGTTGCCAGTCCGAGGCGCTGGCCGCCTTCGGCCGGGGCGATGTCTACGTGGAGCAGTTGGTGCGCCGCGCGCGCCACGTGGAGGTGCAGGTGCTGGGTGACGGGCAGGGCGGTGTCAGCCATGCCTGGGAGCGCGATTGCACCGTGCAGCGCAACCACCAGAAGCTGGTGGAGATCGCGCCCGCGCCGGCTCTGGATGCGGCCCTGCGCGATCGCCTGCTGGACGCGGCCTTGCGTCTGGCGCGCGAGGTGGGCCTGC
The DNA here is from genome assembly GCA_019112875.1 of Candidatus Aquabacterium excrementipullorum. GTDB lineage: Bacteria > Pseudomonadota > Gammaproteobacteria > Burkholderiales > Burkholderiaceae_C > Aquabacterium > Aquabacterium excrementipullorum. Next base: position 33,402 of record DXIO01000014.1, read on the forward strand.
GCGGGCTGAGCACCTTCGAGTTCCTGGTGGATGTGGCGCATGCCGGCCGCTTCTATTTCATGGAGGCGAACCCGCGTCTGCAGGTGGAGCACACCGTGACCGAGCAGATCACCGGGCTGGACCTGGTGGGCGCGCAGTTGCAGCTGTCGCAGGGTGCCACGCTGGCCTCGTTGGGGCTGGCGCAGGCCGATATCCCGGCACCGCAGGGCCAGGCCGTGCAGTTGCGCGTGAACGTGGAGCGCATGGACGCACAAGGCCGCGCGCTGCCGGCGGGCGGCACCGTGCGCGCCTACGAGCCGCCCAGCGGCCCGTCCGTGCGGGTGGACGGTTGCGGCCATGCCGGCTTCAGGCCGCATCCGGGTTTCGACACACTGCTGGCCAAGGTGATCGTGCACGAGCGGCGCGGTGGCTTCGAGGCCTTGCTGGCGCGTGCGCGGCGTGCGCTGTCTGAATTCAGGCTGGAAGGTGTCGACAGCAACCTGGGCTTTTTGCAGGCCGTGCTGGCGCATCCTGATCTGGCGGCCTATGCCGTGAGCACGCGCTGGCTGCAAGGCCACATGGCCGAGTTGGCCGAGGCGCGCAGCCATCTGCCACCGGCGCGCTTCGCCACATCCACTGATGATGGCCAGCGCGCCGGCCCCGAAGGCGGCGATGCCTTGCAAGGCGAACTGGCGCATGGCCTGCCCGTGCGCGCCAGCGTGCCCGGCTCGCTGGTGAGCTGGCTGGTCAAGCCCGATGACACCGTGGCCGCCGGCCAGCGCCTGGCCGTGATCGAGGCCATGAAGATGGAGTTCGAAATCACCGCGCCGCAGGCCGGCCGGGTGCTGGCGCTGCTGGCCGAGATCGGCACCGTGGTGGCCGAGGGCCAAGCCTTGCTGGCGCTGGAGGCGCTCGAAGGCGATGCCGCCCAGCAGGCGGTGCGCGACGACACGCCCGATCCGGACCACATCCGCCCCGACCTGGCCGAGGTCAACGAGCGCCACGCGCTGCTGACCGACGTGCGCCGCCCTGAGGCGGTGTCGCGCCGCCACGCCAAGGGCCACCGCACCGCGCGCGAGAACATCGATGCCTTCCTAGATGAGGGCAGCTTCCTGGAGTACGGCGGCCTGGCCCTGGCCTCGCAGCGCCGCCGCCTGACGGAGGCCCAACTGATCGACAAGAGCCCGGCCGATGGCCTGGTGGCGGGCCTGGGCACCGTCAACGCCGCGCAATATGGCGAGCAGGCCGCGCGCTGCATGGTGCTGGCCTACGACTACACCGTGTTCGCCGGCACGCAGGGCATCGTCAACCACAAGAAGACGGACCGCATGCTGCACCTGGCCTTGCAGCGCGCCTTGCCCCTGATCCTGTGGGCCGAAGGCGGCGGTGGCCGCCCCAACGACGAATACCCCGGCGTGAGCCTGCTGGACAACATGACCTTCCTGGGGCTTGCGCGCCTGAGCGGGCTGGCGCCCACGGTCGCCATCGTCAACGGCCGCTGCTTCGCGGGCAATGCCTCGCTGGCCGGCTGCTGCGACGTGATCATCGCCACCCAGGACACCAGCATCGGCATGGCCGGCCCCGCGATGATCGAAGGCGGCGGCCTGGGCCGCTTCGCGCCGGAAGAGGTGGGCCCCGTGAGCGTGCAGGCGCCCAACGGCGTGATCGACATCGTGGTCGAGGATGAGCAAGAGGCCGCGCGGGTGGCTCAGCAGTACATCGGCTACTTCCAGGGCCGCCTGCCGCAGTGGACCTGCGCCGACCAGCGCCTGCTGCGCCACGCCGTGCCCGAGAAGCGCACCCGCGTCTACGACGTGCGCGCGCTGATCCGCACCCTGTGCGACGACGGTTCGGTGCTGGAGCTGCGCCCCAGCTTCGCGCCCGGCATGGTGACGGCGCTGGTGCGCATCGAGGGGCGCCCGATGGGCCTGATCGCCAACGACCCGCGCCACCTGGGCGGCGCCATCGACGCCGACGGCGCCGACAAGGCCGCGCGCTTCATGCAGCTGTGCGACGCCTTCGACGTGCCGCTGGTCTCGCTGTGCGACACGCCGGGCTTCATGGTCGGCCCCGAGGCCGAGAAGACGGCCACCGTGCGCCACTTCTCCCGCATGTTCCTGGTGGCCAGCAGCGTGACGGTGCCCTTCTTCACGGTGGTGCTGCGCAAGGGCTACGGCCTGGGCGCGCAGGCCATGACGGCCGGCAGCCTGCTGGCGCCGGACTTCACCGTGTCCTGGCCCACCGGCGAGTTCGGACCCATGGGCCTGGAGGGCGCGGTGCGCCTGGGCTTTGGCAAGCAGCTCGAAGCCATCGAGGACGCGGCGCAGCGCCAGCAGATGTTCGACGAGCTGGTGGCCTCGGCCTACCAGCGCGGCAAGGCCCTGAACATGGCCGCCCACCTGGAACTGGACGACGTGATCGACCCGGTGGATACGCGCCGCTGGCTGGCGCGTGGCCTGGCCGCCATGCCCGAACCCGCGCCGCGCCAGGGCCGCAAGCGGCCGTTCGTGGACGCCTGGTGAGTTCCCGGGGCGCCCATGCGCCTGTGGACACGCCCCCCGATTCGAGGGAAACCTGCCCGCTTGTCATGCCGGGTCACTCCGCGTGACGTAGAGTCGCCGCCAGAACAGAAAGCCAGTGAGGCGGCGATCAATGCGAACGGACACGGAACAGGGGACCGGCACGCGCGTGCCAGCCGAGGCTTGGCCCGTGGCGGCACTGGCGGCCGCTGCACTCACGGCCTGTGGCGGTGGCGGCGGGGATGACCCTAAGCCGGCCGACACGGTCAAGCCGCCCCCTGAAACGGCGCAATGCCTGTCCACGCAGCCCTCCCCCGCCAGTGCGGGCACCTCGGCCGCGCTGGCCGCGCCCACCTATGCCACCGCCGCGCGCTTTCTGGCCCAGATCGGCCTGGGCGCCACCGTGGCCGATCTGCAGGCCATCGTGGCCGCCGGCAATTTCACGACCTGGCTCGATGCGCAACTGAGCCGGCCCGCCAACGCGGTCAGCGTGTTTCAGTGGGCCAAGGACCGTGGTTTCGCGGACCTGTCCAACTTCGGCACCGACCGTGGCGTGGACGATGCGGTGTGGGCACGCCTGCTCGGTTCGCCCGATGTGGTGCGCCAGCGCATGGCCCTGGCCTGGTCGCAGATCTTCGTGGTCTCGGCCAGCAACATGGCCACGCCCTGGGGGCAGTTCGCCGCCATGGCCTACTGGGACGTGCTGGAAGCCCACGGCCTGGGCAACTTCCGCAGCCTGCTGCGCGCCGTGACCCTGTCGCCCGCCATGGGCGTCTACCTCAACATGCGCGGCAGCCGCAAGGCCGATGCGGGCAGCGGCCGCCAGCCCGACGAGAACTACGCGCGCGAGGTGCTGCAGCTCTTCACCATCGGGCTGAACCAGCTGCGAGCCGACGGCACCGAGGTGCTCGACGGCTGCGGCCAGCCCGTGGCCACCTACACCAACGACGACATCTCCGGCCTGGCCGCCGTCTTCACGGGCTGGGATTTCGACCGGCCCTCCGACCTCACGCCGGACCATCTGGCCCGGCCCATGGTCCACGACGCGACGGGCTTCGCCGAGGGGGCCAAGCGTTTCCTGGGCGTCACCGCGGCGGCGGGCCTGAGTGGCACGCAGGCGCTGGATGTCGCGCTGGACACCATCTTCAACCACCCCAACGTGGCGCCGTACATCGCCCGCCGCCTGATCCAGCAGCTGACCACCAGCAACCCCAGCGCGGCCTATGTCGCGCGGGTGGCACAGGCCTTCGCCGACAACGGGTCGGGCGTGCGGGGCGACCTCAAGGCGGTGGTGCGCGCCATCGTGCTGGACGCCGAGGCGCGGCCCACGCTGACCGGCACGCTCGCCCTCACGCACGGCAAGCTGCGCGAGCCCGTGCTGCGGCTCGTGCACTGGGCGCGCCTGTTCCGCGTCAACGCCACCGACGGCCGGTGGCAGGTGCAGAACCTGGCCCCCGCCACCGCGCTGGCGCAGAGTCCCTTGCGCGCGCCCTCGGTGTTCAACTTCTTCAGGCCCGGGTACGTGCCGCCCAACACCGAGCTGGCGCAGGCCGGGCTGGTGGCGCCCGAGTTCCAGATCACCGACGACACCAGCGTGATCGGCTATGCCAACTTCATGCAGCGCGTGATCGGTTTCGGCGACCGCAATGTCGAGCCCGATTACGCCACCGACGGCTGGCTGGCCCGCGCCGCCGATCCGGACGACCTCGTGGCCTGGCTCAACGTGGGCCTGGCCGGCGGCAACCTGCTGCCCGAAACCGTGGCCCAGATCATCGAGGCCATCACGCCCATCGACCAGCTGGACGTCAATGCCTACCCGATCGACACGCCGCTGGGGCCGCGCTGGTCCAGCGGGCGGCTGGCGCGGGTGGTGACGGCCGTCTTCCTGATCGTGTGCAGTCCCGATTTCCTGGTCCAACGCTGAGCGCGCCATGCCTTCATTCCACGACTCCACCCGCCGCGCTTTCCTGCGCCGCACCGGCGCCCTGGGCTTCATGGGCGCGGCCGCACCCTGGGCCGCCACGCTGTCCACCCTGGCCGAGGCCGCCGGCGCCGCCACCACGGGCAACGACTACAAGGCCCTGGTCTGCGTCTTCCTGGCCGGTGGCAACGACCATGGCAACTTGCTGATCCCCTGCGATCCAGGCGTCGCCCCCGAGGCCGACACGGAGTACACCGCCTATGCGCAGGCGCGCAGCACGCTCGCCCTGCCGCGCAGCAGCCTCGCCGGCACGGTGCTGGACCCGCTGAGCGGCGTGCCCTCTGGCCGCCACGTGGCCTTCCCGCCGCAGTGGGCGCCGTTGAAGACGCTGTTCGGTGCCGGCCGGCTGGCGGTGCTGTCCAACATCGGCCCCTTGCTGCGGCCCACCACGCTGGCCGATTACCAGCGCAATGCCGATCTGCCGCCGCGCCTGTTCTCCCACAACGACCAGCAGGCCGTCTGGCAGTCCTACCACCCGGAAGGCGGCACGGTGGGCTGGGGCGGCCGCGTGGGCGATCTGCTGCTGTCGTCCAACGGCACCAAGGCCTCCTTCACCTGCATCAACGTGGCGGGCAATGCCGTCTACCTGGCCGGGCAGTCGGTCATCCCGTGCACGGTGGCGCCCGGTGGTCCCGAGCCCCTGCTGGCGGCGAGCGGCACCCTGTTCGGGTCGAGCAAGGCCTCCGAGGTGTTCCGCGCGCTGGTCACCCGGCAGGACCACCCCGTGCCCATGGCGCGCACGCATGCCAATGCCATGGTGCGCGCCATCGCCGCCCAGCAGGATCTGGAGGCGGCGCTGGCCACCGCGCCCAGCTCGCTGTCGGCCCACTTCACCACGGCCGTCAATGGCGTGCCACGCCGCCTGGCGCAGCAACTGCTCACCGTGGCCCGCTGCATCGCCGCGCGCCAGTCGCTCGGGCTCAAGCGCCAGGTCTTCTTCGTCTCGCTGGGCGGCTTCGACCTGCACGACCGCATGGCCATCGATCATCCGGCCCTGCTCACGCAGGTGGCCGAGGCGCTGGTGTCCTTCGATGCGGCCCTGGGCCAGCTGGGCCTGCGCGAGCAGGTCACCACCTTCACCGCGAGCGACTTCGGCCGCACGCTCACCAGCAATGGCGATGGCTCCGACCACGGCTGGGGCGGCCATCAGCTCGTGATGGGCGGGGCCGTGGCGGGGCGGCGCGTGTACGGCACCTTGCCGGCCGCCGGTCTGGCCGCGCCCCATGTGGGGCAGGGCCGGCTGCTGCCCACCTTGTCGGTGGACCAGCTGGCCGCCTCGCTGGCCCGCTGGATGGGCGTGCCCACCGCCGACCTGGCGCTGGTGGCGCCGCGCCACCAGGCCTTCGATGCCGGTGTGTTGAGCGGCCTGCTGTCCTGAGCGGGCGCCGGGCCGTTACCATGCGGACCCTGTGACCTCAGGAGCCGCCATGTCCACCGCCCCCGCCCGCCCCAACCAGCTCAGCCGCACGCTGTCCAAGTTCCAGGGGCTGCCTGCCGGCCTGCGCCCGGCGCTGATGAGCTTTCTGCTGGGCAACATCGTGCCCTTCGTCGGCACGGCCAGCCTGCGCTTCGACGAGATCAGCAGCCAGCGCGTGGTGGTGCGCATCCGCAACCGGCGTAAGGTGCAGAACCACATCAAGGGCGTGCATGCCGCGGCCATGGCCCTGCTGGCCGAAACGGCCACCGGTTTCTGCGTGGGCGTGAACCTGCCGGACGACAAGCTGCCCCTGATCAAGTCCCTCAAGGTGGATTACCTCAAGCGCTCGCAGGGCGACATGACGGCCGTGGCGCAGTTGCGCCCGGACCAGATCCAGCAGATCACCACGCAGGACAAGGGCGAGGTGACCGTGCCCGTCAGCATCACCGACGACAGCGGCGGCGAGCCCATCCAGTGCGAGATGGTGTGGGCCTGGGTGCCCAAGGTGCGGCGCTGAATCTGTCATGAATCAGCCCGCCGACCCCTGACGATTTGCGACTTTTTCACGTATTTCAGATTGGGGTTATCCGGAGTCGGGGGCTGATTAATGCATGTGCTGTGCTGCAATCCCTGGGGCATCAAGGCCGCCCTCGCCGGGCCCTTCCACTCCAGGAGATCACAACATGAAAAAATTTCTGATGGCTGCCGTTGCTTCGGCGGCCTTGCTGACCGCTTGTGGCGGCGGCGGCAACAACGGTGAAACCAAGGCCAGCATCACGTCTGTGAAGGTGGTGGGTGCGAGCCTGGCGGACTCCGGGACCTTCGGCTACAAGTTCACCGTGCAATCGACCAGCGGCACGGCCTACAAGGTCTACCCCGAGCGCATTGCCGCGACCTATGGACTGTCTGCGCTGTGCTCGGCCTACACCTCGCCCGATGGCGGCAGCACGTGGGTCACCCACTCGTCGTGCACCAACTACGCGGTGGCGGGGGCAAGGGTCAACTACACCTCTGGCGCGACCTCGGTCGACACCGTGCCCGTGTCCGCCATCAAACAGCTCACCGACATCGGCAATGCCGGCTTCAGCAGTGGCGATCTGCTCATCGTGGGCGAGGCCAGTGCGAACGACATGGCCGCGCTTCTGACGGCCGCGCAGACCTCCACGTCGGCCTTCACCACGATGCTGAGCTCGCTGTTGAGCACGTCCGTGATCGCCGCGAACGCCAGCTCGCCCGCCACGCTGGGCGTGCTGTACATGCAGGCCCTGGCCGACAAGCTGACCACCGCCATCAAGACCAATGCGCTGGACAAGGGCGCAACCCGCGTCGCCGTGCTCAACACCCTGGACGTGACGCAGACGCCTCGCTTCCAGGCGGTGCTGGCCGGGCTCAGCACCTCGGCCGCGGCGGACTTGCGCGCCCTGGTGACGGCCTGGACACAGGCCTACAACAGTCGCCTGGCCAGTAACCTGGCGGCCTACAGCGGCAAGGTGGCGGTGGTGGACTTCTACACCAACTTCAACGCCGAGATGAACGATCCGGCGCAGTACGGCCTGACGAACGTCAGCGCCACGGTCTGCGACCAGGTCTACTCCCAGGCGAACAGCGTGACGCCGAGCGTGGCCACAGCGGGCAGCACGTCCTTGTCCACGGTTGTCAGCGGCGTCCCCGTCGTTGCGGCTGCCTGTACCGACTCGGCGGCGTCAGCCATCACGCCCACGGCCGGTGCCACGGGCGCCAGCACCTGGTGGCAGACCTACCTGTACGCCGACAACTTCCACCCCACGCCCTACGGCCACCAATTGCTGGCCCAGCTCGTGGCCAAGCGTCTGACCGAAGCCGGCTGGCTGTGAGCTGACAGGAGCGATACGACATCATGAAGACCACCCTCATCTCCTCGGCCATCGTGGCCGCCACGCTGGGTTTCTCAGGCCTGGCCCAGGCGCAGCAGGCCGGCACGTGGATGTTCCGCGTCGGCGCCATGTCCATCATCCCCCAGGTGAGCAGCGGCGACCTGTCGGCGCCCTCGGTGCCCGGTGTGAAGATCGACGTCGATTCGGCCACCACGCTGGCCGGTGGCGTCAGCTACATGCTGACCGACAACTGGTCGCTGGACCTGCCCCTGGCCGTACCGCCCAAGCACAAGATCAAGGGCGACGGCGCCATCTCGGGCTCGGGCGAGATCGGCACCACCCGCGTCGTGCCGGCCACGCTGTTCCTGCAGTACCGCTTCTTGGAGGCGCAGTCGACCTGGCGTCCCTACCTGGGCGCCGGCCTGACCTATGCCCGCTTCTACGACGAAACCGGCAACGGCACGCTGACGGCGATCACCAACCCCGGTGGCTCGACCACGCTGAGCATCAAGAGCGAGTTCGCCCCCACCGTGCAGGCCGGCCTGACCTACTCGCTCACGCCCAAGACCTACCTGGAAGGCTGGGTGGGCAAGACCTTCCTGAAGGTGCGCAGCACGCTGAGCACCGGCCAGACCATCGACACCAAGCTCGATCCGGTGAGCGTGGGCCTGTACGTGGGCTACCGCTACTGACACCCGCTCCACGGCATGGCGCGCGCGGCGCCATGGCCCTGCCAGGCCGCCTTCGGGCGGCCTTTGTCATGCGGCCGTTCAGGCCGTTGCCGGGCTGCCCGGCTGTCCACCCGGCGCAGGCCGGGCGGGCGCCACGAACTTGCTGGCGACGAGCAGCGCCATCAGCGGGATGAACTCCCCGAAGATGCGCAACTCCGACAGGTTGCCCACGACGCTCATGCCCAGCGCATAGGGCGCCAGGCACCACAGCATGCGCTTGAGCCTGGCATCGGCGGTGCGCCAGGGCAGCAGGGCCCACGCGCCACCGAAGACGAACAGCACGTTGAGCGTGTGCAGGAACCTGGGCTGAAGGCTCAGGAACGAGAAGTTGTAGTACAGGCGCAGGAAGCCGGGCACGTGGTAGAGCGACACCATCTCGCCATACGCGCCCAGGGCCTGCGAGATCGTCAGCTTCACGGCGATGCATGCCCCGATCAGCACGAGCGTGTTGCGCCAGGTCTGCCGCGAGGCTGGCCAGTGCCAGGCCGCGTAGAAGAAGGCGATGATGACCGAGGTCTCGCGGTTGAACATGGCCAGCACCGTCAGCAGGAGCAGCCATCTGAATGCCCAGCCCGTCACGATGCCCCACAGCGCGCTGGCGATGAAGGCGATGGAGATCGGATCGTAGGGGTAGTAGTAGTTGTGGACCCATGAGAAGACGAAGGTCACCCACATCTGCCACCAGAACAAGGCCATGCTCAGCGCGATGACCCGCGTGTCGTCGAAGAGCCGGCAGGCCAGCTTCCACACGAGGAAGAAGGCGGTGAACGTGGACAGCACATCGGTGAACTGGAACAGCCGGTCGATGCCGGTGCTGTTGAGCCGGTGCACGCTGGAGATGCCGCTGGCCAGGGCGAAGGGCAGCACGCGGGACTGGAACGGTTGCTGGCCCACGAAGTCCAGGAAGAAGCGCCAGTCGAACAGCGTCATCGACCGTGCGTTGTGCTGCTGCGTGAAGAGCACGGACAGGATCAGCCCGGCCAGGCCGACGACCCAGGGGTTGCGCAGCCACGGCGCGTCCCGGTGTGTGTGCGATGCCGATTCCAAAGGGCTTGCCTCCATGTGTATGACGCCTGGCATCTTAGAGGCAGCCGCACGCCGCCGGACCGCTTGCCGACCCTCAGCTTCTGGCGCCGAAGGGGCAGTGGTGGGGCCGAGGCCCGACCTGAGGGTGCTTGCGGCAGGTGTTGGGGCGCTTCTCGTACACGGTGCAGCGGCGCGTCTGCGCGTCCAGGAAGCGGCAGTCGCCGTCGGCCCGGCGCGGCAGGGTGTAGATGTCGTTCTTGGCGTTGTAGCGCTCGATCAGGCCGGCCTTGGTGAGCCGCTTGGCGATGTGCCGGGATTCCTCGTGCTCGGCCTCGAACGGATCGACCATCTCCAGCCGCACCAGGTCGGCAGCTTCACCTCGACGGGCATGGTGCAGCAGTTGGCCATGCAGCGGTCGCACAGGCCGGGGCGGTAACGCGTCCAGGTCTCGGTGCGGTCGACGTCGACGATGTGGATGGAGGATCGCATGGGGGCGAACGATGGGGGCGAACGATGGCGCGGGCAAAAGGCACAACGCCCGGCGTGAGCCAGGCGCTGCGCTTGATCAGGCGCTGAAAACTCAGCCAGCCTGCACGCGCGCCGTTACGGCCTTTCCGCTGCGCAGGCCGAGCTTCTCCATCAGCTGGCGGTCACGCTCGACCTCGGGGTTGCCGGTGGTCAGCAGCTTGTCGCCGTAGAAGATCGAGTTGGCGCCGGCCAGGAAGCACAGGGCCTGCACGGCCTCGGGCATCTGCTGGCGGCCGGCCGAGAGGCGCACGCGCGCGGTGGGCATGGTGATGCGGGCCACGGCGATGGTGCGCACGAACTCCAGCGGATCGAGCGGTGGCGTGTCGGCCAGCGGCGTGCCGGGCACGCGCACCAGGTCGTTGATGGGCACCGATTCTGGGTAGGTGGGCAGGTTGGCCAACTGGGCGATCAGGCCAGCGCGGCCTTCACGCGTTTCGCCCATGCCGACGATGCCGCCGCTGCACACCTTGATGCTGGCGTTGCGCACGTGGGCCAGGGTGTCCAGCCGATCCTGCATGTCACGCGTGGTGATGATGTCGCCGTAGAGCTCGGGCGCCGTGTCGAGGTTGTGGTTGTAGTAATCCAGGCCGGCGTCCTTGAGCGATTGCGCCTGCGTGTCGGTCAGCATGCCCAGGGTGCAGCAGGCCTCCAGGCCTTCGTCCTTGATGACACCGATCAGCTCGGCCACCTTCTCGATGTCGCGGTCCTTGGGGGCGCGCCAGGCGGCGCCCATGCAGAAGCGGCTGGCGCCGGCGTCGCGGGCGGCCACCACGGCCTCGCGCACTTCGTCGGGCGACATCAGCTTGTTGGCCTCGACGCCCGTGTCGTACTTGCTCGATTGGGGGCAGTAGCCGCAGTCCTCGGGGCAGCCGCCGGTCTTGACGGACAGCAGCGTGGCGTGCTCGACCTCGTTGGCATCCCAGTGCTGGCGGTGCACCTGCTGGGCCTGCCACAGCAGGTCGTTGAAAGGCAGGTTGAACAGCTCGAGCACCTTGGCGCGGGGCCAGCGGCCGTTGTCGAAATTCGGGTCGGTGCAGTCGCCGCCGCAACCGTGGGCGTTGAGCACGGACTTGGGCACCCACTGCATGGGCTGCGGCGTCGCGGGCAGCGTGGAGGTCGGTGCGGCGGAGGGCAGGGTACTGACGGACATGGGCGGGGCTGCCGGGACAGAGGGCCCGGTACTCGGTATCGGAAACAGGGGCAGTGTAGGGCAGGGCGGCGGGATGCGCCAAGCGATTCGCGGGCACGGCCTGCCGTGCGGAACGACCTGGGCGCGGGGCTTGACGCGGTTGCGGCAGGGCGGAAAGCGTCTGGATATGCGTTTTTGAGGTGTTTTGGCGGGCGTTGCGGGAAGGCCTTGGCGCGGCGACCCTGATCGTGTGTCATCAGGGCGGTGGCGTTAAGCTGCGCGCATGCGTTTTGAACACCTCATCGAGATCAATTCACCGGCCACGAGCGTGGGCTCGGTGGTCCCCCCTTTCACCCGCGAGCAGTTGTGGCACGGGCTGATGCAGCGGGTGCAGACGCCGCAGCGTTTTCCGATGGGGCCGGAGCGCTGCGAATGGCGCGAGACGGAGCCGGGCGTGTACAAGCGCGAGGTGCATTTCGGGCCTCACGCCTTGCACGATGAGGTGGAGGCGACGCCGATGGAGCGCATCCAGTTCACGCCCGAGGCGCATGGCGACACCACGCCGGTGCGCCTGACGATCTCCATCGAGGAGCCGACGCCGGGCCGCATGGTGCTGCGCTTCGTCTACGAACCGGTGGGCGAGCCCAGCGCGGAAGAGAAGTACTACGCCGAGTACCGCCACAACGCCTGGCTGCACAACGACCGCGACATGGTGCGGACCTTGCGCCAGTGGCTCAACGAAGAAGGCCTGTGACGCTGGCGGACGCCACCAGCCCCGACTGACGGGGATGGGCGGCGTGCGCTGGTGCCAGGAAGTGGTCAAGCACGATCAGGCCGAGCACGGCCATCAGCAGGCGCCAGCGAAAGGCGCGCCGCGCGTGGGACGGCAGGTGTTTCGTCACCATGGACGTCTCCTGGGGTGAGGAGTTGCCGGGCGGGGTCATGGCCACCACCTCGTGAACTATTTACACATTGTTAAGGGTTGACCCTGGGCCGGCAATCAGGGCTAACCCGGCGGGATGGCGACGGCGGGCAGGCGCAGCGTGAAGCACGAGCCCAGGCCCTCGCGCGTGTCGACCGTGACATCGCCGCGCATGCGCTCGACCAGTTGCTTGACGATGTACAGCCCCAGCCCGGTGCCTTCGATGTAGTGCGCCGACGAGACCACGCGCTTGAAGGGCTGGAACAACTGGGCGGCATCCTCCGGGGCCATGCCGATGCCGTTGTCGGTGATCTGGATGACGACATCGTCGCCGTCCTGCCGGGCGTCGATCGTCACGTGGCCACCGGGCCGGTTGTACTTGCAGCCGTTGGAGAGCAGGTTCACCAGCACCTGCTGCAGGCGCTGTGGATCGGCCAGCACGCGCAAGGGCGAGGCCGGCAGCCGGTCGATGAAGCGGACCTCGTGCCTGGTGGCGACCCCGTCGAGCATCGCCAGGCTGGCGGCGAGCGCGGGGCCCACGTCCACGGGCTGCAGGTTCATGCGGATCTCGCCGGCCTCGACCTTGGTGAGATCCAGCACGTCTTCCACCAGGGCCAGCAACTGCTGCCCCGCGCTGAGGATCCATTGCACCTGCTGGGCCTGGCTGTCTGTCAGGGTGCGGGTGGTGTCCAGGTGCAGCAACTGTGCAAAACCCAGGATGGCGTTGAGCGGTGTGCGCAGCTCGTGGCTCAGGCGGGAGAGGAAGGCGCGCTGGGCCTCGGCCACCTGCTCGGCGGCGTCGCGCTGCGCGGCCAGGTCGGCCTGGGCCTGCTCGGTGGTCACGTCGCGCACCACGCCCACCAGGCGGCTGCCGGGCTGGGCGCCGCTGTGGTCCATCCGGCCGGTGGTTTCGAGCAGCCGCGTGACGCCATCGGCGCCATGCGTGCGGTGCCGCGTCCGCAGCACGACGCCATGGTTGAGCGAGTTGCTCATGCCCTGGCGCAGGGTGTCGCGGTCCTGCGGATCGACCATCTGCCGCACCTGCGGGCGGGGCAGGGAGGCACCCTGGTCGCCCAGGCCGTAGAAGGCCGAGGCGCGGCCGTCCATGTGGATCAGGTCGTGGGTGAGGTCGATCTCGAACAGGCCGACCTCGGCCGCGTCGGCGGCCAGGCGCCAGCGTTCGTTGGCCGCCTCCAGCGCCCGGCGGTGCGCGGCCTGGCGGGCCAGCGAGCGGCGCATCATGGCCACGCTGAGCACCGACAGCAGGCCCGCCGCGAGCACGATCGCGCCGACCAGCAGGGATTCCGTCAGGCGCGAGGCCGTGGCCAGGCTGGCGCTGAAGCGCTTTTCGGTGCCGGTGAGCTGGTCGTTGATCTGGTGCAGCTGACGCAGGGTGGGGCCCAGGGTGCCGGGGGCGTCGCCGCGCTCCACCTGCTGGCGCAGGATGCGGGCGGTGTCGCGCAGGCGGTCGATGAGGGCATCGCCTTCGACCCAGGCGCTCAGGGCCTCGCTGAACAGGGGCTGGTCGCCCAGGCGCCGGAACAGGGCCACCATGCCGTCGATGTCATCGGGGTGGTTGCCGCCCTGGATGAAGCCGGCACGGATGCGGGCCATGTCCGGGTCTGGGCGCTCCATCTCGTGGCGGGCCTGGCGGTCGCCCAGCGGCACGGTGAGGGCTGCTTCATAACGAGCGTAATGGCCCGGATCGCGGGTCTGGGCGTAGTCCAGCAGGTTCTGCACGGCCTCGTGGCGGGCCTTGGACCACAGGCTTTCGCCGCCCACGTAGGCCCGCACGGCGGCCAGCACCTTCACGCTGGTGACGGCCAGCAAGGCCACCAGGCACACCACCGCCAGGGAGGGTGCCAGCAAGCCCAGGTACAGGCGCCACGGACGCAGCGCAGGAGACGATGGCGCCTGCGCGTCACGAAGGCCTTGCATGTTGTTGTGGTCCCTGTGAAGGGGCGGTGACGCCCGACCCGGACAAGCTAGCAGAAAGGCCCGGGCTTGAGAAGCCGGCTTTGTCGCGGTCGTTCAGAGAACAGGGTGAGGCGGTGTCACATTGGCCGGATTGCCCAACTCTGCCGACGCCGCCAAGGCCCTTGCACGGCCGGCCTGCACCGCCCAGCGCAGCACGGGCACGGTGGAGCGCATCGCGTGGGCATCGCCGTTCAGGGCCCGCACCACGCACAGCGCCGTCGGACCGCAGGCGGCGAAGCGCTGCAGCTCGTCGGGGGTGAGCAGGCCACCGATGGCCACGACGGGCACGGGGCTGTGGGCCACCCACCAGCGCAGGTTGTCTTCGCCCTGCGGGCGCCAGGGCATGTCCTTGGTGGTGGTGGGCAGCACGGGGCCGCAGGCGATCAGGCTGGCGCCGCAGCCGGCCGCGCGGGCCAGCTCCCACAGGCTGTGCGAGCTCAGGCCGAGCATGAGCTGGTGGCGGGCTTCGAGCAGGGCTCGGCGGTCGGTGGTGCTCAGGGCCAGCAGGTCTTCCTGGCCCAGGTGCACGCCGAGGACGCCGGTGGGCTGGGTTGATGGGGCCTGAGCCTTGTCATGGGTTGTGGACAACGCCGCCAGCAACTCGCGCCAGTGGTCGTTGACGAACAGCGCGCCGCCAGCCCGCGCATGGGCCTGCAGCGCGGTCGCGAGGTGATGGGTCAAGCCTTCTCGCGGCTTGTGGCGTAGCTGCAGGCAATGCAGGCCGGCGTCCAGCGCCTGGGCGATGCGCTCGCCGGTGTCGACGATGCCGTACAGGCCATCTGGCGGTGGCGCAAAGGGCTGGAAGAGTGGGGCCTGGTCCGCTGCTGCGCCATGCAGCAGGCGCCAGGGCAGCTCGCGCCCCAGGCCCAGCCAGGGCAACGGGGCCCCGCCTGCCGCGGGGCCTCGGGCGAACCCGGCGACGGCGATGACGGGGCCGGGACCCTGACCGGCGGCATGGCTGTTCGTCAGCGCGTGGTGCGTCAGCATCTTGGCCAGCACCATGGCGTCGGCCGGCGTATGGCCCAGGGCCAGCGCGGCAGCCGCGCCGGTGGCGAAGGTGCAGCCGGTGCCATGATTGTGAAGCGTGTCCACGCGGGGCGCGCTCAGCCAGCCCTGGGCCTGCTCGGTGTCGATCCAGTCCAGGCAGTGCAGGGTGTCGCCACCGGCTGCATCGCCGCCGGTGATGGCCACGTTGTCCGGGCCGAGCAGGCGCAGGGCGGCGGCCAGGTCGGGCACCTCGTCGCGCGGGCCTTCATGGCTGGGCGGGATGCCCAGCAGGCGCCTGGCCTCGGCGCGGTTGGGTGTGATCAGCGTGGCGCGCGGCAGCAGGTGGCGCTGGTAGGCATCGAGCACGGCCTCGTTGGCGAAGGCGGAGCCGCCGGCCGAGGCGCCCAGCACCGGGTCCACCACCAGCGCGACCGGATGGTCGGGGTGTTCGGTGCGCAGACGGTCCACCCAGCGTGCCACGGTGTGGACCAGCTCGGCGCTGCCCAGCAGGCCGGTCTTGATCACGGCGGGCGCAAGGTCCTGCATCAACGCACGCAGCTGGGCCTCCAGCCACGCGGCGGCGACGGGCTGCACCGCCTGCACGCCCTTGGAGTGCTGAGCCGTCATCGCGGCCACGACGGGGCACAGGTGCACGCCCAGGGCATCGGCGGCGCGCTGGTCGGCGCTCAGGCCGGCGCCGCCTGCGGTGTCCAGCCCGGCGATGCTCCAGACGATGGGCGGGCGGCGCGTCACAGCAGCACGAAGGGCTGGCCGCCCACGGGCGTGGTGGCCACGGCCACGTCGCTGGTGGGCATCAGGCCGGCTTCGAAGCCCGCTCGGCCGGCCTCCACGGCGTGGCGGAAGGCGCGGGCCATGCCGACCGGATCACGCGATTGCGACACGGCGGAGTTCAGCAGCACGGCGTCCAGGCCCAGCTCCATCGCGGCGGTGGCGTGCGAAGGCGCACCCAGGCCGGCATCGACGATCAGGGTGATGCCGGGCAGGCGCGCGCGCAGGGTGCGCAGGGCCCAGGGGTTGAGCAGGCCCAGGCCCGAGCCGATGGGCGCGGCCCAGGGCATCAGGATGCGGCAGCCGGCATCGACCAGGCGCTGCGCGCTGACCAGATCGTCCGTGCAATAGGGCAGCACCTCGAAGCCATCGCGCACCAGCTGGCGCGCGGCCTCGACCAGTTCGAAGAGATCGGGCTGCAACGTCTGCTCATCACCGACGACCTCCAGCTTGAGCCAGTGCGTGCCGAGCAGCTCGCGCGCCATGTGGGCCAGGGTGATCGCTTCGTGCGCGCTGCGGCAGCCGGCGGTGTTGGGCAGCAGGTGGGCGCCTTGCGCGCGGGCCGTGTCACGGATGATCTGCACGAAGCCGTTGTCGCCGCCGGCACGGGGCACGGCCAGCGTGCGCTTGAGGCCCAGCGTCAGCACCTGCGCGCCCGAGGCTTCGATGGCCTGGCGCAGCACCTCGGGCGAGGGATAGCCGGCGGTGCCGAGCAGGAAGCGGCTGTGCAGTTCGGTGTCGCCGATGCGCCAGGTGCTGGCGTGTGATGGGACGGATGGGGTCATGTCCTCAACCTCCGGTGATGGGAGAGAAGCACAACACGGTGTAGCCGTCGCGCAGCTCGTGTCCGGCGCGAAGGCCACGGGCCACGAACTGGCCGTTGACGGCGGTGGCCACGCTGTCGGGGGCCTTGCCTCGGGCCGCCAGCAGGATGTCCAGCGCCTCGGCCAGCGTGCTGCCTTGCACCAGGCTCAGCGGGCCTTCGTCGGTGCGGATGGTGATGGCGCCGGGCTGTGGCGTGGGCAGGGTGGGGGTGTCTTGCATGTTCGGGTCCATCACGTCGGGGTCACGGGGGGGTGGCGAGGTCGGACAGGGCCTGGGCGGTGTCGGCGTGAGGCGCGCCGCTCAGGCCAGCCCGTGTCAGTGCTTCATCGACCAGCGAGGGCGCCAGCAGCCAGCCATGGCGGTACAGGCCGTTGATGCGCACCAGGCCGTCATCGACGTGGATGACGGGGCGGTGGTCGGGCAGGGCGGGGCGCAGGTTGCGGTCCATGCGCAGGATGCGGGCCTCGGCCAATGCGGGCATCACGCTGTGCGCGGCGGCCATCAGCTCGACGGCGCTGCGCAGCGACACGGGCGACCGGTCCTCGCTCTCGATCTCGCTGGCGCCCACCAGCACGGTGTCGTCGGCGCGTGGCACGATGTAGACGCGGTGGCGCGGGTGCAGCAGGCGCACGGGGCGTTGCAGGTTCAGCCCGGGGGCGTGCAGCCACAGGGTTTCGCCACGCACGCCGCGCACGGGCTGGTCGGGGCGGGCGCCGGTGCCGCGCACATCGAAAACGAGGTCGAAGGGGTGTGTTGCACCATCGGCGGTGACAAGGGTGTGGTTTGACACGCGGGTCAAGCGGCTGGACCAATGCCAGAACACACCAGGCGCATCGTCATGCAGGGCTTGCAGCGTGCGCACCGTGTCGATGTGGGCTTCGCCGGGCAGCAGCCACGCATGCAATGGGCCGGCGCTGCCGTGCAGGCAGGGCTCCAGTTGGCGGAGCTGATCGGCGCCGAGGGTTTGCGGTGTGGGCGCAAGAACGCCTGCCCCGTCCAGCCGCGCCAACACACGCCGCGCCGCGCCCAGGTCCGCGCCATGCGCCACCATCAGGCTGCCGCGCCGCGCGAACGGCGCCTCATGCCCATGCCGCGCCAATGCCGCCGTGATGCCGGCCCAGCGCTCGATGGACACCCATCCCCGGGCCGCCACGTCAGGCTCGGCCGTCTCCAGCTCGGCCAGCGGGCTCAGCATGCCCGCCGCCGTGAAGCCGGCCGCGCCCTGCCCGTCGAACGCGGGCTGCGGCTCCGCGGCCGGATCGAACACGCTGACGCGGTGCCCTTGATGCGCCAGCGTCCACGCCAGCAGCCGGCCCAGCAGGCCGGCGCCCGCGATGCCGATGTGCAAGCCACTCATGGCGACCCCGCTCAGCCTTGCGCCTTGATGGGGATGTAGAGCTCGCCGCCCACCTGCCTGAACTCGGCGGACTTCTGCGCCATGCCCTGGGCGATCACGTCGCCATCGTCCGCGCCTTCCTGCGCTGCCGCGAACTCACGCACCTCCTGCGTGATCTTCATAGAGCAGAACTTGGGCCCGCACATCGAGCAGAAGTGCGCCACCTTGGCCGCGTCCTTGGGCAGCGTCTCGTCGTGGAAGTCGCGCGCCGTCTCCGGATCCAGGCCCAGGTTGAACTGGTCCTGCCAGCGGAAATCGAAACGCGCCTGCGACAGCGCGTCATCACGCGCTCGCGCACCCGGGTGCCCCTTGGCCACGTCGGCCGCGTGCGCCGCGATCTTGTAGGCGATGAGGCCCTGCTTCACGTCGTCGCGGTTGGGCAGGCCCAGGTGCTCCTTGGGCGTCACGTAGCAGAGCATGGCCGTGCCCATCCAGCCGATCATCGCGGCGCCGATGGCCGAGGCGATGTGGTCGTAGCCCGGCGCGATGTCGATGGTCAGCGGGCCCAGCGTGTAGAAGGGCGCCTCGTGGCAGTGCTTGAGTTGCTCGTCCATGTTGGCCTGGATCAGGTGCATGGGCACGTGGCCGGGGCCTTCGATGATGGTTTGCACATCGTGCTTCCATGCGATCTGCGTGAGCTCGCCCAGCGTGCGCAGCTCGGCGAACTGCGCCTCGTCGTTGGCGTCGCTCAAGCAGCCGGGGCGCAGGCCATCGCCCAGCGAGAAGGTCACGTCGTAGGCCTTCATGATCTCGCAGATCTCTTCGAAGTGCGTGTACAGGAAGTTCTCCTTGTGGTGCGAGATGCACCACTTGGCCAGGATCGAGCCGCCCCGCGAGACGATGCCCGTGCGCCGGTTGGCCGTCAGGTGGATGAAGGGCAGCCGCAGGCCGGCGTGGATGGTGAAGTAGTCCACCCCTTGTTCGGCCTGCTCGATCAGCGTGTCGCGGAAGATGGCCCAGGTGAGGTCTTCGGCGACGCCGCCCACCTTCTCGAGCGCCTGGTAGATGGGCACGGTGCCGATGGGCACGGGGCTGTTGCGCACGATCCAGTCGCGCGTGGTGTGGATGTGCTTGCCGGTGGACAGGTCCATCACCGTATCGGCGCCCCAGCGGATGGACCACACCATCTTCTCGACCTCTTCCTCGATGCTGGAGGTCACGGCCGAGTTGCCGATGTTGGCGTTGACCTTCACCAGGAAGTTGCGGCCGATGATCATCGGCTCCAGCTCGGTGTGGTTGATGTTGGCGGGGATGACGGCGCGGCCACGGGCCACTTCGTCGCGCACGAACTCCGGCGTGATCTCGCGCGGGATGGCGGCGCCCATGCTGTTGCCGCGCAGGCGCGCCTCGCGCTCGGCGTCCATGCCGTAGCGCGCACGCCAGTCCTCGGCCAGATCAAGGCGGCGCTGGTTCTCGCGCAGGGCGATGAACTCCATCTCGGGCGTGATGATGCCCTGACGCGCGTAGTGCATCTGCGTGACATTGCGGCCAGGCAGCGCGCGGCGCGGCGGGCGTTGCAGGGCCGAGGCCGCCTGGCGCAGCGCGGCCATGCGTTCGTCGTGGCGCTCGTCGGGCTTGAGGCCATCGTCCACGGCCTGCACGGCGCGGCCGTCATAGGCTTCGGTGTCGCCCCGGGCCAGCACGGCGGCCTTGCGCACGGCGGGCAGGCCGCGCGTCACGTCGATGTGCACGCTCGGGTCGGTGTAGGGGCCGGAGCAGTCGTACAGCGTGACCGTCTCGCCATTGGTGAGCGACACCTCGCGCATGGGCACGCGCACGCCCTCGTGGCTGCCCGGCACGTAGACCTTGCGCGAGGCGGGCAGGGGTTCGCGCGTCAGGCGCGCGAGTTCGCTGAGCGTGTTGAGGGCGACGGCGGGATCGGGGGCGTTCATGGGGCACTCTCCAGGCAGGTGTGATGACACGTGCTCCAGGAGTGGCCCATGAAAGAGACCTTGGGCGAGAGACGCTGGCAAGCGGGGTGCGGGTGTCCTTCAGGCGTCTGGCATGGACAGCACAGCACGCATGAAGGGCTGCACTGCCAGCGGCCACGACATGGGCCTCAACAGGACGGCTCTTCTTTCGCCGGTATGAACCGGATCAAGTTCAGCGGGTTCGGATTTCATCCATCTCAGCGCCGTCACTGTCGTGAGGCACACCCCGGAGCAGCGCACAGTGTATGCGCAAGCCGGGGTGGATGGGAAGGGCGGGCGCTCAGTGGGTGACGCGGTCGATCAGCGAGCGAAATGACGCAGTGGCATCACTGTGCTGCTTGGCAGGGGCGCGGTCGGCCTCGTCCTGTTCAAACGCCCAGGACAACAGGGTCTGAGTCCAGGACCGGTCGGTCTGGGATGCTTGTGATGTCGGGCCTAGCAAGGCCAGAACAACGGCGAGCGGTGCGATGGCGAACAGGGGGCGCATGACGGAGCCTGATTTCTTGACGTTGCTGATGACAGCGAAAGCCAGTGTAGGCAGGGGTAACCCGCTTGCGTATCCCCAAAAGAAGGGGGATGGAACCCCCTACGCGCGTGGGGTTTGGGGTGTGGCCGCGTGGGTGCTGGCAGCGCCGCAGCCCGAGCAAGACCCGGCACAGCCGGTGGTCTTGCCCACCGAGGGCGTGGGCCCACCCGTGTCATGGCAGGCGGCCTTGCTGCGGCTGCCAGGCCACCAGCGGCGCGTGAGGTAGGCCACGGCTCCCAGACCGATCAGCCAAGTGACGATGTCTTGCCAGGGCAGTTGCGACAGGTTCATGAC
Organism: Candidatus Aquabacterium excrementipullorum; assembly: GCA_019112875.1. Lineage (GTDB taxonomy): Bacteria > Pseudomonadota > Gammaproteobacteria > Burkholderiales > Burkholderiaceae_C > Aquabacterium > Aquabacterium excrementipullorum. The sequence continues at coordinate 54,212 of DXIO01000014.1, forward strand.
AAGCTCCGAACGACGGGGTCAACCCGTGAAATGAAGCGCCACGCGGTAGACCACCCACGAGGCGCCGTAGGCCAGCGCGAACAGGTAGGCGGCCATCACGAGCGGGATCTTCCAGCCGTTGGTCTCGCGCTTGACCACGATCAGCGTGGACAGGCACTGCGGCGCGAACACGTACCAGGTCAGCAGCGACAGCGCCGTGGCCAGCGACCACGAATGCTGGATCACGGTGGTGAGCGCGCCTTCGAGCGCGTCGCCCGTCTGCGACAGCGCGTACACCGTGCCCAGGGCGCTCACGGCCACTTCGCGCGCGGCCAGGCCCGGCACCAGCGCGATGCAGATCTGCCAGTTGAAGCCGATGGGCGAAAGCACCACCTCCAGCGCCTTGCCGAGCTGACCCGCGTAGCTGTAGTCGATGGCGGGCTGCGTGGCGCCGGCGGGCGGGGCCGGGAAGGTGGACAGGAACCACAGCACCACCATCAGCGCCAGGATGATCGTGCCCACGCGCGTGACGAAGATGCTGGCGCGTTCCCACAGGCCCAGTGCCAGGTTGCGCAGGTGCGGCCAGTGGTAATCGGGCAAGGCCATCAACAAGGGCTGCGGGCCCTGCTTGCCCATCACGCGCTTGAGCACGAAGGCCACCACCAGGCCGGCCACGATGCCGGCCATGTACAGCGTGAACAGCACGATGCCCTGCAGGTTGAACAAACCCCACACCGTCTGCTCGGGGATGAAGGCCGCGATCAGCAGCGCGTACACCGGCAGGCGTGCCGAGCAGGTCATCAAGGGCGCGATCAGGATGGTGACCAGGCGGTCGCGCGGCTGGCCCATGGTGCGCGTGGCCATGATGCCGGGGATGGCGCAGGCGAAGCTGGACAGCAGCGGGATGAAGGCGCGGCCCGACAGGCCGACGCCGCCCATCACGCGGTCCAGCAGGAAGGCCGCGCGCGGCAGGTAGCCCGAATCCTCCAGCGCCAGGATGAAGGCGAAGAGGATGATGATCTGCGGCAGGAAGACCAGCGCGCTGCCGGCCCCGGCGATCACGCCGTCGACCAGCAGGCTGCGCAGCATGCCGTCTGCCATGTGTTCCTTGAGGAACTCGCCGAGGGCTCCCATGCCGCCGTCGATCATGTCCATGGGCACGCTGGCCCAGCTGAACACGGCCTGGAAGACCAGGAACATCAGCACGGCCAGGATCATCGGGCCGAACACGGGGTGCAGGGCATAGCGGTCCAGGCGCTGGGTGAGCGGGTGCACGGGCGCGTCGTCGCTGCCGGCGGGGTAGGCCACGCAGGTGCGCAGCAGCGCCAGCACGCGCTGATGGGTGTCTTCCACCGACAGCGATTCGATGGAGGCCACGGAGTGCGCGGGTGCGCCAGCCGTGTCGCGCGGCAATTGCGGCCAGCCGGAGTCGTCCAGCGCCTTGAGCAGGGCATCGGTGCCGCCGCTGCGCACGGCCACGGAGGTGACCACGGGGATCTGCAGCTCTTTCGACAAGCGGTCCACGTCGATGCGCAGGCCGCGCTCTTCGGCCTGGTCGATCATGTTGAGCACCAGCAGCATGGGCACGCCCAGCGTCTTGAGCTCGAGCACCATGCGCAGGTGCAGGCGCAGGTTGGAGGCATCGGCCACGCAGACCAGCGCGCGCGGCGCCTTCTCTTCATCCTGCGTGCCCAGGATCACGTCACGCGTGACGGCTTCATCAGGGGTGACGGCCAGCAGGCTGTAGGCGCCGGGCAAATCGAGCACGCGCCACGGCTGGCCGCCCGGGCTGATGAACGAGCCTTCCTTGCGCTCGACGGTGACGCCGGCGTAGTTGCCCACCTTCTGGCGGGCGCCCGTGAGGCGGTTGAACAGCGCGGTCTTGCCGCAGTTGGGATTGCCCACCAGGGCGATCAGGGTGGGGAACTTCACGGCCACGGGGGCCTGGGTCAGCGTGGACATGCGGGCAGCGGCCGATCAGCCGGGGAGAACTTCGATCAGGGAGGATTCGAGCGGACGCATCGCGAACGTGCTGCCACCGACGCGCACGGCGAGCGGGCCACGGCCGGCCAGCGGACGGCGCAGCACCTGCACGCGCTCGCCGGGCACGAAGCCCAGTTCGAGCAGGCGGCGTTGCAGGCCGGCCTGGTCGGCATCGGCCGGGCGCACGCGCTGGATCACCGCCTGCGTGTGTTCAGGCAGAAGGTCGAGGGTGATGGCGACGTGCGGCTTGGGCGGCATTTTCATGATGAGAAGCTTACTCTAAATGCGAATTGTTCTTAGCGAAAAGGTTCCGTCCACTTGCGGTGTGGCAAGGCCTGGCGGACTGGAATTTCCGCAAAGCGGAGGGCGTGCTGGGTCTTCACGGCTTGTTTCCGCATCGTGGCGCGCATAAAAAAGGGGCCGCAGAAGCGGCCCCAAGAGCAGTGAACGGACAGTGAAGAGACTGGATCAGGCCGCGGCCATGTCGGCCGGCTGGCGGCGGTTGGCGCGCTTGAAGGTGCCCAGGTCGTTGAAGGGCACGCCCAGGCGGCGCATGGTCTGGTGGGCTTCGCCCGCGATCATCTGGCGCAGGTAGAAGGGCTGGCCGACCACGAAATGGTGGATCGCGTGCGTCGATCCGAAGTTGAAGCACAGCAGCTGGAAGGGCCAGAACACGGGGTGGTTCAGCACCTGGCACTGCTGCAGCAGGTTGCCGCGCTCCACGTCGCCGTAATAGTGCATGTTCGAGCTGATGAAGTGCAGCGCGAAGTTGCGCAGCACATTGGGCAGGATCAGGCACACCACCCAGGCCTCAAGCCCGTGCATGAAGGACAGCGTGCCGGCGCTCCAGGCCACGGGCGAGCCCAGCAGGCGCGCGCCGATGTCGATGGCGTGAAAGCCCAGGAACAGGTGCCAGGCGGTCCAGAACATCATGCCCAGCGGGGCCAGGCTCAGCAGCTTGGCGGTCATGGCGCGGCGGTAGGCGCCGCGCGTGGCGGGCTTCTCGACCTCCTTCACGTAGGCCTTCATGATGGCGCGCATCTCGCGGCGGCGCAGCGCGTACGACAGGATGGTGTCGCTGGTCATCAGCAAGCGCTTGAGGCCCCAGGGCTGGCCATTGGTGATGGCGCGCTCTTCGTAATCAGTGGCCTGGCCGGAATGCTTGTGGTGGTGGAAGTGCATCTGGCGGCGGATCCACGGATTGACCGTGGACGGGCGCGCGCACCAGCCCAGGAACAGCAGCACATCCTGCACCCAGGGCCGGCTCTTGAAATAGAGCTGGTGGATCAGGTCGTGCTCGATCTCGTGCGTGAGCGAGGCGAAGATGGCGATGGGCAGCACCACGGCCCACCACGGCGCCCAGCCGGCCAGGTAGGCCCAGGCGCACAGGGCCATGCCGGCGATGCCGCCCAACTGGAAGGCCAGGCCGATGGTGTCCTGGTGGCGCAGCCAGGGGTGGCGTGCGCGCTTGCGTTCACCGGCGGCGGCGATCTCGGCGCGGATGCGCAGCGCCTTCTGGGCATCGCTCAGGGGCTGGGCGCCCGGGGTGGCGGGGGCCGGGCTGGCGTGATCGGATGAAGCAGAACGGGGCATGGCGGAGCAGGGTGAACGTGGAAGCGTGCCGGCATCATGTCGGCACGGCCCCTGGCCGGTCTTGCCCCAATGCGACAGTGGTTTGCCCCAATGCGCCGGGGCGGGCCGGGCCATCGGCGCCATGAGCGGGGACAATCGGGCGCGATGCACGCCGCCGAGCCGTCCCCCTCCTCATCGTTTCCCGCCCACCGCGCCACCTCCCTGTCCACCTGGGTGCTGGCCGTCAAGCGCGCCGTGGAAGCCAAGGGCGTGGACGCGCAGGCCCTGATGCGCGAGGTGGGCATGGACCCGGCGCTGCTGCAGGATCCGCTGGCCCGCTACCCGGTGCGCCAGACCATGGTGTTCTGGCAGCGCGCCATCGAGGCCACGGGCGAGCCGCTGCTGGGCCTGGACGTGGCGCGCCAGATCACGCCCATGACGTTTCACGCGCTGGGCTATGCCGGGCTGGCCTCGCAGAACCTGGCGGAGTTGTTCACGCGGCTGTCGCGCTACTTCCGTGTGGTGTCGGACGCGGGCGAGTTGCGCTTCGAACGCGTGGGCCGCGCTGGCCGCCTGCGCATGAGCGGCGATGCGCGCCTGGTGGGCCAGGCCGATGCCCAGGCCGCCTGGAACGCGGTCGATGCCTTCATGCTGGTGATCCTGCGGGCCTGCGGCACCCTGTACGGCCCTGGCTTTCGCGCGCTGGAGTTGCGCCTGCAGCGGCCTCGGCCGGATGACCATGTGCGCTACGAGCGTGCCATGCGCGTGGTGCCCATCTACGGCAGTGAGGACAACGCCCTGTGGCTGGACGAGGCCGTGCTGGCGCACCCGCTGACCTATGCCAATGCGGAGCTGGCGCGCATCAACGAAGAGGCCGCGGGGCGTTATCTGTCGCAATGGCAGCAGGACCAGGCCGATGACTTGCCTGCGCGCATGCGCGAATGGCTGCGCGCGCGCCTGCCGCAGGGCGAGCCACGCCAGGAAGATGCGGCCGCGCACCTGGGCCTGACCACCCGTAGCCTGCAGCGCCGGCTGGCGGACCACGGCACCACCTACCGCGACGTGCTGCAGGAGGCCAGGCAAGCGATGGCGCTGGAGCACCTGCGGGCGGGCGTGTATTCCGTCAGCGAGATCGCTTATTTGCTGGGCTTTGCCGAACTGAGCGCCTTCACAAGGGCGTTCCGGCGCTGGACGGGTGTGACCCCTTCGGCGTGGCGCGACGCGTCCGGGGTCTGAGGGGCGCTTGAGCGAGGCCGCGCCGCTTCAGCGCGCCAGCGCCAGGCTGATCAGCCCGATGGGCGCGCTGACCATGGCCAGGCGCACGGCCCAGCGCGGCGCGTAAGGCAGCAACAGGCCGGACAGCAGCAGGGCGCCCAGCGTCATCGCGCCGCACCACAGGATCGGGCCCATGTTCCAGCCCTGGCGCTCCACGCAGGCCAGCAGCGAGAGGGCCAGGCCTGCGGCGCCACCTGCACGCAGCCATTGCCGCGCGCGCGGCGACGGCTCCTTGCCGCGCCCGTAGACATCGGCGTGGTGGCGGTCCATGGCCAGGCTCAGGGCGGTGAAGCCGGCGTAGGCCAGCGCGATGGCGGCCACGGCCAGCCAGGCGGGTGTGGTCATCATGATCCTTGCACCTCGGGCAGGCCGTCGCCGTCCAGGAAGGGCTGGCCGCGCGAGGGGGCGGGCTTGTCGGCGAGGGTTGCCGTGGCCGCTGCGGGCTGAGGGGCCACGGTGGCCTTGTCCACCTTCGGTGCTGCGGGCTTGACCGCCTTCGCCACCTTCGCGGTCTTGGCTTTGGGCTTGTGCTTGTGCAGCATCCACGCCGAGAACAGGAACAGCAGGCCCAGGCCCAGCACCGTCAGGTCGAACGCGGCCACGGGCCACGGGCCGTTGAGCAGCGTCACGCCCAGGTGGGTGTCGGTGGTGAAGGCATTGAGCACCGGGATCAGCGCGAAGGCCAGGCCGTCGAGCACCAGCAAGCCCAGCCACATGCCCCGCGTGGGGCGCAGCAGGCCCAGCACGGCCACGAAGCCCCAGGCCTTGAAGAACCAGGCGATCTCGGCGGCGGTGCGCTCGGGCAGGTCGACGGCCAGCAGGCGGTTGGCCCAGAAGTAGGCGGCGATGGCCAGCGGCACGCCGGCCACCGCGCCGATGTTCAGCCCGTCGACCAGGCGCAGGCCGAAGCTCACGCGGCCGCCCTTGGCCAGGACCTTGGCGTATTTCTGGCGCTCCTTCACGGCCCACAGCAGCAGGCCGGTGCCCACCATCGCGCAGCCGGCCAGGCCGCACAGGAAGAACAGCGGGCGGATCAGCGGCGTGGCGAAGTGGGCCACGTGCAGGCCGTAGAGCACCCCGTGCGTCTGCATCGCGCCCGACAGTTCGTCGCCCTGCGTGCCGATCATCTCGCCCGTGGCACCGTTGAAGCGCATCACCGGCTGCTTGTACGACACGGTGATGTCGCTCTGGCGGGTGAGGACCACGGTGGCGTTGGCGTCGTTGGGCAGCTCGACCGTGATGCGGCCGGGCGGCGTGCCCTGCCAGTGCTCGGTGGCACGTGCCACCATGGGGCCGATCGGCGCCAGCGCCACGCGCTCGCCCGAGGGCTTGGCATTGCCGTTGGACGACGGGAACACCTCCGCGAAGAAGGTCTTCTCGTCACCCTTGTAGGCGGTTTGGGAGCCCCAGGGCATGTACAGGAACATCAAGGTGATCAGGCCGGTGTAGGTGATCATGAGGTGGAAGGGCAGGGCCAGCACGGCGGTGGCGTTGTGCCCGTCCAGCCAGGAACGCTGCCCCTTGCGCGGCCGGAAGGTGAAGAAGTCCGAGAAGATGCGGCGGTGCGTGATGATCCCGCTGATGATCGCCACCAGCATGAACATGGCGCAGGCGCCCACGATCCAGCGCGCCCAGATGGCGGGCATGTAGTGCAGGTCGAAGTGGAAGCGGTAGAGGAACTCGCCGCCGCGCGTCTCGCGCGCCTTGACCATGGGCTCGCCCGTGGCCGGGTCCAGCGTCTCCGAATCGAAGCGGCGGCGCTGGTTCTTGGGCGCCTTGTCACCCTTGGGCGCAGGGGCCGGTGCCCAGGTGATCCGCATCGACGGATCGTGCGCATCGGGCAGCGAGATGAACCAGCGTGGCGACTTCTCGCCCACGGCCTGCAGGCGGGCCACGGCCTGCTCGGCCGCCTGGGGGGCGGGCACGGCGTGGGCTTGCGCCGCGTGCAGCTCCGGCTTCATCCACAGCGTGATGTCATCGCGGAAATAGGCCGAGGTGCCGGTGGCGAACATCGCGAACAGCACCCAGCCGACCAAGAGGCCCGACCAGGTGTGCAGCCAGGCCATCGACTGGCGGAAACCTTCCTTCATGCTGCGGCTCCCGTGATGTGGTTCAGCCAGAGGGCCAGGCCCAGTGCGGCGGCCGGCAGGACCAGGCCCAGCCAGGCGCGCGTGGCGTTGCGGGCGGCGAACACCCAGATCACCGCGCAGGCGAAGACCAGGAAGGACAGCATGGTGCCGGTGAGCGTGGCATCGGCGCGCGGCAGCGGCAGGAACACGGCCAGCGCCGAGGCGCTCAGGGCGGCGACGGTGTAGCCACCCACGATGGCGGCGAGGGCGCGCGAGGCCACCATCCAGCGGTGGCGTGCGGCGGGTGTCAGTGAAAGGGCGGCGATCATCAGGAGGGACTGCGGTGAGCGGGGGCGTGCAAGCGCCCCGCTGTGTTCGGCGCCGCCATGGCCGTCGGGCTGTCGACAAGGCAGAGGCGGCTCGGGCGCAAGAGGCACCCAGCCGTCATCATATTTGAGAATGATTCTTGTTAGCGTATTGCCGACTGATTTCGGGGGGATGGCGCTCCTGACTTTCGGACAAGCCCCTCCGGCGTCAGGCCTCGGCCAGCGTCAGAGACCGCCGGGCTGAGTTGATCGCCTGGGCCACCGCGTCGGCCGCCGTGGTGCTGGCCGAGGTCAATGGGGCCCTGACCGCCGCTGAACCGATCAGGCCCTGCGCCGCCAGCCCGGCCTTGAGCGGCCCGGGATTGGGCTCGCTGAACAGCGCGTGCACCAGTGGGGCCAGCGCATGGTGCAAGGCCTGCGCGCGGCGCAGGTTGCCGTCCTGAACCGCGTGGTGCAGCGCCACGAATTGATCGCTCAGCAGGTGGGCGCTGGCCGCGATGGCCCCGGCGCCACCCTGGCACAGGGTGCTGAAGATCTGGTGATCCTCGCCGGCCAGCACCTGCAGGCGGCCGTCGGCGATCAGGGCCTGGGTCTTGTGCGCGTCGCCGCCGCAGTCCTTGACGGCCTGGATGCCGGGCACGGCTGCCAGCGTGAGCAGGGTCTCAAGGCTCATCGTCACGCCCGCGCGGTAGGGGATGTCGTAGACGATCAGGGGCAGGCCTGCTTCGGCGGCCACGTGGGTGAAGAAGCCGACGATGCCTTCCTGCGAGGGGCGCACGTAATACGGCGGCGGTACCAGAAAGCCATGCACGCCGAACTCGGCCCAGTGCCGGCACTCCTCGGCCACCACCCCGGGCGCCACGCCGCTGACGCCCATCACCAGCGGCAGACCAGGCGCAGCCGTCTGCACGGTGGCCAGCACTTGCGCTTTGTCAGCCGATGAGAGCGTGGCGGGCTCGCCCGTGGTGCCGCAGATGACCAGGCCGTGCAGGCCGGCCTGCGCCAGGTGCCGGGTCAGCCGCGTCAGGGAGGGCAAATCCAGCCCGCCGTCGGCGGTGAAGGGGGTGATCAAGGGAGCCCACAGGCCAGAGAACACGTGCACGATGCGATTCCTTTCGAACCAAGACCGCTTGAAGGGCCGTTCGAAACGAGGATCGTCAGGGTGTTGTCGTCAGCAGGGGCAGGCAATTGCCGCCTGGATGCTGCCGGGGCCGTGCCGTCGCTCGTCTGCGAACGGCACAGCCGCTCCGGTCAGACGAGCTGCTGTTTTTTGGATTTGAGCGCCTGCGCCCGTGCCGAAGCAAGCGCGCCGATGGCGGGCTCCAGGCAAATCAGGGCGATGCGGGCAGGGCTCATGGGAGCAGTGTAGCCGGCGTCGAGACGCTCAATGCGGCTTGCGCGGCTTGTTGAAGGACTTGGGCGTGTAGACGTTGCCCTTGCGCTCCACCCCGTGGCGGGCGCGACGGATGGCCTCCTCGGCTGCTTTTTCGGCGGAGCGGCGATGCTGGCGCCAGTACACCACGCGCATCACGCGACGGCGCAGCCCCTGCCACAGGCCGAAAGCGACGCGATCGAGCTTCTGTCGGCGGCGCGCACCCACGAGCAGCCGCACCAGCAGCACGAGGCAGGCGACAGCCACGATCAGGGCCAGGATCTTGTCGAACGCGAACATGGGGGTCATCGTAGCGCGCGGCGGGCGATTGTGCCGCGACCGAGGGCAAGTCCGAGTGTGGCGCATGCCTCGCCGGGGTCGCCAGCGGGGGCATCCGTACCGCGGCCGGCCGGAGAGCCGCGCTTTGCCTACAGTCTGGCGCCATCATGCCGTCCGCAGTTCCTCTCTCCGTCCTCGACCTGTCGCCCATCGCCTCGGGCAGCACCGCCTCGCAGGCGCTTCACAACACCCTGGAGCTGGCGCGCCAGGCCGAACGTTGCGGGTTCAACCGCTTCTGGCTGGCCGAGCACCACAACATGCCCGGCATCGCCAGCGCCGCCACGTCCGTGGTGATCGGGCACGTGGCGGGCGGCACCTCGCGCATCCGCGTGGGGGCGGGCGGCATCATGCTGCCCAACCATTCGCCGCTGACGATCGCCGAGCAGTTCGGCACGCTGGAGGCGCTGTACCCCGGCCGCATCGACCTGGGCCTGGGCCGAGCGCCCGGCGCCGACCAGCTCACGGCCCGCGCCATGCGGCGTGACCCGGTGGCCGCGGCCGAGCGCTTCCCGGACGACGTGCAGGAGTTGCAGCATTACTTCGAACCCGAGAGGCCCGGCCAGCGCCTGCGCGCCTACCCGGGCAGCGGGCTGCGCGTGCCGCTGTGGATCCTGGGCTCCAGCCTGTACGGGGCGCAGCTGGCGGCGGCGCTGGGCCTGCCCTATGCCTTTGCCTCCCACTTCGCACCCGAGCAACTGGATCCGGCGATCGATCTGTACCGCCAGCGCTTCCAGCCTTCGGCCTCGCACGACAAGCCGCACCTGATGCTGACCGTGAACGTGGTCGTGGCCGACACCGACGAGCAGGCGCGCCGGGCCTTCACCTCGGTGCAGCAATCGTTCATGAACCTGCGGCGCGGCGTGCCGGGGCAGGTGCCGCCGCCGGTGGATTCGATGGACGGGCTGTGGACGCCGGAGGAGCAGGCCGGCGTGGGCCGCGCCCTGCGCCATGCCTTCGTCGGCTCGCCCGCGACGGTGCTGCAGGGCCTGCGCCGTTTCCTGGACACCTACCGGCCTGATGAACTGATGGTGACGGCCCACCTGCACGACCAGAAGGCGCGGCTGCGCTCGCTGGAGCTGTTGTCGGGCATGCAGTCGGCCTTGACGCTGGCGCCGGCCTTGTGAGCGGGCCGCGGGCTCAGCGGCGCGGTGTCAGTGCCTTGGCCAGGCTCGGATCCAGCGACCGCAGGAAATCCTCCACCGCTTCGGTGTAGGCGCCGGGCTCGCCCAGGTCGTCGTTGATCTCGGCGTGCGTGCGGTCCTGCTGGAGCACGGCCACGCGCATGCCCAACGATTTGGCCTTGTCGGCGAAGGCCTGGGCCTGCGGGCAGGCATCGTCGCGCTGGCTGGAGCACACGGCCAGCAGGGGCGCCTGGGCCTGTGTCAACTGCTGCAGCGGCGACACGGCCACCCAGAAGTTCGGATCCTGTCCGAAGGCCTTGTCGTAGAGCCGGGCATGGCGGGCCTTCATGATGGCTGGCACGTCGAAGGCCGCGCTGTCCAGCGAGACGGTACCCAGCCAGGGTTTGGCGCCTTGTTCACGGGCCAGGGCCGGGTTGGCCGTCAGCAGCGACACGAGATGCGCGCCAGCCGAGTGGCCCATCAGCACGAAGCGGCTGGCATCGCCGCCCCAGGCCGTGGCCTGTTGTTGTGCGAAGGCCAGGGCACGCGCCACGTCGCGGGCCTGCGCCAGCGGATCGGCCTTGGGCAGCAGGCGGTAGTTCACCGAGATGAACAGCAGCCCCCTGGGCAGCCAGCGCGCCGCCTTGTGCCGCACCACGTTGGACGAGGCCTTGTCGCCGATGGCCCAGGCGCCGCCGTGCACCATGAAGATCACCGGCGCGCCCTGCGCGGCCGTGGCGGGGGCGTAGACATCGAGCTTCTGCGATGGGTCGCTGCCATAGGGCACGTCCGCATGGACCGGGCTCTGCGCGGCGGTGAGCGAACTGGCGGCGGCGCCCTGGCGCATCTCCTGCCGTTCGGCCAGGCGCTCGGCGATGCGGTCCCGTATCGGGCCGGCGTGCGCGATCAGATGGTGGCTGCCCAACAGGGCCGAAGCCAGCATAAGGGCCCTCAGCAGAGGCTGAGGCCTTGTCAGCCGGGTGGGGGCAAGGGTGGGGCGAAGGCGTGTGTCCATGCCTTTGATTGTGGCGTGACGGGCTCGCGTGCGGCGTTTCACGCTCTGGCAAGAATCTGAATCAAGTCCCCCGCACTGAACCCCCGGGATCCCCCCAATGGGGGCCTCCTTCTCAACATTCACTTGCATACCCTTTTGCAAGTGCTTCATTTTGAACAACTTTTTCTTTGCGGGCAGTGTTTGAAAGTGCGTGTAAGTCTTTGATTTCATTCAGATTTTTTTGAGTTAACCACTTGTTTCGGGGGTATGCATGCTTTAAAGTGTCGGAAAGTGCACTTAAGTGGAGTTTTGTGTGAGCTTGGTCTTTCAAGGGGCATCAGCGTTGTCGCTGGACGCAAAGGGGCGGATGGCCGTCCCTGCGCGCCATCGTGACGCCCTGCAAGCCCTTTGCGAGGGCCAGATCACCATCACCAAGCACCCGGAGGGCTGCCTGATGGTCTTCCCCCGTCCCGCCTGGGAAACCTTCCGCGACAAGGTCGCCGCGCTGCCCATGTCGGCCGCGGGCTGGAAGCGTGTCTTCATGGGCAACGCACAAGATGCCGAGATCGACGGCGCCTCGCGCGTGCTGATCTCCCCTGAGCTGCGCGCCGCCGCCGGCCTGGGCAAGGACGTCATGCTCCTGGGCATGGGCAGCCACTTCGAGTTGTGGGACGCCGAGCGTTACGCCGCGCACGAGGCCCAGGTCATGGCCCAGCCCATGCCCGAGGCCCTGCAGGACTTCACCTTCTAGCCGCATGCAAGAGGGGAGCACACCTTGGCAGCACACCACCGTCTTGCTGCACGAGGCCGCCGGGGCGTTGTGGGATCCCGCGGTCGGTCCGGTGCCGGGCGGTGTCTACGTGGACGCCACCTTCGGCCGGGGCGGGCACTCGCGCCTGATCCTGTCGCAACTGCCGGCCAATGCCACGCTGCTGGCGCTGGACCGCGACCCGGACGCCATCGCGCACGCCACGCGCGGCCCGCAGGCCATCGAGGATCCGCGCTTTCGCATCGCGCATGCGGCCTTCTCGTCGTGGGCCGATGTGGCCTTGCTGCAGGGCCTGCGGCCGGTCCACGGCCTCTTGATGGACATCGGCGTGTCCTCGCCGCAGATCGACAACCCGGAGCGCGGGTTCAGCTTCCGCTTCGATGCGCCGCTGGACATGCGCATGGACACGACGCAAGGGGAGAGCGCGGCCGACTACCTGGCCCGCGCGACCATCGATGAACTCGCCCACGTCATCCACACATATGGCGAAGAACGGTTTGCTCGCCCGATTGCAAAGGCGCTTGTGGCTCGCCGCGAATCCGGACAGCCTGTGCGGACCACGGGCGAGCTGTCCAACGTCGTGGCTGGTGCGGTCAAGACCCGGGAGGCCGGGCAAAACCCAGCCACACGCACCTTTCAGGCCCTTCGGATTCACGTCAACGGCGAGCTCGACGAGCTTCAAGCCGCTCTGGAGGCATCCTTGAGCGCGCTGGCGCCCGGCGGCCGCCTCGCCGTGATCAGCTTCCATTCGCTGGAAGACCGCATCGTCAAGACCTTCATCGCGTCGCACAGCCGCGAGGTGGTCGACCGCCGCGTGCCGTTCGCCGAGCCCAAGGCGATGCCGCTCAAGGCCATCGAGCGGATCAAGCCATCCGAAGCTGAAATTGCCGCAAACCCGCGTGCCCGCTCGGCGGTGCTGCGCGTGGCCGAGCGCACCGATGCCCCCTGGACGCCGCCCCGCGCCGACGATGCGCCGCGCGGCAAGCGCAAAGGGGGGCGCCGGTGATGACGCGCCTGAACATCGCCCTGGCCATCGTGCTGCTGCTGAGCTGCTTCTGGCTGATCCGCTCCAGCAACGAGGCGCGCGGCCTGTTCGTGCAGCTCGAACGCGCCCAGGTGCGCGAGCAGGAGCTGCAGGTCGATTTCGAGCGCCTCAAGATCGAGCGCCGCACGGCGGCCACGCCTTTGGTGGTGGAAGACATGGTGCGCCAGAAGCTGCGCATGTTCAACGCCACGCCCGGGGTCACGCACTATGTGAGTGATTCGGCCGGGGCGCAGGCCTCGGGTGCCGCCGCAGCCGCTGGTTCATCGCCAGCGGCTTCGTCGCTTTCTGCCTCCCCCTCTCAGGCCGGAGGTGCGCGATGAGCGGCTGGTCCGACATGTTCAAGAAGAACAAGGGTGGCGCCAAGGCCAACGGTGGCCGTGGCTCGCGCAAGCAGGGCAACGCGCCCATGCCCGCGGTGCGCTACGCCACCAGCCCGCTGCTGGCCTCGAAGACGCCGCCGTGGCGCATCAAGTTCCTCACGGGCGCCATCGGCCTGGCCTTCGCCGTGCTGATCGGCCGCGCCGCGTGGATCCAGATCATCCACACCGATTTCTACCTGCAGCAGGGCGCCACGCGCTACGAGCGCCGCATCGAGCTGCCGGCCAACCGTGGCCGCATCCTCGACCGCAACGGCGAACTGCTGGCCTCCAGCGTGCCGGCCCCGTCGCTGTGGGCCATCCCCAAGGACATGGACGCCTCGCCGGAAGAGCTGCGCAAGCTGGCCCGGCTGCTGAACATGCCCTCGCCCGAACTCAAGAAGCGCCTGTCCGAGAGCGCCAACTTCGTGTGGCTGCGCCGCCAGGTCGACGAGGGCGTGGCCCAGCAGGTGGCCGCGCTCAAGATCAAGGGCGTGCACGAGATCAAGGAATCGCGCCGGCAATATCCCGAAGGCGAGGCCGCCGCGCACGTGGTGGGCTTCACCAACATCGAGGACAAGGGCCAGGAAGGCATCGAGCTGGCCTACGACCGCGACCTGTCCGGCCGCGACGGGCAGCGCCATGTCATCAAGGACCGCCTGGGCCGCGTCGTCGAGAACGTGGGTGATCTGGTGCCCGCCACCGATGGCCGCGAGATCCGCCTGTCCATCGACGCCAAGATCCAGGCCAACGCCTACCAGCGCATCCGCGATGCCGTGGCCGAGAACAAGGCCAAGGCCGGCAGCGTGGTGGTGATCGACGCGGTCACCGGCGAGGTGCTGGCGCTGGCCAACTTCCCCAGCTACTCGCCCAGCAACCGCCGCAACCTGACGGGCGCGCAGCTGCGCAACCGTGCGCTGACCGACACCTTCGAGCCAGGCTCCACGATGAAGCCCTTCGTGATCGGCTGGGCGCTGGAGACGGGGCGCGTCAAGCCGGACACGCCCATCCAGACGGCGCCGGGCCGCATCACCATCGCCGGCTCCACCATCAGCGATTCGCATGCGCATGGCGTGTTGACGGTGGCCGAGGTGATCCAGAAGTCCAGCAACGTGGGCACCGTGAAGATGGCGATGGAGATGCAGCCCCGCGAGATGTGGGAGCTGTTCACCGCCGTGGGCCTGGGCCAGAAGCCTCAGATCGGCTTCCCCGGCGCCGTGACCGGCCGCCTTCGCCCCTACAAGAGCTGGCGCCCGATCGAGCAGGCCACGATGAGCTATGGCTACGGCCTGTCGGCCAGCCTGTTCCAGCTGGCGCATGCCTACACCGTGTTCGCGCGCGATGGCGAGCTGATCCCCGTGACCTTGATGAAGCGCGACGCGCCCGAGAAGGACGAGCCGGCGCTGCACACCTCCAGCGGTATCGGCAATACAGACAACACCGGCGGCATGGGCTGGTCGCAGGCCGTGGCCGCGCGCTCGGCCGAGCTGTCCGGCGGCCTGGTGCCGGTCAAGGGCACGCGCGTGCTGTCCGTCGAGACGGTGCGCGAGGTGCGCGACATGCTGCGCCTGGCGGCGGGCAACGGCGGCACCTCGCCGCAGGCCCAGACCGTGGGCTACAGCGTGGGCGGCAAGAGCGGCACCGCGCACAAGCAGGAGGGCAAGGGCTACGCCAGCAACAAGTACCGCTCGTGGTTCGTGGGCATCGCGCCGATCACCAAACCCCGCATCGTCGTGGCGGTGATGGTGGACGAACCCACCAACGGGAAGTACTTTGGCGGGGTGGTCGCTGGTCCGGTGTTCAGCCAGATCGTGCAGAGCACTTTGCCGCGCCTGGGTGTCGTGCCCGATCTGGATGTGCAGACCCACATCGTCGCCCAGCCGGCCGTGGAGGAGAGCTTCTGATGAGCACCCTGCCCACCTCGATCACCGCGTTGGACGATGTGCCCGCGATCCTGGCCTGGTTGGCCGCGCAGGGCGTTGACCAGTTGACGGTCGACAGCCGCGAGATCGCGCCGCGCGTGGCGAAAGGCCAGGCGCCGGGCTTCATCGCCTGGCCCGGTGCCGCGCGCGATGGCCGTGCCTTCGTGGCCCAGGCCCTGCAGGCCGGCGCGCGTGCGTGCCTGGTGGAGGCCGAGGGCGCCGAGGCGTTTGCCTTCAGCGACGCGCGCATCGCCGCCGTGCCCGATCTGAAGGCCCGCCTGGCCGGCATCGCCCATGCCTTCTACGGCAACCCCAGCGAGCAACTGGCCGTGGTGGCCGTGACCGGCACCAACGGCAAGACCTCGACCTCGTGGTGGACGGCGCAGGCGCTGAGCGCGCTGGGCCGCCCCTGCGGCGTGATCGGCACGCTGGGCGTGGGCCAACCGGGCGCGGGCGATTTCGAGCCCACCGGCCTGACCACGCCCGATCCCGTCACCCTGCACGCCACCTTCCGCCGTTTCCTGGACCAGGGCCTGTCCGCCGTGGCCATCGAGGCCTCGTCCATCGGCATCGAAGAGCGCCGCCTGGACGCCACGCGCATCCGCGTCGCGCAGTTCACCAACTTCACGCAGGACCACCTCGATTACCACCTGACGATGGAGGCCTACTGGCGCGCCAAGCAGGCCTTGTTCGAGTGGGGTGGTCTGCAGGCCGCCGTGGTCAATGTGGACGATCCGCAGGGCGACGAGCTGGTGCCGCTGTGCCGTCAGCGCGGCGTGCCGCTGTGGACCACCGCCGTGCGCGAGCCGGCACGCCTGTGCGCCGAGGATATCGTCACCCAGGCCGATGGCCTGCGCGCCCGCATCGTCGAGCGTGACGAATCGCTGGCCCGCGTGATCGACCAGGCCGAGCTGCAGGCCTCGCTGGTGGGTGATTTCAACGTGTCCAATCTGCTGGCCGTGATCGGCGCCCTGCGTGCGCTCGATGTGCCGCTGGCCGATGCGGTGAAAGCCTGCGCCGGCCTGAGCGCCGTGCCTGGCCGCATGCAGCAGGTGCGCCTGCCCGAAGCCGATGCGCTGGCGCTGCCGCTGGCCGTGGTTGATTACGCCCACACGCCCGACGCCTTGCTCAAGGCCCTGTGCGCCCTGAAGCCGCTGGCCAAGGCCCGTGGCGGCCGCCTGTGGTGCGTGTTCGGCTGCGGCGGTGACCGCGATCCGATCAAGCGCCCGCTGATGGGCGCGATGGCCGACCAGCACGCCGACGAGATCGTGCTGACCAGCGACAACCCGCGCAGCGAAGCACCCGGCTACATCCTGTGCCAGATCCTGGGTGGCATGGTGCGCAGCGAACCTGCCGCCGTGATCGAGAACCGCCACGAAGCCATCGTCCACGCCATCACCCATGCCGATCCGCGCGACGTGGTGCTGATCGCCGGCAAGGGCCACGAAACCACGCAAGAGGTGGCCGGCGTCAAGACGCCGTTCTCCGACGTGGACGAAGCACTGAGCGCCCTGCGCGCACGGAGGGCCGCATGACGGGCACCCCGATGATGACCCTGGGCCTGGCCCACCAGCTGCTGCCCGGCTCCGTGCTGACGGGCGATCCGGCCACGCCGCTGCTGCGCGTGCACACCGACACCCGCAGCCTGCAGGCCGGCGACTTCTTCGTGGCCTTGCGCGGCGAGCGCTTCGATGCGCACGACTTCCTGCCGCAGGCCGCGCAATCGGGCGCGGCGGCCGTGCTGGTGCAGCGCGGCATCGATGCGGCCGGCCTGCCGGGCCTGGTCGTGCCGGACACGCGCGCGGCCCTGGGTTGGCTGGCCTCGGCCTGGCGCGCCCGCTTCGACATCCCGCTCGTGGCCGTGACCGGCAGCAACGGCAAGACCACCGTCACGCAGATGGTGGCCAGTATCCTGAGCGCGTGGGTGGCATTGGAAGGCCGCCCCGAAGGCGCGCTGGCCACGCAGGGCAACTTCAACAACGACATCGGCGTGCCGCTGACCCTGCTGCGCCTGCGCGAAGCACAGCACCAGTGTGCCGTGGTCGAGCTGGGCATGAACCACCCCGGCGAGATCGAGCAGCTGGCCGCGCTGGCCGCACCCACCGTGGCGCTGGTCAACAACGCGCAGCGCGAGCACCAGGAGTTCATGCACACGGTCGAGGCGGTGGCACGCGAGAACGGCAGTGTGCTGGCCTCGCTGCCGCGCGATGGCGTGGCCGTGTTTCCGGCCGACGATGCCGAGCACACCCCGATCTGGCGCGCGTTGTCCGCCGGCCGCCGCGTGGTCGATTTCGCCTTGCAAGGCGATGCCGCCGTGACATGCGCCAGCCGCTGGGTCGATGCACCGGCCGATGGCTCGGGGCCTCACTGGCTGATCAATGTCGATACACCGGCTGGCCAGGCCGAGGTGCACCTGCACATGGCCGGCGAGCACAACGTGCGCAACGCGCTGGCCGCCACGGCCGCCGCGCTGGGTGCCGGCGCACCGCTGCAGGCCGTGGTGCAAGGCCTGACGGGTTTCGTGCCCGTGAAGGGCCGCTCGGCGTTGCGCACCATCCAGCGCGCCGGCCGCACCGTGACCCTGATCGACGACAGCTACAACGCCAACCCCGATTCCGTGCGCGCCGCCATCGACATGCTGGCCGCGCTGCCTGGCCCGCACTGGCTGGTGCTGGGCGACATGGGCGAGGTCGGCAACCAGGGGCCCGCCTTCCACGAGGAGGTCGGCCTTCACGCCCGCGCGAAGGGCATCGAGCAGTTGTGGACGGCCGGCACCCTGTGCCGTCACACCGCGCAGGCCTATGGCCCCACCGCTCGGCATTTCGAATCGGCCGCCGAGATCGTCGCGGCCTTGAACACCCCTCACAACGAACCTGGGGGCGTGCCAGACGTGGCCGCCATCCTGGTCAAAGGATCCCGTTTCATGAAGATGGAAACCGTCGTCGCCCAACTGGCTGGAGGTGAGCATGCTGCTTAGCCTGGCCCTGTGGCTGCAGGACCTGCACCCCGAATGGGGCTTCCTGCGCGTCTTCCAGTACCTGACCTTCCGCTCCGTGATGGCCGCCATCACCGCGCTGCTGATCGGCCTGGCGCTGGGGCCATGGCTGATCCGCAAGCTCACCGAACTCAAGATCGGCCAGCCCATCCGCGAATACGCGATTCAAGATCACCTGAGCAAGCGCGGCACGCCCACGATGGGCGGTGCGCTGATCCTGCTGGCCATCGGCCTGTCGACCCTGCTGTGGTTCGACTGGGGCAACCGCTTCGTGTGGATCGTGATGATCGTGACCACGGGCTTCGGCGCCATCGGCTGGGCCGACGACTGGCGCAAGGTGGTCAACAAGAACCCCGAGGGCATGCCCTCGCGCGAGAAGTACTTCTGGCAATCGATCATCGGGTTGGTGGCCGCCATCTACCTGGCCTTCAGCGTGTCCGAGACCAACAACCTGCGCGTGATCGAACTGTTCATCCGCTGGGTGGCCTCGGGCTTCTCGAACGACCTGCCGCCGAAGGCCGACCTGATCGTGCCCTTCTTCAAGACCGTGAGCTACCCGCTCGGCGTGTGGGGCTTCATGGTGCTGACCTACATCGTGATCGTGGGCACCAGCAACGCCGTGAACCTGACGGACGGCCTCGATGGCCTGGCCATCATGCCGGTGGTGATGGTCGGCTCGGCCCTGGGCATCTTCTGCTACGTGACGGGCAACTCGGTCTACGCCAAGTACCTGCTGCTGCCTCACATCCCGGGCGCGGGCGAACTGCTCGTGTTCTGCGCGGCGATGGCCGGGGCGGGGCTGGCCTTCCTGTGGTTCAACGCGTATCCGGCGCAGGTGTTCATGGGCGACGTGGGCGCGCTGGCGCTGGGCGGCGCTTTGGGCACCATCGCTGTGATCGTGCGCCAGGAGATCGTGCTGGCCGTGATGGGCGGTGTCTTCGTGCTCGAAGCCCTGTCCGTCATGATCCAGGTCAGCTACTTCAAGTACACCAAGAAGAAGTACGGCGAGGGCCGCCGCATCCTGCTGATGGCGCCGCTGCACCACCACTTCGAGAAGTCCGGCTGGAAGGAAACGCAGGTCGTGGTCCGCTTCTGGATCATCACCATGCTGTTGTGCCTGGCCGGCCTGACCACCTTGAAACTGCGTTGATCGCTGCCGAGTAAGAACATCAAGATGCGCTACCTGAGCGAACTCACCGTGCTGATCCTGGGTCTTGGGGACTCGGGCCTGGCCATGGCGCGCTGGTGCGCCCGGTGCGGCGCCAGCGTGCGCGTGGCCGACACGCGCGCGAACCCGCCGCAGGCCGCCACCTTGATGACCGAGGTTCCGGCTGCCACCGTGCACCATGGGCTGGACGCAGCCCTGCTGGACGGTGTGCAGCTGGTGCTCAAGAGCCCGGGCCTGGCGCCCAACGCGCCCGATGTCGAGCGCCTGCTGGCCCGCGCCGACGAGCTGGGCATCCCGGTGCGCGGCGAGTTGTCGCTGTTCGCCTCGGCCCTGGCCGATCTGAAGACCGAGCGCGGCTACGCGCCCAAGGTGCTGGCCATCACCGGCACCAACGGCAAGACCACGACCACCTCGCTCACGGCCAAGCTGGTCGAGCGCGCGGGCAAGCGCGTGGGCATGGCCGGCAACATCGGCCCGACCTTGCTGGACACGCTGGCGCAGGCGCTGGATGCGGAGCCGGAAGCGGTGATTGATGAGACCGTGGCTGCCGAGGCGCACCCTGGCGATGAAAGCCAGGCTGCAAGCGACGCCTCCAATGTAGATGCCGGCACTGCTGAGCAAGCCTTGGACGCGCAGGATTCCGATGCGGTGTCGGTGTCGGTGTCGGTGCCCGTGCCCGTGCCTGTCTCCGATGTTGCCGACACCACCGAGCCTGCCGATGATGCTGAATCGGTCTCATCGGCCGAAGCACAGGCATCCGACGCTGACGCCGAGTCCGACGCGACCGAGCTTGTTGCGGACGCCTCCGCCACAACCCCGCTGCCCGACGACGCCGATGCCCCTCTGGTGCAACTGGCCCCGCCGCCCCCGGCCGAGCCCGTGTTCCAGGTGCTGCCCGACGTGTGGGTGCTCGAACTCTCCAGCTTCCAGCTGGATGGCGTCAGCAACTTCGAGCCCAGCGCCGCCACGGTGCTCAACATCACACAGGATCACTTGGACTGGCACGGCACGATGGCCGCCTACGCAGGCGCCAAGGCCCGCATCTTCGGCAAGCAGGGCTTGATGGTGATCAACCGCGACGACCCGGCCGTGGCCGCCATGGTGCCGCCGCCCGAGGTGATCAAGTC
Organism: Candidatus Aquabacterium excrementipullorum; assembly: GCA_019112875.1. Classification (GTDB taxonomy): domain Bacteria; phylum Pseudomonadota; class Gammaproteobacteria; order Burkholderiales; family Burkholderiaceae_C; genus Aquabacterium; species Aquabacterium excrementipullorum. The sequence goes on from DXIO01000014.1 coordinate 74,624, forward strand.
CGGCGTGAAGGGCCGCCCCTCGCGCACCGTGCACCGCAACGTCGTGCGCTTCGGGCTCGATGCGCCGCGCCAGCCCGGCGATTTCGGCCTGGTGACCGAGGCTGGCATGGCCTGGCTGGTCCGCGCCCGCGAGGCCGATCCCACGCTCAAGCGCAAGAAGGGCGATCCGGAAGAAGAGATCATCCTGCAGCGCCTCATGCCCGCCGACGCGCTGCGCATCCGTGGCCGCCACAACGCCTCCAACGCCCTGGCCGCGCTGGCCCTGACCACCGCCATCGGCCTGCCGCTGGCGCCGATGCTGCACGGCCTGCGCGAATACCGTGGCGAGCCGCATCGCGTCGAGGTCGTGGCCAACGTGGCCGGCGTCGATGCGATCGACGACAGCAAGGGCACCAACGTGGGCGCCACCGTGGCCGCGCTGCTGGGCCTGGGCTCGGACCTGGGCAGCGGCAAGCTGGTCGTGATCCTGGGGGGCGACGGCAAGGGGCAGGACTTCGCCCCGCTGGCCGACCCGGTGGGCCGCTTCGCGCGTGCCGTGGCCCTGATTGGCCGTGACGCCGAGGCCATTGGCCAGGCGTTAGCCACCGGCGACGTGCTGCGTGATCCGCTGGGCGAACCGCTGCCCGTGCAGCGCCACGACACGCTGGAGCAGGCCACGCGTTGGTCCTTCGAACAGGCCCGTGCGGGCGATGCCGTGCTGCTGAGCCCGGCCTGCGCCAGCCTGGACATGTTCCGCAACTACGCCCACCGCGCCGAGGTCTTCATCGACACCGTGCGCGAGATCGCGGCCGACCGAGGGGAGCTGGTATGACCGATACGAGCCTCGACGACACCCCCGGCCTGTTCGCCCGCCTCAAGGCCCGCCTGCTGCAACGCGGCGAGGGCGGCAGCCTGCCCGTGCGCGACTGGGTCAGCGTGTCCAGCCAGCCCACGCGCGTGATGGGCTTCGACCAGGGCCTGGTCTGGGTGACGATGGCCTTGCTGCTGCTGGGCCTGGTGATGGTCTACTCGGCCTCGATCGCGCTGCCTGACAGCCCCAAGTTCGCCAACTACGCGGCCACGCATTTCTTCAGCCGTCACCTGTTCTCGCTGTCGCTGTCGCTGGCCACGGCCTGCATCGTCGTGCAGATCCCGCTGTCGGTGTGGGAGCGTGCCGCGCCCTGGCTGTTCGTGGCCTCGCTGGTGCTGCTGATGCTGGTGCTGATCCCGCACGTGGGCAAGGGCGTGAACGGTGCGCGCCGCTGGCTGCCGCTGGGCGTGATGAACTTCCAGCCTTCCGAACTGGCCAAGCTGGCCATCACCCTCTACGCCGCCGACTACATGGTGCGCAAGATGGACGTGAAGGAGCACTTCTTCCGCGCGGTGGCCCCGATGGCCGTCGCCGTGGGCGTGGTGGGCCTGCTGCTGCTGGCCGAGCCCGACATGGGCGCCTTCATGGTGATCGCGGCCATCGCGATGGCCATCCTGTTCCTGGGCGGCGTCAACGGCCGCATGTTCTTCCTGATCACCTCGGTGCTGGTCGGCGCCTTCGTGCTGATGGTGTCGCTGAGCCCGTGGCGGCGCGAGCGCATCTTCGCCTACCTGGACCCGTGGGACGAGAAGAACGCCCTAGGCAAGGCCTACCAGCTCACGCACTCGCTGATCGCCTTCGGCCGTGGCGAGATCTTCGGCGAAGGCCTGGGCTCCAGCCTGGAGAAGCTGCACTACCTGCCCGAGGCCCACACCGACTTCCTGCTGGCCGTGATCGGCGAGGAGCTGGGCTTCATCGGCGTGGCCATCGTGATCTTCGCGTTCTTTTGGCTGGTGCGCCGCCTGTTCCACATCGGCCGCCAGGCCATCGCACTCGACCGCGTCTTCTCGGGCCTGGTGGCCCAAGGCGTGGGCGTGTGGATGGGCGGCCAGGCCTTCATCAACATGGGCGTGAACCTGGGCGTGCTGCCCACCAAGGGCCTGACGCTGCCGTTGATGAGCTATGGCGGCTCGGGCATCTTGCTGAACTGCGTGGCCCTGGCCATCTGCCTTCGTGTGGACATTGAGAACCGCCAGTTGATGCGAGGGGGCCGCGCATGAGCACCGGCAAGCACCTCGTCATCATGGCCGCCGGCACCGGCGGCCACGTCATGCCCGGCCTGGCCGTGGCGCGCGAAATGCAGCAGCGCGGCTGGGCCGTGAGCTGGCTGGGCACGCGCACCGGCATGGAAAACCGCCTGGTGCCGCCCAGCGGCATCCCGATGGACACCATCGGCTTCAACGGCCTGCGCGGCAAGGGCCTGCTGCACACGCTCACCGGCGGCCTGCGCCTGGTCAAGGCCTTCGGCGAATGCTTCGGCATCCTGGGCAAGCGCAAGGCCGATGCCGTGCTGGGCATGGGTGGCTACGTGTGCTTCCCCGGTGGCCTGATGGCCTCGGCGCGCGGCCTGCCGCTGGTGCTGGTCAATGCCGACGCGTCCCTGTTGATGAGCAACAAGGCGCTGCTGCCCGTGGCCGATGCCGTCGCCTTCGGCTTCGACAGCGACGATGTCGCCAAGGTGGGCACGCGCCACCGCGCCGCCCGCGTCACCGGCAACCCCGTGCGCGCCGAGATCGAGGCCATCGCCCCGCCGGCCATGCGTTTCGCCGGCCGCCTGGGCCCGCTGCGCGTGCTGGTGGTGGGCGGCAGCCTGGGCGCCAAGGTGCTCAACGACACGCTGCCCCGTGCGCTGGCCCTGCTGGCCCCCGAAGAGCGCCCCCGCATCACGCACCAGACGGGCATCGCCCAGTACGAGGCCGTCAAGGCCACCTACGGCCAGCACGGCATCAGCATGCCGGCCGAGGTCGAGGTGCTGCCCTTCATCAACGACATGGCGCAGCGCCTGTCCGACTGCGACGTGATCATCTGCCGCGCCGGTGCCATCACCGTGAGCGAGCTGTGTGTGGCCGGTGTGCCCAGCATCCTGGTGCCGCTGGTGGTGTCGACCACCGCCCATCAGCGCGACAATGCCGCCTACATGGCGCAGCACGGCGCGGCCGTGCACCTGCCGCAAGGCGAACTGACCCCCGAGTCGCTGGCCGAGCGCCTGCGCACGCTGCACCGCGACGACCTGCGCGCCATGGCCGACAAGGCCCATGCGCTGGCCCGCCGTGGCGCCGCCGCCGCCGTGGCCGACGACATCGAACGACTGACCTCTTCTTCCCGAAAGGGGGCCGCAGCATGAAACACGCGGTCAAGCACATCCATTTCGTGGGCATCGGTGGCGCCGGCATGAGCGGCATCGCCGAGATCCTGCACAACCTGGGCTTCACGGTCTCCGGCTCCGACCAGTCCGACAGCGCCACCGCGCGCCGCCTGGCCTCGCTGGGCATCCAGGTGTTCATCGGGCATGAGGCCGCGCACATCGAGGGCGCCGAGGCCGTGGTCACGTCCACCGCCGTGAAGGGCGACAACCCCGAGGTGATCGCCGCGCGCGCCAAGCGCGTGCCCGTGGTGCCGCGCGCCGTGATGCTGGCCGAGCTGATGCGCCTGAAGAAGGGCATCGCCATCGCCGGCACGCACGGCAAGACGACGACCACCTCGCTGGTCACCTGCATCCTGGCCGAGGCCGGTGTCGACCCGACCTTCGTGATCGGCGGCAAGCTCAACAGCGCGGGCGCCAACTCGGCGCTGGGCAAGGGTGAGTACATCGTCGTCGAGGCCGATGAATCCGATGCTTCGTTCCTGAACCTGCTGCCCATCCTGTCGGTCGTCACGAACATCGATGCCGACCACATGGACACCTACGGGCACGATTTCGCGAAGCTCAAGCAGGCCTTCGTCGATTTCCTGCACCGCATGCCCTTCTACGGCTCGGCCATCCTGTGCGCGGACGACCCGGGCGTGCGCTCCATCATCCCGCTGATCTCGCGCCCCGTGATCACCTACGGTTTCGGCGAGGACGCGCAGGTGCGCGCCGTCAACGTCGAGGCGCTGGCCGGCGGCCAGATGCGCTTCGTCGTGCAGCGCCGCAATGGTGTCGTGATGCCCGAGATCACCGTCACGTTGAACCTGCCCGGCGTGCACAATGTGCTCAACGCGCTGGCCGCCATCGCCGTGGCCACCGAGATCGAACTGCCCGATGAGCCGCTGATCAAGGCCCTGGGCGAGTTCACCGGCGTCGGCCGCCGCTTCCAGCGCTATGGTGATTTCAAGACCAGCGACGACGGCACCTTCACGCTGATCGACGACTACGGCCACCACCCGGTGGAGATGGCCGCCGTGATCAGCGCCGCGCGTGGCGCTTTCCCTGGCCAGCGCATCGTGCTGGCCTTCCAGCCGCACCGCTTCACCCGCACGCGCGATTGCTTCGAGGATTTCGTCAAGGTGCTGGGCACGGCTGATGCCGTGCTGCTGACCGAGGTCTATGCGGCGGGCGAGCAACCCATCGTGGCCGCCGACGGCCGCGCGCTGACCCGTGCCGTGCGCGTGTCCGGCAAGGTCGAGCCCGTGTTCGTCGATGAGATCGTCGACCTGCCGCAGACCATCGCCGACACCGTCCGCGCGGGCGATGTGGTGATCTGCATGGGCGCCGGCTCCATTGGCGGCGTGCCCGCCAAGGTCGTTGAACTGTTGAAAGATTGAGACGAGGACCGATGCCATGAGCGCTCCCCTCCAGATTGCCCCGCCCACCGTGGACCCGAAGTCCCTGGGCAAGGTCGCCGTGCTGTTCGGCGGCACCTCCGCCGAGCGCGAGGTGTCCATCATGTCCGGCACCGGCGTGCTCAAGGCCCTGCAATCGCAGGGTGTGGACGCGCACGCGTTCGATCCGTCCGAGCGCCCGCTCGAAGACCTGCGCAAGGAAGGCTTCACCCGCTGCTTCATCGCCCTGCATGGCCGTGGCGGCGAGGACGGCACCCTGCAGCGCGAGCTGGAATGGCTGCAGCTGCCCTACACCGGCTCGGGCGTGAAGGCCTCCAGCCAGGCCATGGACAAGGACGTGACCAAGCTGCTGTGGCGCTACCAGGGCATCCCCACGCCTGGCTGGCGCACCGTCAAGAGCGCGGCCGAGTGCGAAGAGGCCTTCGATTACCTGGGCGGTGGCACCATGTTCGTCAAGCCCGCGCGCGAAGGCTCGTCCATCGGCCTGACCAAGGTGACGGCGCGCAGCCAGGCCGCGGCCGCCTACGCCCTGGCCGCCCAGCACGACGACGAAGTCATGTGCGAGGAGTTCGTCGATGGCGACGAGACCACCTGCCCGGTGCTGGAGATCAATGGCGAGCCCGTGGCCCTGCCCGTGATCCGCATCGCCGCGCCCAACGGCAACTACGACTACCAGAACAAGTACTTCACCGACGACACCAAGTACCACTGCCCGTCCGGCCTGCCGGCCGACGAGGAAGAGCGCATCCAGCAGCTGGTGGTCAAGTCCTTCAAGTCATTGCAGTGCCGTGGCTGGGCCCGTGTCGACGTGATGATCGACAAGGCCACCCGCGAGCCCTACCTGCTGGAGATCAACACCTCGCCCGGCATGACCTCGCACTCGCTGGTGCCCATGTCCGCCCGCGTGGCCGGCCTGAGCTACGAGCAGCTGTGTGTGCACCTGCTGACCACGGCCGCGCTGGACCGCGAGATCCCCGGCATGTACGAGGCCATGAGCGGCCAGCAGCCCACCGCCTGATCCACCCACCGCACAACGACACCCACCACCATGCTCACCGCCCAGGCCCTGCAGTCACCCAGCGAGATGCCGCAAGACATCCGCTGGATGAATGCCGCCACCATCGCGCTGGCGGTGCTGGGCGTGCTGCTGGTGCTGGCCGGCTGCTTCACGGTGCTGATGCGCCAGCCTTACTTCGTGATCCACAAGCTCAGCATCGACGGCGAGATGCAGCGCAACAACCTGGCCACCGTGCGGGCCAACGTGGTGCCGCGCGTGGATGGCAGCTTCTTCATGGTCGACCTGGGCCGCGCGCGCGCGGTGTTCGAATCCGTGCCCTGGGTGCGCCGCGCGCTGGTGCGCCGCGTGTGGCCCAACGAGTTGCGCGTGACGCTCGAAGAGCACAAGCCCGCCGCCTATTGGCGCCACGAAGACCGCGATGACCAGTTGGTGAACCAGCAGGGCGAGGTCTTCGATGCCAACCTGGGCGATGTCGAGGACGAGCCGCTGCCCGCGCTGCAAGGCCCCGTGCATGCCACCGCCGACCAGGCCCGCCTGATGCTGACCATGCTGCGCAAGCTGCAACCCGCGCTCGCGCCGCTGGAGTCCGACATCGACACCGTGCAGCTCACCGACCGTGGCTCGTGGACCGTCAAGCTCGAGAACGACGCCGTGATCGAACTCGGCCGTGGCGAGACCGATGAACTCGTGGCGCGCGCCGAACGCTTCGTGCGCACGCTGCCGCAATTGCGCCAACAGTACAGCGCGCCGCTGGCCTATGCCGACCTGCGCTACCCGCAAGGCTATGCCGTGCGGCTCAAGGGCCTGAGCACCGTTCAGAACATTCAGAAGGGGCGTGTGGCCAACGCTCCTCAAACGCCTTAAACTCGTCAAAACCCGCACACCATGCCCAAGGATTACAAGGACCTTGTCGTCGGACTGGACATCGGCACCGCCAAAGTGATGGCGGTTGTCGCGGAAGTCCTGCCGGGTGGCGATCTCCGACTCGCCGGCCTCGGTGTCGCCCCCAGCCATGGGCTCAAGCGCGGTGTGGTCGTCAACATCGACGCCACCGTGCAATCCATCCAGCAGGCCCTCAAAGAGGCTGAGCTGATGGCCGACTGCAAGATCAGCCGCGTGTGGACCGGCATCACCGGCAGCCACATCCGCGGCCAGAACAGCACCGGCATGGTCATCGTGCGCGACAAGGAAGTCGCGCCCATCGACGTGCAGCGCGTGGTCGAGACGGCCAAGGCCATCAACATCCCGAACGACCAGCGCCTGCTGCTGGTCGAGCCTCAGGAGTTCATCATCGATGGGCACGAGGTGAAGGAGCCCATCGGCATGAGCGGTGGCCGCCTCGAGGTGAAGGTGCACATCGTGACCGGCGCGCAGAGCGCGGCCGAGAACATCGTCAAGTGCGTGCGCCGCTGCGGGCTTGAGGCCGAGCAACTGGTGCTCAACCCCAGCGCATCGAGTGCCTCGGTGTTGACCGATGACGAGAAGGACCTGGGCGTGGCCCTGGTCGACATCGGCGCGGGCACGACGGATGTGGCCATCTTCGCCGACGGCGCCATCCGCCACACGGCCGTGATCCCCATCGCCGGCGACCTGATCACCAGCGACATCGCGATGGCCCTGCGTACGCCCACCAAGGATGCCGAGGACATCAAGGTGGACCACGGCGTGGCCAAGCAACTGCTGGCCGACCCCAACGAGCAGGTCGAGGTGCCGGGCCTGGGCGACCGCGCCCCGCGCATGCTCTCGCGCCAGGCTTTGGCCGGCGTGATCGAGCCGCGCGTTGAAGAGATCTTCTCGCTGGTCCACCAGGTGATCCGCGAGTCTGGTTACGAAGAATTGCTGTCCTCGGGCATCGTGCTCACCGGCGGCTCGGCGGTGATGCCGGGCATGGTCGAGCTGGCCGAGGACATCTTCCTGAAACCGGTGCGCAAGGGCGTGCCGCTGTATTCAGGCGCTCTCCACGACATGGTGGCCAGCCCTCGGTCGGCCACCGTCATGGGCTTGCTCGAAGAAGCAAGGTTGTCCCGCACCCGCGGCATGAAGGCCGCTCAGAAGGCCGGGTCCGTGCAGACCCTGTTCGGACGGGTGAAGGACTGGTTCATTGGTAATTTCTAAAACGTTTCTTCCCAATTCACTGGCAACTGCTGATTGAGACTACTAGGAGGTATGACATGCCTATCGAGATGATTGAAAACTTCGACCTGGGTACGCAAATCAAGGTGATCGGCGTGGGCGGCGGTGGCGGCAACGCCGTCGACCACATGATCGCCCAGGGTGTGCAGGGCGTGCAGTTCATCAACGCCAACACCGACGCGCAGGCCCTGAGCCGTTCGACGGCCGAGCAGAACCTGCAACTGGGCACCAGCGGCCTGGGTGCGGGTTCCAAGCCTGAAGCCGGCCGCCAGTCGGCCGAAGAAGCCACGGAGCAGATCCGCACGGCCCTGGATGGCGCGCACATGGTGTTCATCACCGCCGGCATGGGCGGCGGCACCGGCACGGGCGCTGCGCCCGTGATCGCCCGCGTGGCCAAGGAGATGGGCATCCTGACCGTCGGCGTGGTCACCAAGCCTTTCGAGTTCGAAGGCAACCGTCGCCTGAAGCAGGCCGAAGCCGGCCTGGCCGAGCTGGAAGCCAACGTCGACTCGCTGATCGTGGTGCTCAACGAGAAGCTGCTGGAAGTGCTGGGCGACGACATCACCCAGGAAGAAGCCTTCAAGCAAGCCAACGACGTGCTGAAGAACGCCGTCGGCGGCATCAGCGACATCATCCACATCCCGGGCCTGGTGAACGTCGACTTCGAAGACGTCAAGACCGTGATGAGCGAGCCGGGCAAGGCCATGATGGGCACGGCCACCGCGTCGGGTCCGGACCGCGCCACCAAGGCCGCCGAGGCCGCCGTGGCCTGCCCGCTGCTGGAAGGCATCGACCTGTCCGGCGCGCGTGGCGTGCTGGTGCTGATCGCCGCGAGCAAGGCGACCTTCAAGCTGAGCGAGTCGCGCAACGCGATGAACACCATCCGCCGTTACGCCGCCGAAGACGCGCACGTGATCTACGGCACGGCCTACGACGAAAGCCTGGGCGACCAGCTGCGCGTGACCGTGATCGCCACCGGCCTGAGCGCCGCCAAGCGCATGACCGTGGTGCACAGCGCCCCGCAGGCCCATTCGCAGATCTTCGCGCGCACCGGCACCGACAACCTGCCCATCCTGAACAACCCGGTGCACCCGGGCGGTCACCAGATGGCCCACGGCCACGGCAATGACTTCAGCGGCCTGAACACCCCCAGCGTGTGGCGCAGCGGCCGCACGCAGGCGGCCCAGAAGGTGGATGCCCTGGCCAGCAATGGCATGGACGAGCTGGAGATCCCGGCCTTCCTGCGCAAGCAGGCGGACTGAGCGCCCGCGCGCGGGGCAGGCGTGCTGCCCCGGCATGTCATGACCGTTGACCAGTGAACCGCAGGCCCCGGCTGTGCCGGCCGGGGTCGGGATTTGCGCCCTCCGCGTGCTTTCGCAGGCGGGGGCGCTTTTTCATGCCCGCTTGTTTGGCGGGGTGAAGAATCGGGCGAAAGCTCGAAGGCTCAGAGCCGCCACGCGCGCTCCAGCCAGACCAGGCAGGCCAGGCCCACCACGATCAGCAGGGGGGCGAAGGCGTCGAGCAATGTGGCCGCGCTGGCAGAGCCGGCCGCCAGCAGCAGCATCAGCACTTTCCAGCCCAGGGGCGCCCAGGTGACGGCAGGAGTGGGCAGGCTGGAGTCGGGTGCGTTGGACATCGTGCGGACGGCATTCATGGACTGAAGAGGCCTGATTGGATGTCAGGCAGCCATTCCGAGTCCATAACCCGCAGGGGTTACATCAAGGCGCCATCAAGGGGACGGGGCCAATGTGCCGTTCGATGCGTCGGTGAGCGCCGCCAGCGCCTGGCCCAATTCCGCCTGCGACAAGGGCTTGCGCCTGAGCGCCACCTTGGCATCGCGCGCGCGGGCATCGATCGCCGGATCCAGATCGCCGGTGAGCAGCAGCACGGGCAGATCAAGGCCGAACTCATGGCGAGCGGCCTGCGCCACGGCCAGGCCGTCGGTACCGGGGCCCAGCCGCAGGTCGGTCACCAGGGCCTGGGGCCAGGCATCGGCCTGCGCCAGGGCCTCGATGGCCTGGGCCAGGGTGGCGCCGTCGAAGCAGCGCCAGCCCTGGGCGCGCAGCACCGTGGCGGTGGTGTCGCGCACGTCATCGTCGTCTTCCACCAGCAGCACGGCGCGGGCAGGGATGAGTTGTGCTGGGGGCAGATCTGCTGTGGTGGCTTGTGCCGATGCGGCCGATGCCGGATCTGCGCCCGGGTTTGGCGCGCGTTCCGGCGCCATCGGCACCCACAGCGAGAACACCGATCCACGCCCAGTCCGCGAGTGCACCGTCATCCGGTAGCCGCCCGCCTGCACCAGGCGCCGCACCAGCCCCAGGCCCAGGCCCAGCCCTTCGCGCAGGTGGCGCGCCGGGTTGTGCAGCTGCACGTAGTCCTCGAAGATGCGGGCGCGGTCGGTGGGCGCGACGCCTGGGCCGTTGTCCCACACCTGCACGGCCACCCAGGTGCCTCGCTGGCGCGTGCGCAGGCGCACAGTGCCGCCCGATGGGGTGTAGCGCAGGGCGTTCTCCAGCAGGTTGCGCAAAATGCGCTGCATGAACAGCGGGTCGGCCAGCACGTCGATCGTGTCGTCGGGCCTGTCGTTGGCCATGTCGCGGGAGGCCGATGGCCGCGCGGTGGTGATCGCGGTGGTGATCGACCAATGCAGGCCCTTCTCCGCGCACAGCAGCTCGAACTCGTCGGCCAGGTGCCCCAGCAGCGCCGGCAGCGCGAACGCGCGCGGCTGGTGCACCAGCTTCTGCGAATCCACCCGGGCGATGTCGAAGAGCTGCTCGAAGATGCCACGCAGGCCATCGACCGCTGCGCTGATCTTGCCGGCCAGCCCGCGCGATTCGGGCTCCTGCAGGCGCGCTGCCAGCAGGCCGGACAGTAGCGTCAGGCTGTGCAGCGGCTGGCGCACGTCGTGGCTGGCCGTGGCGATGAACTCGCTCTTGTGGCGGTTGGCCTGCTCGGCGGCTTCCTTGGCCTGGCGCACCTTGTCGACCTCGTCGGCCAGCTCGGCCACCAGCTGCTCGTTGCGGATGCGCAGGCGCTCGGCGTCCAGCAGGCGCACTTCGATCAGGCGGCCCACGCCCAGGCAGGTCACCATCGACAGCGTGAGGATCAGCGCGATGGTGGCCGTGCCTTCGGCCGGGTCGACCAGCAGGCGCGCCAGCACGATCACCAGGATGGGCAGGTTGGCCGCGGTCGCCACGCCCGAGTCGTGCGTGCTGAAGAACATGGCCGTGTAGCCGAAGATGATCAGCGCCGTGAGGATCAGCAGGTGCCACTGCGGCGGCAATGCGCCCCACAGCATGGCGGCCAGCAGCGCCCAGCCGGTGGCCTGGGTTACCTCGCGCATCAAGGTGATCACGCGCCAGCGCGGGTAGTTGCCGGCATCGAGCACCACGCGGCGCAGGCGCCAGATGGACAGGCTGCCCCAGCCCCAGGTGGCCAGCAGCAGGAAGATGGGCGGACCCCACTGCCAGGGCGTGAGGCCGCTGCGGCGCACCACGGGGATCAGGGCCAGCAGCGCGATGAACTGGCCGGGGATGGCCCACACATCCAGCCGCCAGTGGTCGCGCAGCTGTTCCAGGTAGATGGCCCGGTCGGTGGGGGAGAGGCCAGCCAAGCCCAGGCGCAGGAATTTCATGCGCTCAGGACGGCAGCGGCTCGGTGAGGCCGTCGCGCGCGCAGTTGAGCAGCAGCTGCACGCGGTTGTGGGCGCCATGGGCGCGCAGCACGGCACGCACGTGCAGCTTGACGGTCTCTTCGCTGATGCCCAGCTGGTCGGCGATCAGGGCGTTGGCCAGGCCGTGCAGCAACAAGGCACGCACTTCGAGCTGGCGTGGCGTGAGGCGGGTGGATGCCGTGCGGGCGGCCGTGTCGCCGGCCGGCGTGTCGTCCGGGTAGACCGCCGCCGCGTGGGCCTGGGCCAGCAGTTCGCGCGGGAAGTAGATGCCGCCATGGGCCAGCGTGCGCAGCCCCTCGGTGAAGTGCGCCAGGCTGCCGGCCTTGGGCACGAAGGCGCAGGCCCCTTCGCGCAGACAGCCCAGCGCCAGGGCCAGGTCGTTGCTGCCCGACACCACACCGATGCGCGCCAGCGGCGCATGGGCACGCAGCTGCACCAGGGTGTCCAGGCCCTGGGCGTCGGGCAGGTTCAGGTCGGTGATGACGACGTCGATGCCGGGCGGCGTGGCGGCCTCCAGGCAGCGCAGCGCACTGGCCAGGTCGGCCGCCTGGTGCACGGTGAGGTCCGGCCAGCGCGAGGTCACCACCTTGAGGATGCCCTCGCTGACCAGGGCATGGTCTTCCACCACCAACAGCGTTCGGGCCACTGCGCTTGTTTCCTCTTCACTGCGTTGTCGTTCGGGCCTGGCGCGTCGGGCGGCCGAGGCGTTGCTGCAGCAGTGTAGGCCGAGGGGCAGGGGGCGGCAGCCCCTGTTTCGGTGGTCCTTCGCCGCGATTCAGTCCTCGGCGGCCGGGCGCAGGGGCTTGAGCGCCTCGATGCGCGCCTGCTGGATCACCTGGGCGATGGCCGGGCCGCGCAGCCCCTTGTCGATGGCCTGGGCGGCCAGCGCCGCCGTGTCCACGGCCAGGCAGGCGTGCAAGGCCTCCGGCAACTGCGTGGCGGGCAGGTAGGCGCGTTCCTCGAAGCCCAGCCGGCCGCGCGCATCGCATTCGCAGGCTTGCAGGATGTCGGGCACGCGGACGGGCTTGCGGAAGGCGTCCAGGCGCTCCAGCAGGCGCACGGTCGCGGCGGCCGAGAGGTCTTCGCTGCGGTGGATGTTGCCGTGCTCGCGCGCGACCACGTCGGCCAGTTCGCGGCATTCGTTGGGCACGCGCAGGCGCTCGCAGACGTCCTTGAGCAGCTTGGCGCTGCGGCCTTCATGGCCCAGGTGGCGCGGCAGCACGTCGGCCGGGGTGGTGCCCTTGCCCAGGTCGTGGCACAGGCAGGCGAAGCGCACGGGCAGCGAGGCCTGCAGGCGCGCGCTCATGTCCAGCACCATCATCAGGTGCACGCCGGTGTCCACCTCGGGGTGGTAATCGGCACGCTGGGGCACGCCCCACAGGCGTTCGACCTCGGGCAGCAGGCGGGCCAGCGCACCGCAGTCGCGCAGCACCTCGAACATGCGCGAGGGGCGCGCCTCCATCAGGCCGCGGGCCAGCTCCTGCCACACGCGTTCGGCCACCAGGTGGTCGGCCTCGCCCTCGTCGACCATGCGACGCATCAGCGCGGCGGTCTCGGGCGCCACGGTGAAATCGGGCAGGCGGGCGGCGAAGCGGGCCAGGCGCAGGATGCGCACGGGGTCTTCGCCGAAGGCGGGCGAGACGTGGCGCAGCACGCGGGCCTGGATGTCCGCCTGGCCACCGTAGGGGTCGACCAAAGCGCCGTCCTCGGCCTGGGCCATGGCGTTGATGGTCAGGTCGCGGCGGGCCAGGTCTTCTTCCAGCGTGACCTCGGGCGTGGCCTGGAAGACGAAGCCGTGGTAGCCCCGGCCCGATTTGCGCTCGGTGCGGGCCAGCGCGTATTCCTCCTTCGTCTGCGGGTGCAGGAAGACGGGGAAATCGCGGCCCACGGGCAGGAAGCCCTTGGCGACCATGCCTTCGGGCGAACCGCCGACGACCACCCAGTCATGGTCCTGCGTGGGGCGGCCCAGCAATCGGTCGCGGACGGCGCCGCCGACGAGGAAGGTTTTCATGGTGCAGAACGGGCGATGCGGTGCGCAACGAAGGGGCGCGCCCTGATTGTGCATTGCACCATGCCGGCGAGCACTGGTGTTGCAAAACACGTCAAAGGCGCACCAGCAGCATGCAAACGGGGCGCTGAATGGGCTGTGACGTCTGGCACGGAGTATGCGTCGCCCACGCTGGGTTTGTGTCTCTGTCCCCTACCAGTGGGAGGCTCCCATGAACGTGCCCATGAAGTGTTTGGCGTCGGCTGCGGCCGGCTTGGTGATGTCCCTGTCCGGTGGCGCCGCCAGTGCCCTGACCGTGTCCGGGACCTTCGATTCCCTCGGCTATCCCTACACGGGTGGATCCTCGGTGACCTTCGAGCTGCTGTCGGGCGGTGGGCTCACCACGGTGATCTCCGGCACGGGACCGACCTTCGGCGGGCTGTACGGCCCCGCACCGATCGCCCCTGGCGTCGCCATCCCGACGACGGCCTTCCAGACGATCTACACCTTCACCGGCTTGGCCGCCGGCATCTACACCTTCGAGTTCTTCGGGCCCGTCGGTTCGGGCTACACCCTCGACCTTGTCCCGGGCTATGGCGCGTCCGTGACCCTGGTGCCCGAACCGGCATCCCTGGCCCTGGCCCTGGGGGGGTTGGGGGTGCTGGGTCTGCTGGGACGGCGCCGCCTGCCCAGCAGCTCATCGGTCTGAGCGGGCTGTCGGCGGGTACCCCGGTGCTGGCTCAGGGGCCGGGCGTGGCCAGGCGTGTCAAGGCCAGGTAGTCGTCCACGGGCACTTCCTCGGCACGGCGCTGCAGGTCGAAATCGGTTTGCACGCCGCGTTCGGTGATCCACCGGCCCAGCGTGTTGCGCAGGATCTTGCGCCGCTGGGAGAACGCCACGGTGACGATCTCGCCGAGCAGGTCCACGTCCAGTCCCGCCTGGGCCGAACCTGGGTAGGGCACCATGCGCACCACGGCCGAATCCACCTTGGGCGGCGGATCGAAGGCTTCGGGCGGCACGTCGACGATGGACTCCATCTCGTAGCGCCACTGCAGCATCACGCTCAGGCGGCCATAGTCCTTGCTGCCCGGCCTGGCGACCATGCGGTCGACCACTTCCTTCTGAAGCATGAAGTGCTGGTCCTCCACGCGGCTGGCGAAGGGCAGCAGGTGGAACAGGATGGGCGTGGAGATGTTGTAGGGCAGGTTGCCGATCACGCGCAGCGGCTGACCGGCCTGGTCGGCCAGGGCCGCGAAATCCACCTTGAGCACGTCGGACTCGACCACGGCGAGCTCGGGGCGCTTGCGCAGGCGCGCGGCCAGATCGCGGTCCAGCTCGATCACGGTGAGCTGGCCGCTGCGGTGCACGACGGGGTTCGTCAGGGCGCCCAGGCCGGGGCCGATCTCGACCAGGGGCTGGCCGGGGCGCGGATCGATGCCCCGCACGATCTCGTCGATGACGCCGGGGTCGGCCAGGAAGTGCTGGCCGAAACGCTTGCGGGCACGGTGGCTGTCGCCAGCACCGGCGCCGCGGTCAGGGCGCTCAGGGCGCATCGCGCATTTCCACGAAGGCGGCACTGCGCAGTTCGCGGGCCCAGTCGTCGTAGGTGGATTCGAAGCGCTGCTCGCGCAGCACGCTGCGGGCGGCTTCGCGCTTTTGCTGGTCGGTGAGCTGCACTTCGCGGCGCTCGATGAGCTGGATCAGGTGCACGCCGAAACGCGTGACCACGGGCTCGGACACCTGGCCCGGTTGCAGGGCCAGCAGCGCCTGCTCGAACTCGGGCACGAACTGGCCAGGCGCGGCCCAGCCGAGGTCGCCGCCCTTGGTGGCGCTGCCGTCCTCGGAGTACTGGCGTGCCATCTGGGCGAAGCTGGCCTGGCCGCCGACGATCTCCTTGCGGATCTCGGCCATGCGGTCGCGCGCCGCCTTGATGCTCAGCTGCGGCGTGGTGCGCAGCAGGATGTGGCGGGCGCGTTGCTGGGTGTAGGTGGCCTTGCTGGCGTTCTCGCGCTCGATCAGCTTGAGCACGTGAAAGCCCGCGCCGGAACGCACGACTTTGGCCACCTGGCCCACCTGCAGGTCCTTGACCGCATCGGTGAACAGCTCGGGCAGGCGGCTGGCCGGGCGCATGCCGAAGTTGCCGCCGCTGTCCTTGGTGCCGGCGTCGTCGGAGTTCGCCTTGACCAGCTGGGCGAAGTTGGCGCCGGCGGCTGCGCGCTCGCGCAGGGACTCGGCCTTGGCGGCCAGTTCGCGCACCTTCTGCTCGCTGGTGCCTTCGGGCACGGCGATGAGGATGTGCGCCAGGTTCAGATCGGTGTCGCGCCCCGAGGCGGCGGCCTGGGCGTTGAAGGTGTCGAGTTCGGTGTCGGAGATCTGGATGCGGGCGTTCACCTCGCGGGCCCGCACGCGCTCGAGCACCATCTGCTCGCGCAGGCTGTTGCGGTAGCGGTCGTAGTCCAGGCCGTCGGACTTCATGCGCGAGCGCAGTTCCTGCAGCGAGATCTGGTTCTGCGAGGCGATGTTGGCGATGGCATCGTCCACCTCGGCATCGCTCACGTTCAGGCCGGCGTTCTTGGCGTACTGCAGCTGCACCTTTTCGTCGATCAGGGCGTCCAGCACCTGGGCGCGCAGGCTGTCGGCGGGAGGCAGGCGGGCATTGGGGTTGCGGCTGGCCGCCTCCATGATGCGGCCCACGCGCTTGTCGACATCGGTGTGGGTGATGGGCTCCTGGTTGACCACGGCGACGATGAAGTCGGCGGTGGTCTGCTGGCCCTGCAGCTTGAGCTCGGTGCTCAGGCTGGGCACGCCCGGGATGCGGGGCGACACGTTCGGCGCGTCGCCCAGGCTGAACTGGGCCAGCGCGGGGGCGGTCAGCACGGCCGCGCAGGCGGCCAGCAGCAATCGCGGCCACAGGGGCGCGGGGCGCGGGAGGCGGTCCTGGCGGACGGACATCAGGTCATTCATCATTCAGGTAGGCTGAGGGCGGCACGGGAGGGGCCGTGAGCAGGCCGGTGTCCTCGCGCAGCAGGCGGTAACCGGGGATATTGTCCTTCAAGGTGCGCAGCGGGCTCGATCCCAGTCGGGACAGCCCCACCAGCTCCAGCTGGAACATCAGGCGGGTGGCCGCTTCGGCCTTGCCGATCGAGGTGCGTGCCGCGACGACGCGGGCGATCCAGCAGCCGCCGTCGTACTCGATGCCGGCCAGCGCATCGCTCAGGCGGCTGTCCTTGAGGCTGTAGTTCAGGCGGCCGACGCTGTACCAGGTGCCGCCACAGCCGGCCCCGCCGGACGTGGGTTTCACGCCTGCCGCCTGCGCCAGCGCCTGGGCCACGGCCTCGGCGGCCGGCGAGCGCCCGGCGATGGGCCACTGCCAGCCCACGTCGATCTGCTCGCTGCTGTCGCGCGTGTAGCGGTAGTTGGCGCTGATGGTGCGGAAGTCGCTGGGGTTGTAGCGGATGCCCAGCAGCGAGCGTTCGATGCGGCGGTCGCGCGCGCTGTACTGCGCGGTGCTGTCGAAGTACCAGTGCGGGATCACCGAGGTGGAGCCCAGCAGCAGCAGGTCGGACCAGCGTTCGGTGTTGGGCGGGCCATCGTCGGCGGTGATGCGCTGGTCGGCGAACTGCACCTTCTGCACCACGCCCAGGCGCATGATCTCGCCACCGTTGCCGGCATCGAGGATGCGCGTGGTCACGCCCAGCGTGAGCTGGTTGGCGTCGGACACGCGATCGACGCCGGTGAAGGCGTTCTCGCTGAAGATGCTGTACTGGTTGAAGTCGCGGATGGCGCTGTCGAACTGCGGCAGGCCGGACTGTTCCTTGTACGGCGTGTAGACATACTGCACGCGTGGCTCCAGCGTCTGGATCAGGCTGCGGCCGAACCAGCCCACCGGGCGCTCGTAGACCAGGCCGCCGTCCAGGCTGGTGGTCGGGATGATGCGCGACTGGTTGAGCTTCATGCCCAGGCTGGCATCGTTGCGGTCCAGCGCGTAGCTGGCGGCGTTCAGGCTGATCTTGGGCGTGAAGTTCCAGCCCGCATCGCCGAAGGGCCGCGAGATGGTGCCCAGGGCGTGGACGCGGTCGCCGGTGACACGGGTGGAATCTTCGTTGCCGAAGCGGTTGACCTCGGTCTCGAAGTTCCAGATCAGGCCCGAATCGGAGGTGCTGCGGCTGCGCAGGCCGATCTGCGGTTCACGCCGGTAGGGCGAGATGATCTTCGCGTCTGCGCCGGCATCCGGATCGAGGTCCTGCAGCGTCTGCCAGGTCTGCACGCGGGCGTACAGCGAGGTCTGGCTGGCGCCCAGCCCCCAGGCGCGGGTGTTGATCTGGCGCTCGATGCCGGCGTGGCTGTCGTACAGGCGCGGTGTGATCGTGTCGCGCGTGCGCGTGAAGTCCTTCCAGTAGTCGTCGTCGGAGACGCGCAGCCACTGGAACTCGTAGTTGGTCAGGCTGGGAGAGCCGGCCTGCGTGAGTTCACCCTTGTGCTGGGCATTGACCATGCCGCGGTCACGGCCCGCGACCTGGTCGTTGGGCAGGGCCATGACCTGGATGCTGCCCTGGTCGCTGTTCTCCAGGTAGCGGAACTCGGCCTGCAGGCCGGCACCGCGGCGCGTGGACAGCGTCGGCGTGATCGTGGCATCGCGGTTGGGCGCGATGTTCCAGTAATACGGCTGCGACAGCTCGAAGCCACTCTTGCTGTCGACGTCGAAGCTGGGCGGCAGGAAGCCGGACTTGCGCTCGTCGCTCAGCGGGAAGGTGAGCACCGGCGCGGCCAGGATGGGCACGCCCTTGAAGCGGATGACGGCGTTCTCGGCCCGGCCCTCGTTGGACTCGAAGTCCATGTAGACGCTGCTGGTGGTCAGCACCCAGTCCAGGTCGGTCGGGTCGGCGGTGTTTTCGGGCGTGCAGCTGCTGTAGGTGGCGCGGATGGCGCGCAGCTTGTTGTTGCCCAGGAACTCGACCTTGTCGGCCTGGCCGCCGGCGCCGGTGCGGGCGAAGCGGTAGGTGGGGTTGGTGAACTCGCCTTCCAGCGTGTCCAGCTGAAGCGTCAGCGCCGGGCCGCTGAAGATGTCGCCGCGCTTGAGGATGCGCACGTGGCCCAGGGCCTCGGCGGTGTTGATGTCGGCCGTGTGCGTGACCTCGTCGGCGCGCATGAGCATGTCGCCGCGCTTGAGGCGCACGTCGCCGCTGGCGTGGGTCTTGATGCCGGGGGTGCCGTCCAGTCGGTCGGCCTCGAAGTAGATGGGCAGGTCTTTCGCGTCGGTGCCGCCCACGGGGGCGGCCAGCGAGGACGAGATGCGCAGCGGTGCGGCCAGGGTGGCTTCGGGATCGGTCTCGGCCTGGGGCGCCTGGGCAGGGGGCTGCACGGCCGGCGTGGCCTGGGCCATCTGGACAGCGGCCTGCTGGGCGGCATCCCCGTCGGCGGCCGCCACCATCATCGGGTTCCACAGTGCCAGCGCGGCTGCACAGGCCACGGGCGTGGGGCTGGGCAAGGGCAGGCGCCAGGCGCGGTGGCGCGGGCCGGCGTGGCGGTGGGGCGGGGCGGAAGGCGGCACGAAAAAGGCGAGGTGTCGAAATGGCCCGTCGAGGCCGGAGGTGGGGCGACTAAAATTGGGCGATTATTCCATGCGCACCCGCGCGTTTCCTGTCGCCATGTCCCAGTCTTCCGATTCTTTGTCTGCCGCCTCGACCGTGGCTTGGGCCGATCCGGCGCGCCGGGCGGCTTTCGAGGCCTGGCTGGCGGGTGTGGCCGGCCGTCATGGCCTGCAGCCCGGCAGCGTCCGTGCCGCCAGCGCGGATGCGAGCTTCCGCCGTTATCTGCGCGTGGACACCGACGGTGGCCGCTCCGCCATCGTGATGGACGCCCCGCCCGACAAGGAAGACAGCCGGCCCTTCGTGAAGGTGGCCCGGCTGTTGCAAGCCGGTGGCGTGGGCGCTCCCGCCATCCTCGAGTGGGACGAGGCCCAGGGCTTCATGCTGCTGAGCGATCTGGGCGATCACACCCTGCTGTCCACCCTGCAGCCGCAGGCTGAACCCTTCTCCCAGCCCGACCGCGACAACCGGGCCCGCTATGCCGCAGCGCTGGACGAGCTGTTGCTGCTGCAGCGCATCGACGCCCAGGCCGAGGTGCCGCCCTACGACGATGCCCTGCTGCAGCGCGAACTCGATCTGCTGCCCCAGTGGTACCTCACGCAGCTGCGCGGCCTGACGCTGACGGACGTCCAGCAGGCCGTGCTCCAGCGCAGCTTCGGTCTCATCAAGGCCCAGGTGCTGGGCCAGCGCCACGTGCTGGTGCACCGCGATTACCACTCGCGCAACCTGATGGTCGACCCCGCCGATCCCCGCGCCAGGCCGGGGGTGATCGATTTTCAGGATGCGGTATGGGGCCCCGTCACGTATGATCTCGTGTCCTTGCTGCGTGATGCCTATGTGGTGTGGGACGAAGAACTGCAGATCGACCACGCGATTCGCTACTGGGAAAAGGCCCGCAAGGCCGCCCTGCCGGTGCCCCATGATTTCGGGGATTTCTGGCGCGACACGGAGTGGATGGGCCTGCAGCGCCACCTGAAGGTGCTGGGGATTTTTGCGCGTCTGGCGCTGCGCGATGGCAAGCAGCAGTACCTGGACGACATCCCGCGCGTTTGGCAGTACGCCCACCGGGTCTGTACGCGCTACAACGGGCTGGGTCCCCTGGCGGCGCTTCTCGAGGCCGCAGAGGCCGGTACGCTGGGCATCCAGCGTCAGACCGGCTACACCTTCTGACCAGGCAGACAGCCTGGCCGCAACCTTGAGGTTCTATGTCCACCTCTCAGCCTGAGCAGAACGCTATCTCCGCCGATCAAACCCTTGCGACCGCGCCCGCGGCCGCCGACGCCCCGGCCGCCGAAGCCGCGCCCGCCCGCTTCGACACCCTGCCGCTCGATCCCAAGCTGCTGCGCGCCATCGAATACCCCACGATGACGCCCATCCAGGCCAAGGCGATCCCGCTGGTGCTGGCCGGCCGTGACGTGATGGGCGCCGCCCAGACCGGCACCGGCAAGACCGCCGCCTTCTCGATCCCGCTGCTTCAGAAGATGATGAAGCACGAGAACGCCAGCGTCTCGCCCGCCCGGCACCCGGTGCGCGCCATCGTGCTGGCCCCCACGCGCGAACTCGCCGTGCAGGTGGCCGCCAACGTCAAGACCTACGCCAGCAAGTCCAACCTGCGCTCGGCCGTGGTGTTCGGCGGCATGAACATGCGCGAGCAGACGCTCGAGCTGAAAGCCGGCGTCGAGGTGCTGATCGCCACGCCTGGCCGCCTGCTGGACCACATCGAGGCCAAGAACTGCATCCTGTCGCAGGTCGAGTACGTGGTGCTCGACGAGGCCGACCGCATGCTGGACATCGGCTTCCTGCCCGATCTGCAGCGCATCCTGAGCTACCTGCCCAAGCAACGCCAGACCCTGCTGTTCTCGGCCACGTTCTCGCCCGAGATCAAGAAGCTCGCCCAGAGCTACCTGCAGGATCCCGTGCTGGTCGAGGTGGCCCGCCCCAACGCCACCGCCTCCACCGTGGAACAGCGCTTCTACAAGGTGGCCGAGGACGACAAGCGCGCCACGATCCGCCAGATCCTGCGCGACCGCGGCATCAGCCAGAGCATCGTGTTCGTCAACTCCAAGCTGGGTTGCGGCCGCCTGGCGCGCTCGTTCGAACGCGACGGCCTGAAGACGGCCGCCCTGCACGGCGACAAGTCGCAGGAAGAGCGCTTGAAATCGCTCGAGGCCTTCAAGAAGGGCGAGGTCGAACTGCTGGTGGCCACCGACGTCGCCGCGCGCGGCATCGACATCGCGGCCCTGCCGGCGGTGTTCAACTTCGACATCCCCTTCAACGCCGAAGACTACGTGCACCGCATCGGCCGCACGGGCCGTGCCGGCGCGTCGGGCCTGGCGGTGTCGCTGGTGACGGGGGCCGATGCGCGCCTGATCGCCGACATCGAGAAGCTCACCAAGAAGAAGCTCGACATCGAGTCCTTCGAGCTGGAAGGCGGCGGCGAGCGCCGTCCGTCGTTCCGGCGTGAGCGTCGTGATGACGACACGCGGCCAGACATCGCGCCGGCGTCGCACGCGCATGCGCCGCGTCCTGCCGATGCGCGTGGCGCGGTGCGGCCCGGCATCCGCCGCCCGCACGCCGACCCGTTTTTCGACAAGCCGTACGAGGCTCAGAACGACGCGGATCCGTCCTGGGACAAGAAGGGGGCGGCCACTGGTACGCCGTCGTCGGGCAGCGGGCTGTCGCGCTTCATCAAGCCCAAGCGCAAGGTGGCGACGCTGCTGGGCGGCTCGGGCACCGGGAGCGGTGGCGGCAGCGGTTCTGGCGGGCGCTGATCGGGCGCTGCTTGTTCTTCGGCTGAGGCCTCTGTGAAGGCATTCGGCGCATGAAGGCCCTGGCGGATCGCCGGGGCTTTTTCATGTGTGCTTGGGCTTGGGCTGGTTGGCGGTGCGGATGGTTGGGCGCGTTGTCACGACAAAGCGCTCAAACCGCCCCAGAGCAAGGCCAAGGCGCCAGACCCGACAAGATCAAGCCGCAGCCTCTACCTCAGCCGCATTCCCGCCACCGCGAGCCGCCTGCGTCTGCCGCCAGGCCGACGGCGAATGCCCGTACTCGCGCTTGAACGCCTGGCTGAACGCCGCCTCGGAGGCATAGCCCACCTGATCGGCCACCCGGCTGATCGGCGCATTACTGCCCGCCAACTGCCGTGCGGCCAAGCGCATGCGATGCCGTGTCAGGTAGGTCAGGGGCGGCTCACCCAGAGTCTGCGTGAAACGGTCCGCGAAAGCCGAGCGCGACAGACAGGCCTGCTGCGCCAACTCGGGCACCGTCCAGTTGTGCGCCGGCGTGCGGTGCATGCACGCCAGCGCCGTCGACAAGGCCCGGTCCTTCAGCGCGGCCAGCCAGTTGCCCGATTCTTCCGTGAGCGAACTGACGTAATCGCGCAGGCATTCCATGAAGAGGATGTCGCCCAGGCGGTTGATGATGGCCTGCTGGCCGGGGCGCGGGCTCATCAGCTCCTGCGCCAGGAACTGCAGGCCGATGGCCAGCCAGGGCGGCGGGGCCTCGCCCAGCCCATGGATGTGCATCAGGCCTGGCAGGGCCGACACCAGCGGCGCGGCCATGTGCACGTCGAAGCGGGCGTGGCCGCTGATCATCTGGGCCTGCGTGCCGCCGCTGCCCAGGCGCAGGGGCACCAGATCGGGCCGCTGCAGGTGCGAAGACAGGTCGTGCGGGTTGGCGGCTGGCGTGGGGCGGTCCTGCACCCGGTGCGGCACGCCGGCGGGCAGCACCACCAGGTCACCCGTCTGCAGGGCCACCGGCTCGTGGTCGTCGCGCAGCAGCCAGGCCTGTCCTTCGGTGAGGATGTGGAACGCCGCCAGGCCGGGGGTGTGCAACTGCAGGGACCAGGGCGCGCTCAGTTCGGTGGCCACGAACACGACGCCGTCGAAGCGCATGTCGTCGATGATGAGACTCAAGGGGTCCATGGTGCGGCAGGATGCCATGCCTGGGGGCTGCTGTCATCGTGGAAACGCCGACACCCGAGCGAAATCCGCCGAAACTGCCGTCCGCCCGGCCCGTTGAGGGTTTTTCCGGGGCGTTGGCCGGCGTATGACTGAACTGTGACGGCTTTGCGGGGATTCAGTTCGAACAGCGGTCTGCGCACACTGCTGGTCATCGGCGCAACAGCGCGCCCCTCGCACAAGGAGTACAACGATGGCACAAGCGGCCGTGGCCCAGGCCCCCTGGGTGGATCACAAGCGATACCTTTGGCTGCTGGGCCCGGGTGTGCCCGTCATCGGCCTGGTCGCCTTGGCCCTGTTCCAGCAACTGCACTGGCACTGGGTGGTGTGGATGCCCATGCTCATCGTGCATGGGGCGCTGCCCCTGATGGACTGGATCGTCGGCGAGGACCGCGAGAACCCGCCCGACAGCGCCATCGCCGCGCTGGAGGCCGATCCCTATTACCGCTGGCTGCTGTTCGCCTTCGTGCCGCTGCAGTGGGCCGTCACGCTGTGGGGCGCCTGGCTCTTCGTCAACGTGGACATGGCCTGGTACAGCCAGCTCGGCCTGGGCCTGAGCGTGGGCCTGGTCAGCGGCATCGCCATCAATACCGGCCATGAGCTGGGCCACAAGAAGAACACGCTGGACCAGTGGCTGGCCCGCATCGCGCTGGCGCCCTCGTGGTATGGCCACTTCTATGTGGAGCACAACCGCGGCCACCACAAGAACGTGGCCACGCCGGAGGATCCGGCCAGCTCGCGCATGGGCGAAACCTTCTGGGCCTTCCTGCCGCGCACGGTGATGGGCAGCCTGAAGTCGGCCTGGCACCTGGAGGCCGAGCGCCTGGCCAAGCAGGGCAAGGGCGCCTGGAGCGTGCACAACCAGAACCTGCAATCGTGGGCGATCTCGTTCGTGATGTTCGCGGCCGTGGTGGCCTGGCTGGGCTGGGCCGTGCTGCCCTTCCTGATCATCCAGGCGGTGTACGGCTTCTCGCTGCTGGAAGTGGTGAACTACCTGGAGCACTATGGCCTGCTGCGCCAGAAAGGCGCCGACGGCCGCTATGAGCGCTGCCAGCCACGCCATTCCTGGAACAGCAACCACATCGTGACCAACCTGTTCCTGTACCACCTGCAGCGCCACTCGGATCACCACGCCTTCCCGGCGCGGCGTTTCCAGGCCCTGCGCCACTTCGACGAAGGCCCCCAACTGCCCTCGGGCTATGCGGCCATGCTGATGGTGGCCTACATCCCGCCGCTGTGGTTCGCGTTGATGGACAAGAAGGTGCTGGCGCACTACAACGGCGACATCTCCCAGGCCAATCTGCATCCCTCCAAGCGCGCTGCCTTGCTGGCACGGTATGGCCGCACGGCGGCCCGCGCCTGAAGAACACGGCAGGCATGAAAAAGCCGCCTCTGGGGCGGCTGCATCGACGAGAAGGGCGCCGATCGACGGCGCCACAGGGGCCGCAAGGCCCTTTTTCTCATCAATGGTGGGCGGCGGCACGGGCCTGGTCGCGCAGCGAACGCACCAGGTCGTGGTTGCGTTGCACGCCAGCGCGCTGCGATACCAGCACCGAGCGAATCTCGTCGGGCAGATCCTTCTTCAGGGCCTTGTCGTAGCGGGCCAGGGCACGGTCTTCGCCGCGCTCGCATTCTTCCAGCACGGCCTTGTCATCCGACAGCGACAGCGCTGCCTTGATGTTCAGCCAGCCGCGGTGCAGGGCGCCGGAGGCGGTGCCGCCAGTGGCGGGTTGCTCCTGGTTGGCGTACACGATGCGCTGCAGTTCGGTGGCGGCGGCCTGGCATTCCGTGGCGCGGCGCTCGAACATGGTCTTCAGGGTGGGAGAGTCGGCGTGTTCGGCACATTCCTTGAAGCCGTACTCGCCGTCCTTGCAGTTCTCGATGATGTCATTGACCGTGTCGATCACTTCGGTTGCGTAGCTCATGGGGTCTCCTTTCTGAGATCCGGGCCAGCCTTTTCATGCGGTGAAGGCGGCTGGCAAAACCGAGACTCCAGCGTAGGGGGCGGTCCGGCCGGGGGCAGTCAGTCGGCCCTGAAGTGCGGGTCAGCCATGCCTGACGGGCTGGCAAGGCCGATGTCAGCGCTTCTTGACACGCCCTGTCGGCAGGCGCCGATAGCCCGGCGGCCGGGCGCTGTACACAATAGGCCATCTGGATTGCGCGGACCGAGGTGTGGCGTGAGCCCTCAATCACAACAAGGACGAGTGCCGAGGAGACCCCATGAGCGATGCGACACCGAAGGTGCCCCACGCCCCCGTGCGCGGCCTGCTGCCCACATGCTGAGCTGCACGCTGGGTCTGGCCGCCCTGCTGGCGGGCTGTGGCTCGCTGGAGCCGCGGCGCCAGCCGGTCGTCGCCGACACCGTGGTGAGCAACGTACAGCTGGCGAGCCGGCTGCAGGTGGCCACGGCCAACGACGACCTGCGGCGCCGCGAGCGCACCAACCTGATCGGGCAGCTGCAGTCCGAAGGGCGGCCTGACCTGGTCAAGCGCCACCTGGCCGCGATGACCGCGCAGGAGCGTGTCCGGCTGGTGGCCGACAACGAGGTGCATCTGCTGGTGGACGGCCCCCAGACCTTCGCGGCCATGTTCAAGTCGCTGGAGGCGGCGCGGCGCTCGATCTGGCTGGAGAGCTACATCATCGAGGACGCCGACATCGCCGTGCGCCTGCGCGACCTGCTGATCCGCAAGCGCGCGCAGGGCGTGGATGTGCGGGTGATCTACGACGCCGTGGGCTCCATCGGCACCTCGCGGGATTTCTTCCAGAGCCTGCGCGATGCCGGCGTGCACACCTGCGCCTTCAACCCCATCAACCCGTTGAGCCGGCCCGGCTACTGGGGCATCAACCACCGGGACCATCGCAAGATCCTGGCCGTCGACGAGCAGCAGGCCTTCACGGGGGGCATCAACATCTCCAAGGTCTACTCCTCGGGCTCGTCCTTCTTCAAGAAGCACAAGCCGCCCGAGGGCGAGGGCAAGGACAACGGCTGGCGCGACACGCAGGTGCAGATGGATGGCCCCGCGGCGGCCGAGATGGCCCGCATCGTGCGCCAGACCTGGGACGCGCAGGGCTGCAAGCCGGCCGTGGACCCGTCCATCGCGACGGGCAGCGATCCCAAGGGGGGCAAGAAGCGCGGTGACAAGGTCATGCAGGTGATCCCCAGCGGCCCCGATGAAAAGGGCATGGACACCTATGTGTCCCTGCTGACGGCGCTGGACGCGGCGCAGCAGAGCATCCACATCACCATGGCCTACTTTTCGCCTGGCGAGGACATGGTGCAGGCCCTGTGCGATGCCGCGCAGCGGGGCGTGCAGGTGCAGCTGATCCTGCCGTCCATCAGCGATTTCAGCCCGGTGCTCTACGCCGGGCGCTCTTACTACGAGCGCCTGTTGCAGGCCGGCGTGAAGCTGTACGAACTGGACAGCGCCGTGCTCCATGCCAAGACGGCGGTGGTCGACGGGGTGTGGTCCACCGTGGGCTCCAGCAACATGGACTGGCGCAGCTTCGTGAGCAACAACGAGATCAACGTGGTGGTGCTGGGGCGCGACTTCGGGCAGGCGATGGAGGCGCAGTTTTCGCGTGACCTGGCCTCGTCCACCCCGATCGAGCCTGCGCAGTGGCCCAAGCGGCCGTTGATGGAAAAGCTCAAGGAGAAAGGCGCCCGCCTGTTCGAGCGCCTGATGTGATGAGTCGGTGAGGGGCAGGGCGCCGCGACGGCGTCCGCCCGTCCATGCCTCAGGCCATGATGGCCGAGTCGTGCACCGTGTCGTGCACGAAGCGCAGTTTCTGGCGCACCACCTCCGACAGGGCGAAGGGGTAGATGTCGTCCATGCCCATGCTGCGGTTCAGTGCATTGAGCGCCAGGCTCAGCGGCACCCAGCGCAGGATCAGCTGGTCGAAGTCGGGGCGCGTGTCACGCAGGATCTCTTCGCGCCGTGCCTTGCGGGCGGCTTTGCGGTCCTGGCCCGGCAGGCGCACGGAATCGGCGAAGTCATCGGCTGTTTCGATCATGGCGCGCATGTGCATGTAGTGCGCCCAGGTCTCTGCCCAGCTCTCCCAGGGATGGGAGCTGGCGTAGGCGGAGATGTGTTCCTCGGCCCAGTCGGCCTGGGGCTGCTCGTAGTGGCGTTTGAGTGCCTCGCCATAGTCCTCGCGCTCGTCGCCGAAGAGTTCGCGGAAGGCATTGAGCCGCGCCTCCTGGGGCGCGATGAGTTCGTCCCAGTAGAAGTGGCCGATCTCGTGGCGAAAGTGGCCAAGCACCGTGCGGTAGGGCTCGCCCAGTTGCTGGCGCGAGCGCACGCGTTCCACATCGTCGGCTTCCGCCAGGTTGATCGTGATGTGACCGTGGTCGTGCCCGGTCATCACCTTGCAGCCCTGGTCAGGCAGGTTCTCCAGGAAGGAGAAGCGCAGCGGGTTGATGGTTTCGTGCTCGAACAGGGGCAGCCCCAGTTCACGCAGGTTGAACACCAGGCGGCGCTTGGCCGATTCCATCTTGTAGAGGGCGACGTGGCGCCCCTCCAAGGACAGGTTCGGAATGTCCCTTGTCAGCCGGCAGGATGCGCACAGCTCGTTGGGGTCACTGGCCTCGACGGCCCAGTTGCAGGTGTCTGTGCTCACGTAGTGGTGGCACAGGCGGTAGGCCGGGGCTTCCTCCTGGGGCAGGTCCGATGCGGCGGTGGCCTCGGGATCGATCGTGGCATCGGGCGAGGAGGGCGCCGCCACGCGCCACAGGCCATCGTCGCTGCGTTCCAGCGCGGCGACGCGGAACTGGTCGGGCAGAAAGGCCAGGGTATGGCCGCAGCCGACGCAGCGGGGGTTTTCGAAAAATACGGGGCTGTCGCAGTGGTCGCAGCGGAAAGTCCTCATGGGGTCCTCTTGTCGGGCGCCTCCACGGCCGGGCTCCTGCTGTCAGGCGGCGGGTGTCAACCCGGCCAGGAGCTTCTGAAGTTCATCCACATCGAAAGGTTTGGACAGGATGTGCACGCGCTCGGGCAGGTGAGGGCGGTACATCTCGGCGCGGTGGCCCGTCAGCAGCAGGCCGTGCAACTGGGTGTTGTGCGCCATCACCTGGCGCATCAGTTCCAGGCCCGACATGCCGGGCAGTTCCAGGTCACTGATGAGCAGGTCGACGTTGTCGGCCTGCAGGGCCTCGCTTCCAGCTTCCGCGCTGTCGAATGCCCGCACATCGTGCCCCCACGATTGCAGCAGCAGTTCCACCATGTCCCTCACGTCGGGCGCGTCTTCGATGTAAATGATGTTCATCCGGTGTGGTTCAGGGCAGCAAAGAAAGCCAGAAATTCGGGAGCCAGCCACGGCGGCCGAGGGGGCGCCAGGCGTGCGAGGCGGTCATGGTATCCCATGCACCCCGCGCGTGGCAGACCGCCATGGCGAGTCCCCGGCGTTGGGTCAGGCCATCGCCGCCTGGTAGGCGTGATGGCGCGACAAGTCGTGGTCGGCGAAGCGCGTGGAAGTCGGCAGGGAACGTTCCAGCGAGCGGCGCAGCCGGTGCAGCATGGTCTCGCGCTGCTCCAGGTAGAACTCGCAGGCCAGGGCTTCGGCCTGCGGCGAAACACGCCACAGCGGCACCAGCATCTCCTCGGCCATCAAGGCGGCCTCGACTTTGGCGTGGACCACGTCGAACATCATGGCCCAGCTGTCATCGCTGGGGTTCATGGCGACCAGGCGGGGCAGGATGGCGTGGTAGCACTCGCGTTCGGTGAAGCCGTGGTCCTCGGTCATGCTGCGGCCGCCCACCTCGGTGCGGCCCAGCGCGCTGTCGCGCGCCATCAGGAAGCACATCAGTTCGGCCAGGGCCTCGCGGCGCAGGTCAGGGTTGAGTTCGCCCATGCGCTTGATCGCATCCATGTACAGCCGCACGGTCGTGTGGTCGTCGGTCATCAGTCTGTGGAACTCACCCATGTCGCACTCCAAGCTCTAGGTCAGGGGCGCTGGCCGCGCCCGGGTTTCTTGATCTGGTCCAAGCCGCGCATGCCGCGCAGATCGGTGTCTTGCTGGCCGGACTCGATGTCCTGGCGGGCCTGTTCGATGACGCCTTCCTGATCGGGTCCGACGTCGTGGTGGTCCTGATCGCGTTCATGGGGCAGCCGGGCTTCGGACGCGGAATGAGGGGCTTTGTTCTGCTTCATGGTGGTGTCTCTCCATGCAATGTTCGATCCTCATTCCGCGTCCGACGTCGCCATCTGGCCAAGGGAGTCGGCACGGGCCGCTTGGATCTCCCCTGCCAGGTGGATCCTGGCGTGCGCGTCAGGAGGTCTTGTCGACCGTCAGACGGTTGACCACATTGGTCACGCCACTGACGGCCTGGGCCAGCTCGGAGGCGCGGCCCAGCGATTGGACGTCGGGGGCCACGCCGGTCAGGGTGACCTGGCCATCCTTCGTGTCCACGTTGATCTTGGTGGCCTTGAGCTTGTCGTCGGCGGCCAGCGCGGCGTTCACCTTGGTGGTGATGGTGGCGTCGGACACACCGGACTTGATCTTCTGGCCCAACGCGTCCGCCTTGGCGCTGGCGCTGGCCGAGGCATCGGCCGACGCGTTCTTGGCGTCGTTCAAGGCGACCTGGGTGTCGGCCTTCAACTCGGCGGCGTCCTTGCGGGCCTCGGTGGCGGCGTTGTCGGCGGCGCTGGAAGCACTGGCGATGGCGCTGTCGAGTTGCTGGCCGGCCGTGCGTTCGTCGTGGCGGTTGCAGCCGCTCAGGGCCACGGTGCCCAGGAGGGCCAGGGTGGCGGGAACGATCAGGCGTTGTTTGAAGGTGTTCATTGCTGTTCTCCTGTTCTGTCGGGATCCGGAGGCAAGCCAGACCGGCCTCCGCATGGGTTGAACGATAAGAGCAGGGACCGCGGCCAACCAGTCATCACAGGCCGATTCCCATGTCGGCGCATGCTGACAATGGGGACGCAGGACGCATCGTGGCCTGCCCGGCCAACTGGGCGCGGGCATGGCCCAGGGCCGTGCGCACGGCCTCTTCGACCACGGGGTGGTAGATGGGACAGTCCAGCAGGGTGTCCAGCGTCTGGCCCTGGTGCACGGCCCAGGCGAGCAGGTGGGCCAGGTGCTCGGCGCACGGGCCGATCATTTCCGCGCCGAGCACCACGCGCCGTTGGCGGCACACGTAGACGCGAAGCGCGCCGCGGTTCATGTCCTTGATGCGGCTGCGTCCCTGGTCGGTGAAATCCGCCACGCCCACCACGAAGGGATGAGCGACCTTGCTCAGATCTTCGTGTGAACGACCGAGCGCCGCGATCTGCGGATCACAGAACACGATGCGCAGGGGCGTGCGCCGCCCGCCTTCGAGGGGCGCTTCGGGCAGGTGGCTGGGGGGGCCGGGTTGCGCCACGGCCTGCGTGGCCGCGCGGCGGCCATCGAGCACGGCCTCGTGCAGCAGCGGGTGCGCGCCGCTGACATCGCCCGCGAGGAAGACGCAGCTGTCGCCCACGCGGGTGCTGCGATCCTGGTAGCCGGTGAGCTGTCCTTTGTCCAGCGTCAGGCCGCCCTGGGACAGGTCCAGGCCATCGAGCACGGGTTCGCGGCCGATGCACACCAGCACTCGTTCGACCACGGTGCTGCCGCGCTCGCCACCCACGTCGAAATCCACGCGGGCCTGGCCGCCGTCGACCTCGGTCATGCCGCGCACATTGGCTCGCGTGATCAAGGTGATGCCTTCGGACAGCAGGGGAATCGCCAGCGGTCGCAGGGCAGGATCCTTCAGCCCGCCAGGCGCCTCTTCGCGCATGAGCCACACCACGCGAACGCCCAGCCGGTTGAGGGCCTGGGCCATCTCCGTGCCGATGGCGCCCCCGCCGATCACGGCGATGGAGCGGGGCAGGGTGGGCAATTCGAACAGGGTGTCGGTGGTGAGCAGTTGACCCCCGAGTGCAGCCCGCCAGGCCTCGGGCACGACGGGACGTGATCCCGTGGCCAGCACGATGCTGCGGGCTTTCACGGTCGCATGCTCGTCCACCTGCAGCATGCAAGGCCCGATGAAGCGGGCCCGGCCTGCCAGCCGGTGCGCGGCGGGCCAGGCTTCGGCCTCGCGCACGACGCTGTCGACGAAATCGTCGCGCAATTCGCGCAGGCGGGCCATCACGGCGGCACCGTCGACCTGCGCACCCACGGCCTTGATGCCCAGGCGGTGAGCCTGGCGGATCGCGTGGGCACGGCTGGCTGCCTCGATCAGCAATTTGCTGGGCATGCAGCCCGCGCGTGCGCACAGCGTGCCGTAGCCGCTGGACTCGATGAGCACCAGGCGCGACGTCTGTCGCGCAGCGGCCTTGTAAGCCGCCATGCCGGCCGATCCCGCCCCCACGATGGCCAGGTCGACATCCAGATGCTTGAGCCCTTGCTTGAGGGCGGCGGCCACCGTCAGATGTGGCCCATCAGGACCAGGATCACCAGGATCACCACCACCAGGCCCAGCCCGCCGGTCGGGCCGTAGCCCCAGTTTCGGCTGTGAGGCCAGGTGGGCAGGGCGCCGATGAGCATCAGCAGCAGCACGATCAGAAGGATGGTTCCCAGTGTCATGGTGTTCTCCTCGTTGTCTTCGATGAGGCCACTGTAGGGAGTCGGTCACAGCGCTGGCATCAGCGGACAGCGCGATCGGATGTAGGCCCTGACCTACCCGACAAAACACTTGTCGGCATCGGCCTACAGACCTATCAGCGGATGCTGCCGCCAATGTCGGCGTGCGCCCCCATGCAGCGCTGTGGGGCGGCGGCGAAACTGCATGGCGTCACTTCAACGGCCTCGTCGCTGAGAGGCCACTGCCTGAAGTGCCTTGTTTGCGAAACGAACCACACGGAGAACTCCATGAAAAAGACCCCCCACATCGCCCGCACCGCCATCCAAGCCCTGGCCTTCGCCGCTGGTGGCCTGTTCCTGGCTGCCGCCACGCACGCCGCGGACACCCACAAGGGCAGCAAGGAAGCGTACGAGCACACCAAGTCCGAAGCCAAGGCCAAGTACGACGCGGACACGGAAAAGTGCAAGTCGCTCAGCGGCAACGCCGCCGATGTGTGCAAGGCCGAAGCCAAGGTTCAGCGCGTGACGGCCGTGTCCACCGCCGAAGCGCAGTACAAGAACACGCCGAAGGCTGCTTACGAAGCCCGCAAGGACATCGCTGGCGCCCAGTACGACCTGGCCAAGGAAAAGTGCGACGACAAGACCGGCAACGACAAGGACGTGTGCAAGAAGGAGGCCGAAGCCGCCCACACCGCCGCCAAGGCCGATGCCGAAGTCAAGCTCAAGACCCGCAAGGCCATCAACGATGCCACGGAAGACAAGGCCGATGCGCAGTATGCTGCTGCCAAGGAAAAGTGTGACTCGCTGGCCGGTGACGCCAAGGACGCCTGCCAGGCCAAGGCCAAGGCTGACTTCGCCAAGTAAGCTGACGCGACACTGCTCTTCGCTCTTTGGATTTTGAACGTGGGCGGCAGGCCTTTGGGGCCTGTCGCCCTTGTCCGTCGATGAACCTGGATGGCTGGTGGTACGCCGTGAGTGTTCCGTTGTCTTCCCTGCCCTTAGTTCAGCGCCCTGTCGAGGCCGCCTTGCCGAACCCTGATTCGGTGAGGCTGGAGGTGCTACAGCGCGTGGTGCCCTCGATGCGCCACGATCTGATGAACCAGCTGATGGTGATCGAACTGCGCACCACGCTGCTCAAGGCCTCACTGAGCCAGCAGGGCGATACGCCCATGGCCACGACAGAAGCCGTCGGCGCCTTGTGCGACGACATCCGCGAGGCCATCGATGTGGGGCGCGGGCTGGCGCGCTGGATGCACAGCCTGGAGCCCGTCGGGCTGGACCGCGTGGTGGAGGCCTGCCATGGCTGGGTCGGGCTGGCGTTCAAATGCCGCGAGTTGTCGCTGGACGTGCTGGCGCCCATCCCCGGCGAGAACGGCGAGCCGCCCGTGTGGCCGTCGGCCGCCTCGGTGGAGGCCTACTTCGGCTTGCTGGCCGTGCTGTGGTACTGGTTCGACCATGACGAATCGGTCGGTGCGCGCCTGAGCGTGCAGGCCGAAGGTGGGCGTGGCTGTCGCTGGCACCTGCATGTGCCCGAGACCCTGGGCGACCTCGATCCCGCGCAGGGGTGGGAGATGGCGCACCGCATGCGACTGGACCAGGAAGCCTTGCGCGGCCTGCTGCAGGCGCAGGGATGGGAATGTCGTTTCGACGGCCCGACGAGCCTGTGGATGGGCAGCCCCGCCTCAGGGGTGTGAGGCCACGCCAGCCACGGGCCCCCGCGAGAACTCCCGGAACAGCATCAGCACCTCGACCAGATCGCTGCGGTCGGTGCCTTTGTGGATGAACACATCGGCCCCCAGCGACAGGCATTGCTGGCGCAGCTTGGGCGAGCGCGATTGTGTGTACACCACCCGCATTGCATCCGGCTGACGCCGGGCCAGATCGTGCAGCACGTGCAGCCCCGAGCCCTCCTCCAGGCCCAGATCGACGATGGCCAGGTCCACTTTCTGGCGATCGATGATGCGAATGGCCTGGTCCTGGTTGCTGGCCATCGCGATGTCGAAATCGGTGTCCACCAGGCCGAGCAGCACGGTGAGCGATTCCATCGCCTTGGGCTGATCTTCGACCAACAGCACGTTCTTGCCTGTCATGGGAGGGCCTCCCGGAAGTCAAGGGTGCCCCAGTGTCCTGCGGGGGCGACACAGGGGATGTCGGTCGGGTGCGCGATGTGGTGTCAGGGCTGCCTGACAAGCTGTGCGGCCGCGCTCAGCGCATCGGGGCGCTCGCTGACGGGCGCGCGCGGCAGGCGCACGACGAAGGCGGTGGTGTCCTCGGCCTCTGAAACGTTCACGTCGATGGTGCCTTCATGGGCACGCACGAACTGATGGACGATGTACAGGCCGAGTCCCAGGCCCTTGGCACGCGGCTTGGCCGGCGCATCGAGGCAGGGCTTGAAGGGCTGGAACAGCTCCGGCAGCTTGTCGGCCGGGATGGTGCCCCGGTTGCTGACCTCCAGCGTGATCATGTGCGCGGACCGGCCGTCCAGCGTGACCTTGATGGGGCTGCCGGGCTGGCCGTGCGTCATCGCATTGCCCAGCAGGTTGGTGAGCACCTGCTGCCAGCGGTCCAGGTCGATGCGGGCATTGGTGTCCCCCAGGGAGGACACCACCAGCCGGCCGGTGTCGCCCGGATCCAGCTCCTGCACCGCCTGCTGGGCCGCCGACGCGAGGTCGTGGCTGCGCAGCGCCAGGGTGAGCTGCCCGCTGCGGATGCGTGAGAGATCCAGCAACTGGTCGATCATGCGCGCCATGCGGCTGGTGCTGCCCTCCAGCCGATCGAGCAGTGCGGGGGCGGGCGGCACATGGCCTGCGTCGCGCAGCAGGCGCACGCCGAGCGACATGGCGGTCAGGGGCACGCGCAGATCGTGCGCCAGCACGGCGACGAACATCTCGTTGAGTTGCAGCGTTTCGCTCAGGCGCGCGTTCTGCAGCCGGATCTGGCGCTGCTGGCGGTACAGGTCGATGAACACATTGACCTTGCTGAGCAGCACATGGCTCTCGACCGGCTTGTGCAGGAAATCGACCGCGCCATATTCGTAGCCCTGGAACTGGCGCTGCTGGTCGGCGGCCGCGGCGGTCACGAACATCAGGGGAATGTGGCGCGTGCTGTCGCGGCCCCGGATCAACTCGGCCAACTCGAAGCCGTCCATCTCGGGCATGTGGACGTCCAGCAAGGCCACGGCCACCTCGTGCAGCAGCAGCAGTTCCAGGGCCTCGACCCCGGAGGCGGCCTTGATCACGCGCACGCCCGGGCGGGCCAGCAGGGCCTCCATGGCGAGCAGGTTCTGGACGAGGTCGTCCACCACGAGGACATTGACGTCCAGTTCAGTGTCCGTGTTCATCGTGCTTCCTTGTTGCTCGCTCGACCTCAAAAATCCGGCACAACGCCGGCGCCATCCGTTCCAGTGGCAGCAGGCGGCTGCCGGGCACCTCGCTGGCCACGGCCGAGGGCATCATGCGCGCCTCGGCGGAGACCGGATCTTGCACCCAGACCTGCGCGCCCGCAAGCGCCAGGCCACGGGCCCCGCGCGCGCCATCGCGGCTGGCGCCCGACAAGACCACGCCCACCAGCGACCAGTGCGGCAAGGCCGCGGCGGCCGATTCGAACAGCACGTCGATGGAGGGCCGCGAGAAGTTCACGGCCTCGTCCACCGACAGCGCGAAGTGGGCATTGGCGGCCTCGTCGGCCTCGACCATCAGGTGGTAGTTGGGGGGCGCCATGTAGATGGTGCCGGCCTGCAGGGTTTCCTTGTCGTCGGGTTCGCGAACCGGCAAGGCGCACAGCGGCGCAAAGAGTTCCACCAGCAGGCTGGGCTTGTCGGGCGGCAGGTGCAGCACCACGACCACGGCCGCAGGCAGGCCGGCTGGCAGCTGAGGCAACACCGCCATCAGGGCCTGCACACCGCCGGTGGAGGCGCCGATCATCACCAGGCCGGGCCGTGCCGATGCGGGCGGTGTGGACACGGTCCCTTCGTGCGACGCCTGGGCGTGCAGGGTGGTCGCGGCGCTCATGCCCGCCTCCGGTAGATGCGCTCGTCGGCGCGCCAGGGTTCGAAGGCATGTTCATGCGCGCCGAAACGCAGCGTCTCCTTGCTGCCCAGGCCCAGGAAGCCGCGCGGCACCAGCGCGTCGCGGAACAGGCCGACGGCGCGGTCCTGCAGGCCGCGGTCGAAGTAGATCAGCACGTTGCGGCAGGACACCAGGTGCATCTCGGAGAACACGTGGTCGGTGGCCAGGCTGTGGTCGGCGAAGACGATGTGCTGCTTGAGGGCGCGGTCGAACACGATGGCCTCGTAGCCAGCCGTGTAGTAGTCGGACAGCGAGGCCGTGCCCCCGGCCTGCAGGTAGTTGCGGCTGAACCGTGCCGCCCGCTCGATGGGGTAGATGCCGGCCTCGGCCGCCTTGAGCGACTGGGCGTTGATGTCGGTGGCGTAGACCAGGCTGCGATCGAGCAGGCCGGCCTCGTGCAGCAGGATGGCCAGCGACCAGACCTCTTCGCCGGTGCTGCAGCCGGCCACCCACACCTTGATGGAGGGGTAGGTCTGCAGCATGGGCACCACCGCGTCGCGCAGCGCGCGGAAGTAGCCCGGATCGCGGAACATGTCGCTGACCTGCACCGTGAAGTACTGCAGCATCTGCGCGAACAAGGCCGGCTCGCGCAGCACCCGCGACTGCAGCACCGACAGCGTCTCGCAGCCATGGCGCTCCATGGCCAGTGTCATGCGCCGCCGCAGGGAAGCCATGGAGTACTGGCGGAAGTCGTAGTGGTACTGCTGGAACACGCCTTCCAGGAACAACCGGATTTCGATGTCCAGCAACGGGGTGGGCGTGCAGGCGGTGTCGTGCATCGCCTCAGCGTCCCATCCACACGCGGCACAGCGACACCAGGCGGTCGACGTCGATGGGCTTGGCGATGTAGTCGTCGGCACCGGCGTCCAGGCACTCCTGGCGGTCGTCGGCCATGGCCTTGGCAGTCAGCGCGATGATGGGTAACTGCGCCCAGCGGGCCTGCTCGCGGATGCGGCGCATGGCGGTCAGGCCGTCCATCTCCGGCATCATGATGTCCATCAGCACCAGATCGACCGCTTCGAGCTGATCCAGCTGCGACAGGGCCTCGCGGCCGTCCCGGGCGATCTTGAGCGTGGCGCCCAACGGCTCGAGCACCTTGGACAGGGCGAAGATGTTGCGGACATCGTCCTCCACCAGCAGGATCACCCGGCCCTCGAAGGCCGCGTCGCGCTGGCGGGCCTGGCGCAGCAGCAGTTGCTGGTCGGTGGGCAGGGTGCTTTCCACGCTGTGCAGGAACAGCGTCACCTCGTCGAGCAGGCGCTCGGGTGAGCGCGCGCCCTTGACGATGATGGACTTGGAGTGGCGGCGCAGGCGCTGCTCTTCGTCGCGGGTCAGGGCGCGGCCGGTGTAGACGATCACGGGTGGAAAGCCGTTGTCCAGCCCCTCGGACATCTGGTCGAGCAGGTCGTGGCCGCTGCCATCGGGCAGGGCCAGGTCCATCACCATGCAATCGAAGGTGCTGCTGCGCAGATGGTCGAGTGCGCCGGCCACGGTGCCGGTCTTGACCACCTGCACCTCGTCGTTGCCCAGCAGCAGGCCGATGTTGTCGAGCAGCACGGGGTCGTCCT
The DNA here is from genome assembly GCA_019112875.1 of Candidatus Aquabacterium excrementipullorum. GTDB lineage: Bacteria > Pseudomonadota > Gammaproteobacteria > Burkholderiales > Burkholderiaceae_C > Aquabacterium > Aquabacterium excrementipullorum. The sequence continues at coordinate 111,764 of DXIO01000014.1, forward strand.
CGACGACCAGCACGCGCTTGATGCGCGATTGCAGGCGCTCCTGCAGCTTGCGCACGGCACCCAGGATGTCCTCGCGCGCCACGGGCTTGACGGCGTGGCCGATGGCACCGAGCTGCAGGCTGAGGTTGGTGCGGTCGTTCAGCGACACCATGTGCACCGGGATGTGGCGGGTGTGCGGCGAGCGCTTGAGCTGCTCGAGCACCGTCAGGCCCGACTGGTCGGGCAGGCCGATGTCCAGCAGGATGCCGCAGGGCTTGAGCTCGTGGGCCATCGTCAGGGCCTGGTGCCCGGTGGCCGCGATCACGCAGTCGAAATCCAGCTCGCCTACCAGGTCGCACAGCACGCGGGCGAACTTCGGGTCGTCTTCCACGGCCAGGATCGTCTTGCGCGCGGAGGTTGCGGCGGCAGGCGCCGGCACGTGCTCCGCCACGAGGGTGTCACCCTCATGTGGCTGGGTGACGCGTGTCTGGAGCGGCACGGGGGCCGTGACGCTGCGGGCCTGGGCGGGCAGCGCATAGGGGTCTGCAGGTGGGCGCGAGGGGGCGGCCATGACCGGTGCGGGCAGCACATCCGGTGCCACGGGCGTGGCTGGTGTGAGCGTGCGGGGCAGCACCACCGTGAAGGTGCTGCCTGCGCCCGGTGCGCTCTGCACGCTGATCTCGCCGCCCAGCAGGTGCGCCAGTTCGCGCGAGATGGACAGGCCCAGCCCTGTGCCGCCGAAGCGGCGGCTGGTGGTGCCGTCGGCCTGGCGGAAAGCCTCGAAGATGATTTCCTGCTGGTCTTCGGCGATGCCCAGGCCGGTGTCGCGCACCCAGAAGGCCAGGCGTTCGCCCGGCTCGGCGCGCAGGCCCAGCTCGACCCCGCCATGCGTGGTGAACTTCAGCGCGTTGGACAACAGGTTCTTGAGCACCTGCTCCAGCCGTTGCGTGTCGGTGATCAGGGAGGATGGCGACTGCGGTGCGCGCACGGTCTCCAGGCTCAGGCCCTTCTGCGCGGCCATGGGCTTGAACAGCGCCATCAGGCGTTCGAACAGGGCGTCGGTGGCGACCAGTTCGGGATGAATCTCCACGTGGCCTGCCTCGATCTTGGAGAGGTCCAGGATGTCGTTGATCAGCGTGAGCAGGTCGTTGTTCGCGGCGTGGATGGTCTGCGCGTAGCTGACCTGCTCATCCGACAGGTTGCCCAGCTTGTTGTCGAACAGGATCTTGGAGAGGATCAGCGAACTGTTGAGCGGGGTGCGCAGCTCGTGCGACATGTTGGCCAGGAACTCGGACTTGTACTGGCTGGCCTGGGCCAGGCGGCGGGCATTGAGCTCGATGGCCTGGTGGGCCAGCAGCAGATCACGCTTCTGGCGTTCGAGGTTCTGCGTCTGTTCTTCCAGGCGCACATTGGTCTGCTCCAGCTCGACTTGCTGCTCTTCCAGGCGGGACTGGCTTTCCTGCAGCACGCGGCTCTGCTCTTCCAGCTCTTCGTTGGAGACGCGCAGTTCTTCCTGCTGCACCTGCAGCTCTTCGCTCTGACGCTGGGTCTGCGCCAGCAACTCCAGCAGGCGCTCGCGGTACAGCGCGGTGCGCAGGGCCATGCCCACGGTCTCTGACACGGCGGCCATCAGGTCCAGCAGTTCGTCGTCGGGCGTGTCGGTGTCGGTCAAGGCCACTTCCAGCACGCCGTTGACGCGCTGGTCGGCCGTGAGCGGGCTGCTGACGACACGGCGGGGGCGCAGTTCTGTCAAGCCTGAGCGCAGCAGCAGGGGCTGCTCCTTCGAATCCGCGACCAGCATGGGGCGTGCATCGCGCGCCACCTGCCCGGTGACGCCCTGGCCCATGCGCAGGGTGGCGGGCGCGCCGGCGTCCTGAGCATCGTGCGCGCGGGCGGCTTCCAGCACCAGCTTGTCTTCATCGACGCGGTAGACCAGGCCCAGCGGCGCAGCCAGGTAGGCGCACAGGGCATCCAGCGCGTTCTGCGCGCTCTGGCGCACGGTCTGCTCGCCCAGCAGCGCCTCGGCCACGCGGGCGCGGCCTTGCTGCACCCACATCAGCCGGCGGATCTGCTGGCGCGATGTCACGGTGGAGCGCACCACCCAGGCCAGGCCCCACAAAGCCAGCACGCCGCAGGCGCGGTTGGTGGCCGCGGCCATCTGGTCCATGCCGGGCGGTGATTGCCAGAAGCCGATCACCATGAAGATGGTGGCGACCACGGCCGCGCCGATCGGCAGATTGGCCCGCGATTGCAGCAGGCACACACCGACCGGCACCAGGTAGAACACCCACTCGGTCATGCCCAGTGGGGTGAGCAGGTCTATCCACAGGATGGCGGCCAGGGACACCACGATCAAGAAGCCCACCCAGGCTGGGTCTCGTCGTTCCTTGGGGCGGCTGGCAACCATGGGCATTCCGGATGGCGCGATGGCCTTGAAGGGGGACAAGCGGCCGATCGAAACCAACCGTTGGATCTTCGAACGGATGTTTGATCGGGCAGGAGCGGGGCGATGTTACCGAGCGGACTCCTGCCCACCTCGTCAGGCTCGGCGGATTGTGGTGTAGGGGGATGCTGACACGGCGTGCCGTTTGTCAGCAGCAGCCGACAGGGGGTTCAGGCGCGGACGACAGCCCGCCCGCAGGGGGCTCGCTTAAGGTGATGACGACTTGTTTCACGGCCCTCCGTGCCCCGTACGCCATGTACCGAGACCCTTCCAGTGAACCGGTGACCCACCCGCGCGTCACAGGCGATGCGAGCGCCCCGCTCACCGTCCTGACCTTGAACCTGCACAAGGGCTTCACGGCCATGAACCGGCATTTCGTGCTGCCGGCGCTCAAGGCGGCTGTGCAGCAGTGCGATGCCGACATCGTCTTCCTGCAGGAGGTGCTGGGCCAGCATGACACGCATGCGCAGCGCATTCGTGGCTGGCCCGCCCAATCGCAGTACGAATACCTGGCCGACAGCATCTGGCGCGATTTCGCCTACGGGCGCAACGCCGTCTACCCGCATGGCCACCATGGCAACGCAGTGCTGTCCAAATTTCCCATCGTGGCCTGGCGCAACCAGGACGTGTCAGTGCACACCATCGAGAAGCGGGGCCTGCTCCACGGCGAACTGGACTGGAAGACGCGCGGCAAGACGCTGCACGTGATCTGTGCCCACCTGGGCCTGCTGGAAAGCCAGCGCCAGGAACAGATCCGCCGACTGGTCAACCTGATCAACGATCAGGTGCCGCCCGATGCGCCGCTGATCATCGCGGGCGATCTGAACGACTGGCGCCAGCGCGGCCACCCGGCCCTGCTCAAGGCCGGCCTGCGCGAGGTGCACCACAGCCTGCGCGGCCGCCTGGCCAAGACCTTCCCGGCGCGCATGCCCGTGCTGCCGCTGGACCGCGTCTACGTCCGCAACCTGGAGCCCGTGTCCGTACGGGTGTTGTCGCAGGCGCCATGGAACCGCCTGTCCGATCACGCAGCCGTGCTGGCGGAGGTGGCCTGATGTGCAAGGGAGCTTGTCAAAACCTGTGCGGGCCAGGCCCGAACGCCGTGGCCGTGGCCGTGGGCCTGTCAGGGCCGCAACAGCGAGGCGCCGATGTTCACCGTCAGTGCCAGCAAGGTGGTGTTGAACAGGAAGGACACCATGCCATGCAGCAGCACCAGCCCTCGCATGCGTGTGGTGGCCACGCCCACGTCGGAGGTCTGCGAGGTGGCGCCGATGGTGAAGGAAAAGTACAGAAAATCCAGATACACCGGCGTCTGCCGGCCGGGGAAATCCAGCGGGGCGCCGTGGCTGTTGTGCCGGCCGTGCGCGATCAGGTAATAGCGGTGGGCGTAGTGCAGCGCGAAGGCGGTGTGGATCAGCAGCCAGGCCGTGGCGATGCTGGCACCGGCCAGTGCCATGACCGGCCCATCGGGGTGGCTGCCGTTGCGGGCACCGCCGCCAGCCAGTTCCATCACCACGGCGCCGATGCTGGCGCCGGCGGCCAGCACGATCAGCAGCAGGATCACGCCGGCGCCTTCATCCTCATGCCGGGCGCGCTGCTCGATCGAACCGTCGTCGGCGGTGAGCATCAGGGCCACGCCCTGCAGCAGGTAGACCAGGCCGAAGGCGCACCAGGCCGTCAGCAGGCGGTTCACGCTGTCGGTGTGGCTTGGCAGAGCGCACCAGATGGCGCTGGCCAGGGCCACCGAGAGCCACAGCCGGCGGCGGGTCCACAGTAGGCGGCCCGCGGCATGACCGGACAGCCAGCGCGGCGTGGGAGTGTAGGAATGGAAGAGCTTGCGAATCGTGGTCTTCATGCCGCTGAGCCGGTGCAGGACGTGCAGGCCGAACGCCTGCCTCAGCCCTCAGTATGGATCGTTCTGCGCGATGCGGCGCTGGCCTGGATCGATCACCGCAACATTGGCACCGCCGCCGCGCTGGCCTACTACGCGGCCTTCTCGCTGGCGCCGGTGCTGGTGATCGCGGTGACGCTGTCGGGCGTGTTCTACGGTCGAGCCAGCGTGGAAGGCCATGTGGTGGCGCAGTTCCAGGACCTTCTGGGCAGCTCGGGGGCCGAACTGCTGCAGAAGATGATCCAGGCCAGCTATCTGTCGCCCAAGAGCTGGCAGGCAGGCCTGATCGGTTTCGTGGGCATCCTGGTGGGGGCCACCGCCCTGTTCGGTGAACTGTCGGCGGCCTTTGGGCGCATCTTCGGCACGCAGCGCACCTACCGCTATGCCTGGCTCAGCGCCGTGATGGAGCGCCTGAAGGGCCTGACACTGGTGGTGGGCATCGGCTTCTTGCTGGTGGCGTCCTTGCTGGCGAGCGCCGGCCTGGTGGCGGTGGGCGAATGGGTGGCCCGCTGGTCACGGGCCGAGGCGGTGCTGCTGAGCCTGCTGCAGGCCGGCGTGTCGCTGCTGATGCTGTCGCTGCTGTTCGGGATGATGCTGCGGCTGATGGCGCCCGTGAAGCTCAAGCCTCTGACGGTGGCGGCCGGTGCGCTGACCACCTCGGTGCTCTTCGAGTTGGGCAAGTGGGCGCTGGGCCTGTACCTGGGGCAGGGCGTGGTCGGTTCGGTGTTCGGTGCGGCCGGCACGCTGGCCGTGCTGCTGGTGTGGCTGAACTATGTGTCGATGGTGATCCTGTTCGGCGTGGAGATCACCTACCAGCTCTACCGCTACCAGGACAAGCTGGTGCACGGGCATTGAGCTCTGGGCCACTACGCCATCATGGGAGCAGGCGTTAGCGCTGGTCGCTGAGCTCGCCTGATGCCGCCGGTCGTGACAGCCAGGGATGGCATGTCAGTCCATGCTGACGCGCACACGCGCCATGCGCTGATGGCAACGCCGCCCCGACTGGCGCAATCTGGCCCCATCTTTTTTCCATACCCCAGGAGATGCCATGAAAGTGCATGACCAGACCCATCCCGCCATGAAGAAGGTCGCGGACCTGATCGAGGACATGTCCGTGTGCATGATCACCGCCGTTGATGACCATCACCTGGCGAGCCGCCCGATGAGCCCGATCCTGCTGGACAAGGACGGCGCCCTGTGGTTCCTGACCAGTGCCTCTGCCATGCAGGGCGTGCGCCTCGAATCCCTCACGGCCGCCTTCTCGAAAGAATCCGATGCCAGCTATGTGTCGATGGAAGGCAGCGCCTACCTGATCGACGACACCCCCACGAAGGAGCACCTGTGGTCGTCCTTCGCCAAGCCCTGGTTCCCCGATGGCCCCGAAAGCCCTGATCTGCGCGCCCTGAAGTTCGTGCCGCGCAGCGTGGACTACTGGGATTCGCCGTCGAGCAAGGTGGTGCGCCTGTTCGCCATCGCCGCCTCGGTGATCGCCGGCAAGCCGGTGGGTCTGGGCGAACACGAGCACCTGGCCCTGGGCGGACGATGAGTGCGCAGCCGGCCCGTGTGCCGCCCAACGAGCCGGCCTCCGTGGCCGAGGAACTGACATCGCCGCCACCCGCAGCCCCGCCCCCTCGTCGGCGCCGTCTGCGCGCGGCTTGGTGGGTGCCGGGTTTGCTGGTGGTGGCCGTGGTGGGTGGTGTCGCCTACGGCGAATACCGCGCATGGCCTTGGCTGTCCGCACCGGCCGAACGATTCCTGTCGAATTCCCTGCACCGTCAGGTGAGTTTCGGCGAGGCGCCAAGCCAGGCCCAGGCGCGCGTTCGCCTGCTGGGCGGCATCCGCATCTGGGCCGATCAGTTGCGCATTGGATCGCCCGAATGGAGCAAGGCGCCCTTCATGGTGATGGCCGATGGGGCCTACCTGCAGCTGGCCTACCATGACCTGTGGCGTGCGTACCGTGGCAAGCCGGTGCTGGTCGAGCAATTGCGCGCGCGCCAGCTCACGGCCTGGCTGGAACGCACGGCCGACAACCGTGCCTCGTGGCAATTCGGCCCACCGAGGCAGGAAAAGCCCGAAGCCAAATCCCTGCTGGACGGCCTGCACTTCGATGTGCTGGAACTGGCGCAAGGGCAGATCAACTACAAGGATGCACCGCTCGCCCTGGATTCGCGCACCGAGGTGTCTCTCAGCGTGCGCGACGCCCGCCGGGCTGGCCCTCTCAAGGATGGTGAGGTACCGGAAGGCGTGCGCGCCAGGAGCCAGGGCAGTTACCAGCGCTTTCCGCTGCGTGCTGCGCTCACTTCCGGGCAACTGGCGCCTTGGCTGCTGGGGGGCGAGGGACGCATGGCCTGGCCGATCGACTTCCACCTCAACGTGGGGCAGGCACGGGTGGACTTCACCGGCTCGGTGGACCAGTTGAGCGCCGAGGCCGATGTGCTGGGCAACTTCCAGGCGAAGGGCCCCTCCCTCGCGGCCATGGGTGAGCCCCTGGGCGTGACCCTGCCCACCACCGGCGCCTTCGCCATGCGTGGTGCCGTGCGGCACCAGGGGCTGCGCACCTCCGTGGTCGTGAAGGGCGCGGAAATCGGATCGAGCCGTCTGCGGGGCGAGTTCGTCTACGACCGCCGGCCGGAGGTGCCCATGCTCGCCGGGCGGCTGGGCGGTACCCGCCTGGCGCTGGCCGATCTGGGCCCGGCCATCGGCGTGCCCACCAGTGGTCAGCCCGCCTCCAGCCGCAAGGAGGACGCACGCGTGCTGCCCGATCGCCATTTCGATCTGCCCTCGCTGGCCATGATGAACGCCAACGTGCTGATCGACATTGCCCAGCTGGACCTGAGTTCCGAGGTGCTTGAGCCCTTGCAGCCCCTCAAGGGCCACCTGGTGCTCGATTCCTCCGTGCTGACCATCAGCGACCTGCAGGCCCGCACGGCGCAGGGCGAACTCACGGGCCGCCTGGCCCTGGACGGCACCCAAAAGAACAAGGCCTTGTGGAACGCTGACCTGGCGGTCAACAACGTGGTGATCGAGAACTGGATCAAGGCGCTCAAGCCCGAGGGGCGAGCGCCTTACCTGACCGGCCGCGTCACCGGCCGGGCCATGGTGAAGGGCGAAGGCCAGTCCACCGCCGCCATCCTGGGCTCGCTGACCGGGCCGGTGCAGGTGCGCCTGCGTGACGGCACGATCTCGCACCTGGCCGTGGAAGGCGCGGGCATCGACGTGGCGCAGGTGCTGGGTGTGCTGATCCGCGGCGACGATTCCCTGGCCGTGCCTTGCGCGCGGGCCGACATCAAGGCCTTCAACGGCACGCTCACACCGGAACTGTTCGTCATCAACACCAAGGATTCCAGCGTGTGGGTGCAGGGCTCGCTGTCGCTCAAGGATGAGCGCATGGCCCTGCAGGCGCGCGTGGCACCCAAGGACTTCAGCGTGCTGACGCTGCGCACCCCGGTGCAGGTCAACGGCCCGTTGAACGATCCGCACGTGTCCATCAAGGCTTCGGCCTTGTTGCCGCGCGTGGCCGGGGCCGTGGCGCTTGGATTCCTGAATCCGGTGGCCGCGATCGTGCCGCTGATCGACCCGGGCAACAAGGACATCGCACGTCAGGCCGACCAGGCCTGCGACGCGGGCCAATGAAAAGGCCGCCCAACCGGGCGGCCTTTTCATTTCTTCTTTCCTCGTCCTCGTCCTTGCCCGGCGCCCTTCAGGCCGTGTGCACGCGCATCAGCGGGGTCAGCACACCGTTGATGCGGGTGCGCACTTCCAGCCAGGGGTGCTTGCGATGGGCAAGGTGGCGACGCACCGCCTCGGCGGCGGCATGCATCAGGCCGCGGCGGGTGGGCTGGCCGCCGCGGCACAGGCCGCGCGGGATCACCAGGGCGATTTCCTGCGGCCGCTGGGGGCGATCGGCCACGGCCAGCATGCAGGGCACCACCACCACCTTGTGATTGGCCAGGCTCACTTCCACATCATGGGTCTGTTCGTGGGGCTCCTCGGTATCGTCGGCGCTCAGGACATCGTCCAGCTCCTTGATGGTCACGATCTTCATGGCTTGTACCTCGTTATCGTTGTCGCGCTCTTTCAGCATGGGTCTCATGCTAGGCAGAGGCATGGAGCGCGTCTGTCGTCAAGGACTGTTTGCCATGTAGGCATGGACCGACCCTGCTCGAGGGGTGCGGGGCATGGACTTTTCGGTCAACCAAGGCGTCGGCTCCGGCTGACACGGGGATCAGCCGCTGCTGGCGCTGGCCGGCGTTGGTCGCCGACTGCCGCGGTGCCTGGTGGGCGGCAGCATCCTTGCATGGCCGCCGGTCTTCGTGGCGACCCCAAGAAAGGACCTGATCATGTTGAAATGGGCTCTGATATTCGCGCTGATCGCCGTCGTGGCCGGTCTGCTGGGCTTCACGGGCGTGGCGGCGGGCGCAGCCTCGATCGCCAAGGTGCTGTTCGGGATCTTCCTGGTGCTGGCCCTGGTCGTGCTGCTACTGGGCGTTCTTGGCGTCAAGGCGTTCAGCCGCTGACGATGCCGCCGCCGCTGCGGCCGCCCGCCGGGTGGGCAGCAGCGGCACCTCGCGGGACACGATGCCCGCGAGATCCTTCATCAAACCGGCCATGGCGTCGGTCTGGGCAGCGGCTCCCGAGCCGCTGCCCTTGCTTTGCAGAGGCTGGCTGCTGGTGCGAAGCACCTGGCCATCTTCACCCAGCAAGGTCCACTGTGCCCAGGCCGTGAGGTTCTGCGAAGCACGGTCGTAATCCAGGGGCGAGAGGCTCACCAGCAGCCGTACGGGCCGGCGCGACGCGCCTTCGCAGCGCAGCGGGCACAGCTGCCACGGCGTCGGCAGCGCATGTTCCAGCTCAATGGACAGGTTGCGCGTGAGCCCCACCTCCACGCGTTCAGCCCACACCGTGTCCTCCCAGGATTTGAGTTCGCTGCCCTCGCGGTAACGCACCGAGCGCGATTGCCAGTATTCCGGAATGTCCAGCCGGCCCAGCTGCAGCCAGCGCGTGCCGGCATTGCCAGCGCTGGCGGAGGCCTGCGGCAGGGAAGGCGTGGGCAGCGCGAGCACGGTCTGGGGCGGCGGGCTGCTCGCGCAGCCAGCAAGCAGTGCGGCCAGCGTGAGTGTCAAGGTGCCGGCCCAGCAGGCGGGGCGGGTGATCTGGCGGATGGGCATGGGGTGTCTCCTCAGCGGCGCCCGAAGATCAGGGCGTTGGGCTGGTTCTCCAGCAGTTCGGCCACCTGGCGCAGGCTGCGCGCCGTCAGCGACAGATCGCGCAGGGTGGATTCCAGGTCTTCACGCGGGGCAGAGCCCGGCGCCGACAGTTCGGCGAAGGATTGCATGCTCACCTCGACAGAGCGCGCGGCGTCCCGGGCGGATGCCAGGGTGAGCGCCACGTCTGGCTGGGTGGCTGCCACCAGGTTGTTGGTCGTGTCCGACAGGCGCTGCACGGATTGCAGCGTGCCATTGGCCTGCTGTCCCACCGATTGCAGCGTGCGGTCGGTGTTGCGCATGATCTCCTGCGCGGCCAGCGAGGCCTGGCGCCAGTCTTCACCGGCCTGCTTCATCACTTTCTGCGCGGCCACGGAGGTCTGCTGCAGTTCACCCAGCGTGCGGCGCAGGTCGCCCACCGTGTCCTTGAGCGGCAGCTCGCTGATTTGGGCCACCAGGTCGTCGAACGCCCCCTTGACCACGGGAATCTCCACGCTGCGGCTTTCCGGATCGCCATGCAGGGCCAGCGGTGACTTGGGATCGAAATCCAGGTCGATCAGGGCCTGGCCCGTGACCAGGCTCTGCTGCGCCAGCCGGGCTCGCAGGCCGCGCTGCACCAGCTGGCGAAGGTCCATGTTGTCCTGGCCTCCGCTCATCTGCAGCAGCTTGGAGGTGATGAACAGTTGCACCGGCACGCGTGTGACCAAGTTGTTCGGATCGACCTCGATGCCGATGGCGTCCACCTGGCCGATGGGCACGCCCCGGAAGGTGACGGGGGCGCCCACGTACAGGCCCTTGACGCTGTTGGTGAAGTAGACGACCGCGCGCACGCGCTGTTCGAACAGGCGGTTGCCGCCCAGGAAGGTGATGGCCGCGGCCGCCAGGGCCAGCGCCGTCAGCACGAACAGGCCGATCAGCAGGGCATTGCGTTTCATGACGAAGGCTCCTGTCGCGCCAGGAAGGCGCGCACGGTGGGATGGGTGTCGGTGGCGCTTTTGAGATCAGCGGGTTTGCCGCGCGCGATGGGGCGCTTGCTCTCGGCGTCCAGGAAGATGCCGTCGTCGGCGATGGACAGCAGGCTTTCGAGCTCGTGGCTCACGATCAGCACGGCGGCACCGGTGCGGTCGCGCAGGTCGGTGATGAGCTTGTCCAGCCGCACGGAACTGATCGGGTCCAGACCGGCGGAGGGCTCGTCGAAGAACAGGAAATCGGGCTCGCCGGCGATGGCGCGGGCCAGGCCGGCGCGCTTCTTCATGCCGCCGCTGAGGTCAGAGGGGCGCTTGTCGGCAGCGTCTTCCATGCCCACCCATGAGAGCAGCTCCAGCGCGCGGTCGCGGCGTTCGGCCTTGGCCATGTCGGGCGATTTGAGCTCCAGCGGCACGATCACGTTGTCGAGCACGCTCATCGAGGTCCACAGCGCGGCACTCTGGAACAGCACGCCGAAGCGCTGGCGGATCTGGCGCTGCTGCGCTTCGTTCGCGGCCCAGTAGTCCTCGTCGTCGATCAGCACCTGGCCTTCGTAAGGGCACAGCAGGCCGATCATGTGCTTGAGCAGGGTGCTCTTGCCGCAGCCACTGCCGCCCATGATGGCGAACACGGTGCCCGATTCCACCGAGAAGTCGATGCCTTCCTGGATCAGCCTGTCGCCGAAGCGCATCGTGAGGTTCTTGACGTCCAGGCGGCTCATGGGCTCAGATGTCCAGTGCGTTGGCGCACACGGCGAAGATGGCGTCCAGCGCGATCACGCCCACGATGCCGGCCACCACGGCCTTGGTGGTGGCGCGGCCCACGCCAGCGGCGTCCCGGCTGGCTGTCATGCCGGCGTAGCAGCCGCCGATGGCGATCAGCACGCCGAAGACGACCGTCTTGCTCATGCCCAGGCCCACGTAGCTCAGCGGGCTGGCCAGCAGCGCACGGTCGAAATAGGCCTGGGGGTTCAGATCGAGCATGGTGGTGCCCACGGCCATGCCGCCCAGCAGCGCGGCCACGCACCCGTACACGTAGAGCAAGGGCATCATCACCAGCAGGGCCAGCACGCGCGGCAGCACCAGGTAGCCGATGGGGTCGAGCCCGAGCACGCGCAGCGCGTCGATCTCTTCATTGGCCTGCATGGTGGCCAACTCGGCGGCGAAGGAGGCCGCGGTGCGCCCGGAGATCACCACGGCCGTGATGACGGCGGCCATCTCGCGCGTGACGGCGATGCTGACCAGGTCGGCCACGTAGATGCCCGCGCCGAACTTCACCAGCTGCACCGCCCCCACGAAGGCCAGGATGGCCCCCACCAGCGCGTTGACCACCAGCACGATGGGCAGGGCCTGGGCGCTGGCCTCGTTGAGCACCCTGAGCAGGTCGGGCCGGCGAAACTGCCAGCCCTTGAGCGCCCGGCCACTGGCCAGCAGCACCTCTCCCAGGAAGGCCACGGGCAGCAGCCACGCGCTCAGGCGTGACTGCAGGCGAAGCTTGGTGGAAGAAGGGGCCGCCGGTTTGGGCATGGCCCTATTTTAGAAGCGCAGGCGCAGGTAGACGGCCGGGCCGTCGAGTTCCAGCCGCACACGGGCCGTGGCGGCGTCGTCCTTCTGCTTCAGGCGGATGCGGGTGGAGGCGTACTCCGCGCCGATACCGACGTTCTTCCAGGGGAACCATTCGGCGCCGATGGCGGCGTTGGTGATGGTGCCCGACAGGTCGCTGCCGTTCTTGCGCACGCCCGACAGGTCGGCGTAGAGGCGCACCTGCTCGGACACCTTGGCACGCCAGCCCAGGGTCACCAGAGGGGCCCAGCCGGACTCGTCGTAGCGCTGGATGGTGTTGTAGCCGATGGGGCCCACGCCCACCGATGCGCGCAGGGTGGCGTCGAGCTTGTAGTACGCCGCGCCCAGGCCCAGGCCGAACACGTTGTTGTTGCTCTGGTCACCGAACCACCAGCGGTACGAGAAGTTGCCGATGTCCAGCGTGGTGTCGGAGGCCACGCGGCCGGCGGCGGTGTAGTTCACGCCACCGAAGGTGAAGGGCTGCTCGATGCTGCGGGCGCTGTCGTCGTGGATGCGGAAGTAATCCACCGAGAAGCCCTGGCTGTCCATGATCAGCCAGTCGAGGCGGGCGCGCTCGACGGTCTTCTTGCCCGACAGGAACTGTTGGTCCCCCGTGTCGATGTTGTTGGACGGGTCACGCACGGAGGCGAAACCGTCGATGTCGGCGCGGTAGCCGCCCAGCCAGATGCTGACACGGTCCAGCGCCGGCGAGGGCTCGGCCCGCGCGACGCGCGGTGCCAGGCTCCACACGGCCGTGGCGGCGATGACAGCGGTGGTGAAGATGAATTTCTGATTTTTGTTCACGATAGGCCTCATTCGAGCATGTCCTTGAGTTCGTCGGCGTGTTCCTCCTCGACGCTGAGGATGGACTCCAGCATGCGTCGGGTGGTCGGGTCTTTGTCGCCGATCAGGGCGACCATCTGTCGGTAACTTTCGATGGCCACGCGTTCGGCCACCAGGTTGGCACGCACCATGGCCTTGAGGTCCGTGGAGGTGTCGTAGTCGGCATGGCTGCGTTCCAGGATGCCGACCGGGTTGAAGTCCGGCTCGCCGCCCAGCTGGATGATGCGTTCGGCGATCTGGTCGGCATGGGCCGCTTCTTCGTTGGCGTGCACCATGAACTCTTCGGCGATCTTGGGCGAGGCCAGGCCGTGTGCCGTGAAGTGATGGCGCTTGTAGCGCAGCACGCACACCAGTTCGGTGGCCAGCGCGCCATTGAGCAGGCGCACGATCTCGTCGCGCCAGGGACCGTAGCTGGGCGTCACGGCACCTTCGTCGATGCCTTGGCGGGCCGCTTCGATGGCGTCCTCATCCAGGGTCAGCGAGTGGATGGCGTCGTTGGCCTGCGGTCGACCGCGCGGTGTGGACGGTTGGGTGGCTGGGTGAGACATCTCACGCTCCTGAAGGGCTGCTTGTCAGTGCCGGCAGGCCGGCGAAGTGCGGGATGGCGCGTCCGTGGGGACGGAAGGGTCGCGCCACCCCGCCGCTCATGTGTCAGTGGGTGGAGGTCCAGCTGTCCACTTGACGCTCGGCCTCATCCTTGGCGATGCCATAGCGTTCCTGGATGCGGCCGACCAGTTGCTCACGGCGGCCTTCGATCTTGTCGAAGTCGTCGTCGGTCAGCTCGCCCCACTGCTCCTGCACCTTGCCCTTGAGTTGCTTCCAATTGCCTTGCACGCGATCCCAGTTCATGGCCTTGTCCTTTCGGTGGTGATTCGAGGGAAATTGCCCGCTGTGTGTCAGTTCGGGCAGTCGAATGCACTGTAGGAACGCGCCGTCGGGCCGTCTGTAGTCAAGTGATGAAGCTGGCGTCAGCAAGCGCTGACGTCTCGTTACGCGTCAGATGCGGCTGACACAGCTTTCGGCGCCCGCCGCCTGCGCAAACCCGGCGGATTGCGGGAGCATTCGGTCCATGCCCTGAACCCGATCGCCGCCACCTGTTGTGAAGGACACCACCATGAGCGTTGCACCCACCTGGAGCCTGAAGACGGCCGCCAAGCACGACGATGATGCATCGCTCATGCCCTACCTGTTCTACACGCTGTTGCTGGCCTTGTGGATCACGCTGCTGGCGGTGTTCTACGGCGTGATGTCGGACACCGTGAACCGCGCCGAGAAGCACCAGCGCGATTCGGCCGACCGTGCACTGGCCTTCAGCCGCTGCGACTGGAAGATCAGCAGCGAAGCGCGCAGCCAGTGCCGTGCCGAACTGGCCGGCCCGCAGCAGTCGGAACTGCCCAGCCTGTCGTCGGACATCGAGCCTTCGCTGAACCTGGCCTACCGCTGAGCGGCGGCCGGCCGTTTCAGTGCGCGTTCAGGGCAGTTCGACCGCGCGCAGGCGGGCGGCGATCATGCCGGAGCGGCGCATCAGGTAATCGGAGCCCGGTTTCTGCTCGAAGCGCTTGGGCGCCGGCAGCATCACCGCCAGACGCGCGGCCTGCATCGGGCTCAGTTGCGAAGCAGGGATGTGGAAGTAGTGCCGTGAGGCCGCTTCGATGCCGAATACGCCTTCGCCCCATTCCACGTTGTTCAGGTAGATGGTCAGGATGCGCTCCTTGCCCAGCAGGCCTTCGAGCATGAAGGTGAGCGCGAACTCCTGGCCCTTGCGCAGGAAGCTGCGCTCGCTGGACAGGAACAGGTTCTTGGCCAGTTGCTGCGTGATGGTCGAGCCTCCGATCACCTTGGGCGTGGCGTTCAGTGCCGACGGCATCTCGGGCGCCGGGCGCCCGCGCGCCTGGGCGCGGCTGGCGGCACGCTGGTAGCGCTCCAATGCCTTCTGCTTCTGGTTGTCCAGCCGCTGCTGCGCCTTGCTGTTCTTCTGCCAGGCCTTCTCCAGCGCATCCCATTCCACACCGTTGTGATCGACGAAGCCGGCATCTTCCGAGGCGATCACGGCACGCTTGATGGACGGGCTGATCTGCGTGGAGGGCGCCCACGATTGCGACCACAGCAACCGGCCTTGCGTGCGCACGATGCGCGCCATCTCGCTGCGCTGGAAGCTGGTGGATTGCGGATCGACCACGATCATCAAAGCGATGCGCAGCGCGAAGAACAGCTGCAGGCACACGCCCGACAGCACCACCAGGGCCAGGACGCGCCAGGCTTGCTTGCCGAAGCCGCTTTTCACCGGGGGGCCTCGGGCGTGGTGCCATCGACCTCGGTGCGCAGCAGGGCCAGTACCGGTGCGGTATCAGGGCGCACGCCGCGCCACAGGGTGAAGCTCTCGGCCGCCTGCTCGACCAGCATGCCCAATCCATCGCGGGCGGTGGCGCCTTGCGCGCGGGCCCAATCCAGGAAGGGGCGGGCGGCCGGGCCGTACATCATGTCCAGGGCCAGCGCGTGCGGCTTGAGGGCCTGCGCGCCCACGGGGACCTCGCCACCCCCCAGGCTGGCGGCCGTGCCGTTGATCAGCACGTCGAAGGCTTCCCCCACGTCGGCCAGGGCACGCGCATGCAGCGTGACGCCATGCTGCGCAGCCCATGCCTGGTGGCGCTCGACCAGCGCCCGGGCCTTGTCCAGCGTGCGGTTGGCCAGCACCAGCTCCGATGGGCGCTGCTCGATCAGCGGGCCGAGCACGCCGGCGCTGGCGCCACCGGCGCCCAGCAGCAGCACGCGGCGGCCTTGAATCGGCACACCGGCGTTGACCGTGATGTCGCGCACCAGGCCGACGCCATCGGTGTTGTCGGCCAGCCACCCGCCCTCGGCCTGGGCATCGAAGCGCAGGGTGTTGGCGGCCTGGGCCAGCACGGCGCGGGGCGTGTGGCGCGCCGCCATCTCGAAGGCCTCGAACTTGAAGGGCACGGTGATGTTGCAACCGCGCGCGCCCTGCTGCACGAACCCGGTCAGCGTGGCCTTGAAGGCGTCCAGCGGGCACAGCAGGCGGCCGTAGTCGACGGCCTGGCCGGTCTGCGCTGCGAACAGCGCGTGGATGCGGGGCGAGCGGCTGTGGGCCACGGGGTTGCCGGCCACGGCGTAGCGGTCCGCGCCGATGGCGCCGGACAGGGTGTCAGGGATGGAGTTCATGGCCCGGTGGCAGGTGGGGGGAGTCCGGTCGTGACGGTTTCCAGGGCGGCATCGCGCGTGAACTTGAAACGCGAGGAGATGAGCAGCTGCTGGTGCCCCGCCATCACCTCCTGGGGCACGACCCCGAAGGAGCCCAGCTTCTTGACGATGCTGATGGCGCGCTTGTCCAGTCGGCTGTCGCCGGAACTCTGCGTGACCGTGGCGTCGAGGATGCGGCCAGTCTCGTCGATGGCGACCTCCATCACGAGTTCGCCATACAGCTTGCGCCCGTTGATGGTGGGGAAGTTGGTGGTGCCCGCCCGCTCGACCACCGTCCGGAAATTGCTGTAGTACAGCGCGTCCGCGACTTTCAGGGTGGACGGGCTGATGTAGCGCTTCTTGGGCCGGGCGTTCTCGGTGACGATGCGTTTTTCGATCTGGCTGAACTGGTCGAGATCCTGGCGCCGGGTTTCACGCTCGGAGCGATGCTCGTTGCTTCTGTCAGGCGCTTGAGGCTGTGGCACGGGCAAGGCCGACATGGTGCCCTTGAGCTCGGCCAGCAGGCGCCGCTGCTCGGCTTCCATGTCCTCGATCATCCGGCGTGTCGCGTCCAGCGAATCGCCCAGCTCGCTCTGCGGCGAGGGCGGCAGCGGCGAGGTGGCCCGGCCCTTGTCGGCATCGCCGCCACCGGCCAGGTTGGCCTGGGCCAGTGCCTGGGCCTTGTCGGGCTTCTGCTCGCTGGCGGCGTTCACCAGGATCACCTCCAGCGGCGTGTCCTTGAAGGCGCGGTTGAAACCTTCCGGGTCCACGAAGCGCACCGTCAGCAGGCCGGCGTGCAGGGCGACCGACACGGCGAGTGTCTTTTGCAGCAGGCTGAACTGGCCGAAGGCAGACAGAAGCTTGTTGGGCATGGTGTCCGGAAAAGGTGTGCCGGGCGTTATGGGGGATCAGGCCGATGGCGCGGGCGCATCACCGGCGGGTGCGTCGGCATCCGTCACGTCGATGGCCAGGGTCAGCGGTCCTGCATTGTCCAGCACCTCGTCCTCGCCTTCGCCTTCGGGATCACCCTGGGCCGGGGCGGCGGCATCGTCCAGTCGGGCCAGCAGGCTGGCGTGCACATCGAGCGTGAGCTCGTCGATGCCGGTGACGCGCACGCGCACCTTGGCGTGGCGTGGCAGGCCTTCGCAGCCCAGGGCCTTGAAGACCAGGGGCAGGGCATCGGCGCGCACCAGGCCGTTCATCATCACGGCGCAGTCGAGCTCGGTGATGGCGTTCTGCTGCAGGTACTTGAGCGTCCAGTAGCGTTCCAGGCTGGACTGGAAGCCGTTGTAGGCGCTGTAGGCCGCATCGAAGTTGGAGATGATGGCGAAGAGTTCGGCGTCCTTCGGCTTGAAGGGCGCAGCCAGCGCGGCAGTGCGGCCGTGCCTGGCCACGGCCACGATCTGCCACTGGTTGACCAGGTCCACATAGCGGCGCAGTGGCGAGGTGGCCCAGGTGTACTGCGCCACGCCCATGCCGGCGTGCGGCAGGGCCTTGGTGCCCATGCGCACCTTGATGCCGGGCTGCAGGCTGGCCTGGCTGCGGTAGATGCCGGGCACGCCGTGCTCGTGCAGCCAGCCGCCCCATGTGCTGTTGGCCAGGATCATGGCCTCGGCCACGATCAGGTCCAGTGGTGAACCGCGCTTGCGTGTGCCGATCACCACGTGCTCGCGGCCGGTGGGCTCCAGGCGGTCTTCCGTGGTGTTCTCGCTGCCGTCGGGTTCGACCAGCTTGAAGGTGTAATCCGGGCGGTTGAAGGTCTCTGGCTTGCCGCGCACCACCTCGCGCTGGGCCTTCAAGTGTTTGGCCAGGCGGAAGGCAAAGGCCAGCTCGGGCGCGAAACGGTAGTCGGCCGGGGCCTCGCCGGTCAGGGTGGCCTCGGTGATGGTCTCGTCGAGCTGGTCGTGGCGCAGGTTGGCGGCGATGGGCACGCGCTCCAGTTTGGTCTCGCTGCCCTTGCGCTCCAGCGTGGCTTCGTCGTACGTGACGTACAGCGACACGGCGGGGCAGTCGCGCCCTTCCTGCAGGGTGTAGGTCTGCACGACCTCGTCGGGCAGCATCGTGATCTTGTGGCCCGGCATGTACACGGTGGACAGCCGGCCGCGTGCCACGCCGTCGACCGGCGTGCCGGGCGCGATGGCCAGGCTGGGCGCGGCGATGTGGATGCCGTAGGTGACGGTGCCGGTGCCCAGGCCCTGCACGGACAGGGCGTCGTCGATCTCGGTGGTGTTGGAGTCGTCGATGGAGAAGGCTTGCACGGGCGCCAGGGGCAGCTCGTCCTTGATCGGGGGGGCTTCGAGCGCCGGGAAGCCCGTGCCCTTGGGGAAGTGCTCGAACAGGAAGCGCTTCCAGTGGAACTGGTAGGGGCTGTCGATGGCGCCGGCGTCTTTCAGCAAGTCGAGCGGGGCGCGTTGCGTGGCCTTGGCGGCGTCGACCACGGCCTTGTACTCGGGGCCGTTCTTGTCGGGCTTGAACAGGATCTTGTAGAGCTGATCCTTGATGGCGGGTGGGCAGGTGCCCTCGCCCAGCTCGCGGGCCCACTGTTCGATCTGCAAGGCCTGCTGCTTCTTGCGCTCGATGGCGACCAGTGCCTGCTTGAGGATGTCCTCAGGCGCCTTGCGGAAGCGGCCCTTGCCCCGGCGGTGGAAGTAATGCGGGGTGTCGAACAGGCGCATCAGCATGGCGGCCTGCTGCACGGGCGTGGCGGTGTCGCCGAAGTACTCGCTGGCCAGCTCGTCGAAGGCGAAGTCCTCCTCGGGGGCCACCTCCCAGATCAGGTCCAGGTCGATCTCGGTCGCCAGGGCAGGCGCCTGCCCCAGCACCTCGGCGGGCGAGGGCTTGGCGAACTTGATCAGCACGTTGGCGGTTTTCACCTTGACGCGCTTGCCCGAATCCAGTTCGATCTGCATCGAACTGTCGGCTTCGGACATCACGCGGCCGGCGAGGAACTTGCCAGCGTCATCGAATAGGGCAAACATCAAACTGGGAGCTTGTTCTGGTCAGAACGTGATTGTCCCATTTTGGTGAGGCCCTGAGTCGCGGGCCGGGGTGGAAGTGGCTGAGGGTCGTTTGACGCGGCCCGTGGCGCCGGTGCGGACCCGAGAAAAGCGCCTGGCCAGGGGGCGCCTCCCGGGGGGGCTTCAGGCGGGCTGCGCCTCGGCCTCCCGGCGGCGCCACGCCGAGGTGGCGCCCACCACGGCGATGCCGGCCAGCAGCAGCGCCCAGCTTTCTGGCTCGGGCACGGCCGCTGTCAGCGTGACGGACACGCTGTGGTCGGTGTAGGTGGTCGTCACGTCCCAGCCCGTGGCATGGATCTGGTCGAAGGCCCCGGACACCAGGCCGCCCGCGGTCAGGAACGTGAAGGTGGTGCCGTCCGCCGGGGTGAAGCCCACATCCAGGTACAGGTCGCCGGCCAGGGAGGCATTGCCGGTGATGGCCAGCCAGTCGAAGCTCACGCCCTGTTGTTCGCCGTTGAGCTCGATGGTGAGGCCGCCGCCGCTGCCCTGGGCATAGTCGCCGGAGATGGTCAGCGTGCCGGGCGAGGCGCCGGGGGCGAGCAGCCCGCCGGTGTTGCTCACGTTGCCGATGACGAGGCCGGTGCCCGACAGGCGCCCGGTCTGCAACTGGATGTTGGGCGCGATCAAGGTGCCATTGACGACGGTGCTGGCCGCCGTGGCGTCCTGTGCATAGGAGGCGTAGTTCACCGCCAGGGTGCTGGCGCCATCCACCTGGACCAGCCCGCGGTTGGTGAACACCGTGGCGTTGTAGACCTGCAGCTGCCCGCCGTTGGCCTGCAGGGTGCCTTCGTTGATCAAAGAGGCGGATTGACCGTAGTAGCCGCCCAGGTAGCCGTAGCCCTTGACGGTCTGGCCGTGGCCGATGGTCAGGGTGCTGCTGGCGGTGCCGTCGATGTAGCCCCCGTTGAGATTGACCCGGCCGTTGCCGCCCAGGGTGGTGTTGCCGTCGAAGGCCAGCACGTTGCCTCCGCCGACATTGAGCGTGCCCTGGTTGTCGATGGTGCCGGCCACGGTGAGGCCACCGACGTTGAGCTGGTTCCTGAGCGTGAGGTTCTTGTAGGTGCCGCCCGAGAGCGTGGCCAGGCCGAGGCCCGTGGTGCCTTGCACCGTGCCGCCGGTGATGGCGCCGTTGGCGGCATGCAACGTGGCGCCTTCATCGACCTGGATCACGCCCGCGCTGTTGTCCAGCGAGGATGCGTAGGCGTAGAGCGTGCCGCCAGAGGCCTGGATGAGGCCCTTGTTGATGATGGCGGGGTAGGTGTTGTAGTAGCCGCCACCCAGGTAACCATAGCCCTTGATGGTCTGGCTGGTGTCGATGGTCAGGGTGTTGCCACTGCCGTTGCTGTCGATGTAGCCATTGGCCAGGTTGATCTGGCCAGCCCCTGCCACGGTGACATCGCCTTCGATGATCAGGGCTTGCCCACTGCCGACATTGAGCCCGCCCTTGTTGGTGAGCGTGCCCACGATGGTGGCCACGCCTGACAAGGTGTTGTCGTCCTGCAGGGTGACGTTGCTGAAGCGCGTGCCCGACAAGGTCGTGCCGCCCTTGATCGTCAGGTCGGCGAAGGTGCCGCTGCCGGAGATGGCGGTGTTGCCCAGGCTTTCGATGATGCCGCCGGTGATGGTGCCGTTGGACGCGTAGAAGGTTGCACCATCGGCGATCTGGATCAGGCCGGTGCTGTTGTTGAGCGACGCGCCGTAGAAGTACAGGGTGCCGCCATCGGCCTGGATGAGCCCCTGGTTGATGAAGGCCGGGTACTGGTTGTAGTAGCCCCCTCCGAGGTAGCCGTGGCCCTTGAGCGTCTGGCCGCTGCCGATCGTCAGTGTGGCGCTGCCTTCGGTGCTGTCGATGTAGCCGTTGGCCAGGTTGATCTGGCCTTGGCCACCCACGGTGGTGTTGCCGGTGAATGCCAGCACGGTGCCATTGTTGACGGTGAGTGTGCCCTGGTTGGTGATGGTGCCGGCGATGGTGAGACCGTAGGCGCTGATCTGATCCTTGAGCGTGAGGTTCTTGTAGCTGCCGCCCGAGAGGGTGGCCACCCCGTTGCCGGAGGTGCCTTGCACCGTGCCGCCCGACACCGTGCCGTTCGAGGCATACAAGGCGGCGCCATCGTCGACCTTGATCAGGCCCGCGCTGTTGTCCAGTCCGGCGCCGTAGAAGTACAGCGTGCCGCCGGAGGCCTGGATGAGCCCCTTGTTGGCGATGGAGACGTAGTTGTTGTAGTAGCCGCCCCCGAGATAGCCATAGCCCGTGATGGCCTGTGCGGCATCGATGGTCAGCGTGTTGCCGCTGCCATTGCTGTCGATGTAGCCGTTGGCCAGGCTGATCTGGCCGGCGCCCGCCAGGGTGACGTCGCCTTCGACGATCAGGGCCTGGCCGCTGCCGACGGTGAGCGTGCCCTTGTTGGTGAGTGTGCCGGCGATGATGGCTGTCCCGCTGAGGGTGTTGTTGTCCTGCAGCGTGACGTTGCTGAAGCGGGTGCCCGAGAGCGTGGTGCCGCCCTTGATGATGAGGTCGGCGAAGGTGCCGCCGCCAGCGAGGGTGGTGGTGCCCAGGCTTTCGATGGTGCCGCCCGTGATGGCGCCGTTGGAGGCGTAGAGCGTGGCGCCATCGCTGATCTTGATCTGGCCGGCGCTGTTGTCCAGCGACGAGCCATAGAAATACAGGGTGCCGCCATCGGCCTGGATGAGGCCCTTGTTGATGAGGGCCAGGTAGTTGTTGTAGTAGCCACCGCCCAGGTAGCCGTAGCCCTTGATGCTCTGGCCGCTGCCGATGGTCAGGGTGTTGCCGGCGCTTGCGCCGTCGATGTAGCCGTTGGACAGGTTGATCTGACCGTTGCCGGCCAGGGTGACGGTGCCGTCGATCAGCAAGAGATAGCTGCCGATGTTGAAGGCGCCCTGGTTGGTGAGGGTGCCGGCGATGGTGGCATTGCCCGACAGCGTGTTGGTGTCCTCCAGCGTGACGTTGCTGAAGCGGGTGCCCGACAGCGTGGTGCCGCCCTTGATGGTGAGGTCGGCGAAGGTGCCGCTGCCGGTGATCGTCGTGCTGCCCAGGCTCTGGATGGTGCCGCCGGTGACGGTGCCGCCGGCAATGCCGAGCGCCGCGCCATTGTCGATCCGGATCAGGCCTGCGGTGTTGTCCAGCGACGTGGCATACAGGGACAGCGTGCCGCCCGACGCCCTGATCAGGCCCTGGTTGACGAAGGCGGCGTTGTAGCTGTAATAGCCGCCCAGATAGCCATACCCCTTGAGCGTGTGGCCGCTGCCGATGGTGAGGGTGTGGCTGGGCCCGTTGGTGTCGATGTAGGCGCCGGCGATGAGGGTCTGGCCGCTGCCGCCCAGGGTGGCATCGCCGGTGTACAGCAGGGTGCCGCCCACGACGCGCAGCACGCCATCGTTGTGGATGGCGGCGGCGAATGAGAGGGTATTGCCGTTGGTGTTGAGTGTGTCGCCGGCGTTGATCGTGACGCTGTGGATGCTGACGCCGAGGTCGAGGTCGACCACGCTGCTCAGCACATTGCCGGCGTCGATCAGGACATCGACGCTGCCGCTGTTGGGCGCGATGCCGGACGACCAGTTGCCGCCATTGGACCACCAGGTGGTGAGGGCGGTGTCGGGCAGCCAGGTGACCGACTCCGCGCGTGTGGCGACGGCGGGTGAGAGCGCCAGCACGATGGCGGCGCTCAAGGCCGTAAGCCGCGATGGACGATGGGGGTTGCGGCGGGCGTGACGGTGCGCAGGCGACATGGGTGCTCCCTTGAATTGAGTAACTGCTGGTGATCTTTGATGGGCTCCTGTAGCTTGTCTTCTCCTAAATGGGAGAGAGCAGGGCCGTGCTCCCATGTCCTAGGGGGAGCGCGGACGCGTCGGCGTCCGCTGCAATGGATGCCATCGCTCAGCGCTTGGAGATGTCGGCTGAGCCGCCGCTTTCGGCCATGCGCGACCAGGGCGCCACACTGCGCAGCAGCAGCGATACCATCTCGGCCTGGCGGTGCGTGCCGGTCTTGGCCATGGCGCTCTTGAGGTGGGTGCGGGCGGTGCCGATGCCGATGTCCTGCGCTTCGCTGGCTTCTTCCAGCGAGTAGCCAAGGGCCAGGGCCGCCGCGATGCGCGCTTCGGTCGGCGTCAGCCCGAACAGGGCCTGCAGGGTGCGTGGCGACAGGTCGAGCTCTTCGGGATCGTGGGCGAACAGGGCAACCAAAGGCTGTTGCGGCAGCCTGGCGCTGGCGGCCATCGAGGCAGAGAGTGGCGCGATCAGGAGCGTGAGCGGCGCTTCCCCGGGCCTGGGAATCAGCAGGGCGTTGCCGGGGCGCTGGGCGCGGCCTGCCGCGCTGTGCGCTGCTGCCGCGATCTGGCGGGCCATGTCGGCGGCTGGGCCCGCGGGGCCGGTGGTCAGGCGGCCATCGGCCACCAGGAGGGCCGTCTGCTGCCTCAGCAGCTGTTCGGCGCGGCCATTGGCATGCACGAGGCGGCCCTTGGCGCTGACCACGAAGACGGCCACGGCCGTGCGGTCGAGCCAGAGGCTGGCGGCGGCCCGCTCGAGGTGTTGTTTCTGCAGCCGCTGCCTCAACTGGAAGGCCCGCTGCAGGTGGGGCAGCAGCATGCCCAGGCGACGGCGGTCGTGCTCGTCGAAATCGCCCGAGTGGCTGGCGGGGCGGTGCACCCCGATGACGCCGAGCGCATCGTTCTCCAGTGTGAACACCGCGCCGACCATGCTGTGGATGTCCAGCGGCCGCAGCCAGTCCCGGTAGAAGCCGGTGTTCTCCAACTGGGCCCGTGGCATCAGGTCCTGGCTGGTGATGACGCGGTTGGCGCCCAGGCGCCGCGACTGCTGCACCCACAGGTCATGGCGGTGCCAGTGTTCGGCCCACGCGGGATCGCGCTGGGTGACCTCGAAATTCGAGGTGAGTTCCAGGATGTCCACCTGGCTGCCCGAGGCGTGGTCGATCTTCAGGACCGCGCTGGTGGCCCCGAAGGTCGTGGCGATGTCGTCGGCCAGCCCTGACCACAGGCCTTCGTCCATCGCCGCATCGTAGAGCCTGCCGATGAGACCGTGCAATGGATCATCCTTGGGCGCCATGGGGTCCTCCGTGTCTGCAGGGATCGTCATGGCTGGTGAAGGATGTGCTCAGGTGGTTGGCGGGGTCAGGCCGAGGAACTCCAGCAGGGCAGGGATGTGTTGCTCGAAATCGCTGACGGCGTGATCGCCGCCTTCGAGCAACTGGACGCGTGCGCCCTCGTAGTGCGAGAGCATTTCATGCCAGTCGAGCACCTCGTCGCCTTTGGCGATCAGGGCCCAGTAGCGCTCGGCGTGCCTGACCGGATAGGGATCGAGCGCTTCGAACTCGGTGATGAATTCCGGGCGGAAGAAGAAGCGGTCGGACGGATCGTGGTACGAGGTCTGTTCGCCGATGTGCCGTGCCAGGTCGCGTGCCGGTGCCACGGCGGGGTTGATCACGGCGGCGGGGCAGCCCAGCCGTTCGGCCAGGACCGTGGCATAGAACCCGCCCAGCGAGGAGCCGATCACCGACATGGTGTCGCGTGGCCACAGTGCCACGAGTTCTTCGAGTTCGGCCACCGTCTGGCGGGGTGAGGGGGGCAGCTGTGGGCAGGCCCAGAACAGGTTTCGCCCCTGGCTCTTGAGGGCCTGCATGGTGGCGCCCAGCCGCTGGGCCTTCGCCGATCGGGGTGAAGACCTGAATCCATGCAGGTAGAGGATGTGGGTGGGCGCGCGCGTCACCGGGGCATTGTGGCACCGAGTGTCCGGATTGACCAGGGTGTCCGGCGCGCCTTGCCGCGCATCCGTGGTGCTCAATCCTGCGTCCACTGGTCGATCGCCTGCCGGCCCAGGAAGGCCTGGTCGGTGAAGAAGCCGTCCAGGCCCAGCTTGAGGAAGGCGTGGATCTGCCCGGCCAGATCGCCCAGGTCACCGGGGTTGGCGCTGCTGTCGAACTCGTTGGGCAGGAACTGGTTCTCGGCGCGGAAAGTCCAGGCGTGCACGATCAAGCCGGCCGCATGGGCATCCTGGATCAGCGAGGTGGGCGTGCCCAGCACGCCGCCGACCAGGGGGATGATCAGGCCGGTGTTGGCGCCGATGCCGTCCGCGTAGGTGGCGATCTCCTTGAGGCCTTTGGGTGTGACCAGGTCGGCGTAGGTGCGCTTGTCGCCGGCCAGCGTGAAGTCATAGGGCTGGCCACCGTTGTTGATCAGTTGCACCAGGCGCAGCGAGGTCTTGCGCGACAGGGCCTTGAGGTTGGCCACCTCGAAGGACTGGATGAAGACCGGGTCGTTCTTGCTGGCGTAGCCATGCCTGGCCAGGGTGCGCAGCAGGCGGTCTTCCAGCGGCAGCTTGATGCTGCTGAAGTAGCTGGGGTGCTTGGTCTCGGGGTAGACGCCGATCGGCTTGAGCTTGAACATGGCGCTCAGGCCGCCCTGGCTCAGCGCGCGCTGGCGGCGCCGTTCATTGGCCTGCGCGACGAGGTCGAGCACTTCGTCCAGCGTGGGAACCTCGAACATGCCGTCGAAGCGTGTGTTGGCCACGCGCAGCGCGGGCAGGCGCTCGCGAGCCCGCAGGGTCTTGAGCTCGGCCAGGGTGAAGTCTTCCGTGAACCAGCCGGTGAGGGCGCTGCCGTCGATGGTCTTGGTGGTCTTGCGGCTGGCGAACTCGGGTCGGTCGGCCACGTCGGTGGTGGCTTCGCGCACGCTGCCATCGGTGTTGAGGATGGCGATGGCGTTCTCGTGGCGGGCGACCAGCACGCCGTCGCGTGTGGCGACGAGATCCGGCTCGATGTAGTCGGCGCCTTGCTCGATGGCCAGCCAGTAGGCGGCCAGGGTGTGCTCGGGCACGTAGCCGCTGGCACCGCGGTGGGCGATGAGCAGGGGCTGTGCGTCACGGTGGGCCGTGCCGGTGGCGCAGGCGGGTGCGACGGCGGTGAGGGACAGGGCGGTGGCGAGGGCCAGGGTGCCGGCGAGCGCGGCGAACAGGCGTGGCATGGAACTCTCTCCTGCGGTGACGTGGTGGCGATGGTGCCTTTCAATCTGCTGCCCACCATAGAGGGGTGATGTGTCGCAACGGTGACCCAACGCGCGCCGGGCGGATCACGCACCGGGCTGTTGTCATCAAGCTGTCAGCAATAGGCCAATAGGATCATGCTCCGTCTTGTGGCGCGACCATCTCGGGCCTCGTGGGCCCGGTGATCCGCCTGATCGTCATCATCCCTCCATGTCCTGGCGACACGGCCTGAACAGCCGTGTGGCTGAACACGCCCCTATGCAACGCTCACGCGGCTTCACCCTGCTCGAACTGCTGGTCGTCCTGGTCATCATCGGCCTGCTGGCCGGCTACGTGGGCCCCCGCTTCTTCGCGCAGATCGGCAAGTCCGAGGTCAAGACGGCCACGGCGCAGATCGATGCGCTGACGAAGGCGCTGGACCAGTTCCGCCTGGACACCGGCCACTATCCCAGCTCCGAGCAAGGCCTGGGTGCCCTGTGGACCAAGCCGGGTGACGAGACGCGCTGGTGGGGGCCCTACCTGCGCAAGGCGCCACCCAAGGACCCGTGGGGCCGCGAGTACCAATACCGCTCGCCTGGCGAGCATGGCGATTTCGACCTGTTCTCGCTGGGCAAGGATGGCCGCGAGGGCGGCGAAGGCGAGGACCAGGACATCACCAGCTGGTGATGCCCTGCGCCGCTGCACAGGCTTGACACCATGATGCGTTACCGTGTCCGCCACATGGCCCTGGGCGCCATTGCCGAGCATGAGGTCGATGCCGGCAGTGTGCGCGGCGTGGCCGATGCGCTGTCGCGCATGCTGGGCCGGCCGGTGAGTGCCGCAGATCTGCTGCAGGTACAGGCGCTGGGTGCGGCACGGGTTTCCCAGGCGGCGAGCCCACGCGGGCAGGGGGCGTCGGCCTCAGGCGCGCGGGCGCGAGCGTCGGGAGATTTCCCGCGCCGGCTGTTCTGCCAGGAACTGGCGGTGCTGCTGGACGCTGGCATTCCCCTGTACGAATCGCTGATCACGCTGCGCGAGAAGGAATCTTCCGCCGCGGTGTCGGCCGTGCTGTCGGACCTGGTCGAGGCGCTGGGCCATGGGCAGACACTCGCCCAGGCCATGCGTGCGCAGCCGCAGGCCTTCAGCACGCTGCTGGTGGCCTCCATCGAGGCCAGCCAGCGCACGGGCCACACGCCGCAGGCATTGCGCCAGCACGCGGCCTACCTGGCCTGGGTGGACGGCCTGCGCGACAAGCTGGTGGGCGCGGCCATCTACCCGGCCATCCTGGTCAGCGCCAGCCTGCTGGTGATCACTTTCCTCACGGTGTTCGTGGTGCCGCGCTTCGCGGACATCTACGAAGGCATGGGTGGCGAGTTGCCCTGGCTGTCTGGCCTGCTGCTCAAGACAGGGCAGGCCGTCGGCGCGCATCCCTGGGCTGTGCTGGCCGGTCTGCTGGGCCTGGTGGTGGCGTGCGTGGCGGGCTGGAGATCACCCGTGGTGCGCAGTGCCGTGGCCGAGCGGGTGTGGCGCATGCCGGTGGTGGGCGAGCGCCTGCGCCTGGTCGAACTGGCCACGCTGTACCGCACGCTGGGCCTGCTGTTGCAGGCCGGTGTGGCCGTGGTGGCCGCGCTGGAGGCCTCGAGCGAGCTGGTCAAGCCCTCGCTGCGACCGGCGCTGGCCGAGGCCGCGCAGCGGGTGCGCGAAGGTGCGCGGCTGTCCGACAGCTTCCAGCAGCACGCGCTGACCACGCCGGTGTCGCTGCGCATGATGCGCGTTGGCGAGCACACCGGCGAGCTGGGCTCGATGCTGGAGCGCGCCGCCACCTTCTACGACGAGGAACTGGCCCGCTTCACCGATTGGGTGGGCCGCGTGGTCAGCCCCGTGCTCATGCTGGTGATGGGTGTGCTGATCGGCGGCATCGTGGTGCTGATGTACCTGCCCATCTTCCAGGTGGCGGAGCAGATTCAATGAATGCGGTGTTGTCGATGTCGGCGCAGGCTGGCGTGGATCAGGCCTCGGTGGCCGTGCCCGACTGGGCTGTCTGGCCGCTGGTGCAGGCCTTGCGGCTGCGCGTGGTGGTGGGCCTGGACGGGCAGGGCCGCTGGACAGCCTGGACACCCGACCCGGCCGACCATGTGCTGCGCGAGATGGTGGCACGGCGTGTTCCGCATCCACTCGCCTGGCAGGCCTTGCCGGACGTGGCGCTCGACGCCTTGCTGGCCCAGGGCGAAGCCGGCTACGAGGCCCGTGATGCGCTGGAGGCCCATGCCATGGGCACCGAGGCGCAGGATGCGGTGGCCGTGCACGAGCTGTCGGTCGATGCGATCAACCGCCAGACCAGCCCGGTGGTACGCCTGCTCGATGCCACCTTGTTCGACGCGCTCAAGGCCCAGGCCAGTGACCTGCACCTGGAGTCCAACGTCAACGGCATGACCATCCGCCACCGGCTGGACGGCGTGATGGTGGCCGTGGGCGAGGTCGGCTCGCGCGAGGTGGCCGAGCAGCTGGTGTCGCGCCTGAAGGTGATGGCCGAGCTGGACATCGGCGAGCGTCGCCTGCCGCAGGACGGCCGTTTCAAGCTGCGCGCCCGCCTGGGCCAGGCCGCCAGTGGCGACGGCCACGCCGGCCGCGATGTGGACTTCCGCGTGTCCATCATGCCGTCGAGCTTCGGCGAGGACGCGGTGCTGCGCATCCTGGATCGATCGCGCCTGTCGGCCGATGCCTCGGCGATGACGCTGGAGGGCCTGGGTTTCGATGCGGACGATGCCAACGTGGTGCGCCGCCTGGCGGCCAAACCCTACGGCATGCTGCTGGTCACCGGCCCCACCGGCAGCGGCAAGACGACCACGCTGTACGCCGTCGTGCAGGAGATCAACGATGGACGCGACAAGATCATCACCATCGAGGATCCGGTGGAGTACCAGTTGCCCGGCGTGGTGCAGATCCCCGTCAACGACAAGAAGGGCCTGACCTTCGCGCGCGGCCTGCGCAGCATCCTGCGCCACGACCCGGACCGCGTGATGGTGGGCGAGATCCGCGATGCCGAGACGGCGCAGATCGCCTCGCAGGCGGCGCTCACGGGCCACCTGGTGCTGTCCACCATCCACGCCAACAACGTGTTCGATGTGGTGGGGCGCTTCATGCACATGGGGGTCGATCTGTACAACATGGTGTCGGCGCTCAATGGCGTGGTGGCGCAGCGCCTGATGCGCAAGCTGTGCACGCATTGCCGTCAGACCTGGCAGCCGGAGGTGGGTGAATTGCGCGCGGCGATGCTGCCGCTGGACACGCGTGGCGAGTTCCAGCGCGCGGTGGGCTGTGCGCACTGCCGCCAGACCGGCTACCGGGGCCGCAAGGCCATCTCGGAGGTGCTGCTGATGGACGACACCCTGCGCGATCTGATTGTCTCGCGTGCCTCGCTGATCAAGATCAAGGCGCATGCGCGGGCCAGCGGCACGCGGCTGCTGCGCGAGTCGGCCCTGGGCTGCGTGCTGCGGGGTGAATCAACCCTGGAGGAGCTTAACCGTGTCACGCTGGCGGAGTGAGGGCATGGCGCAAGGCTTGGTCTCGCCCGGGCTGGAGCGCCCCTGGATGCGCCAGTGGCAGGCCGTGCGGGCGCGCTGGCGAGGGCGCATGAGCACGTGGCGGCATCCGTCCTGGGTGTGCCTGGCGCCTCCGCAGGGCGCGGCCTGCTCGGCATTGGGCGTGCCGGTGCACGATGACGCACTGCTGCCCTGGCGTCACTGGTGCGAGGCCCATCAGGGCCAGCATGCGCGCCTGGCCTTGTCGGCACGCTGGCTGCTCGGCACGGTCCTGCCCGTGGCCGATGGCGGCCTGGTGGTGCGGCAGCAGGCCAAGGCTGAAGCCGTGTCGCGCTGGGCCCATCTGCTGGGCCTGGACGAGTCGGCCTGGCAGCAGCGCTGGGTGACGCGGTCGGTGGCGTTGCCGCAAGACCTGCTGGTGTGCGCCGTGCCGCGCGCCTTGATCGACGACGTGCTGGCCGTGGCGGCACACCATCGTGTGGCCTTGCAGTGGATCGGCCCGTGGTGGGCGCATGGTTTGCGGCAATGGCTGTCGGCGCAGCCGCCATCGGATGGCAAGCACCGCACCCTGGTGATGCGCGAGGCAGGATGGGCCGTGCATGCGCAGGCCCAAGGCCCGCGCCTGGTGCAGTTGTGGGCCGAACCCGATGCAGGCGACACGCCGATGGGTGGCGTCTGCGTGTCGCTGCCATCGGCATCGCAGGCCGAGCTGCTGCAGAGCCCTGAAGCCATGGCCCCGATTCTGGCGGGCGTGGCGAACGTGTGGAGTCCTGTGCGATGAACACCGAGGTGATGCGGTCCTTGGTGAAGGCACTGCCGGACACATGGGCGCCCCGCCGGTGGGGCGCCTTGAGAGGGCGGGCGGCCGCACGCTGGGCGGAGCGCCTGGATTTTCGTCCCGAACGCCCCAAGGCCGCGCCTTGGGCCTGGGCCCTGCTGGGCGCCGGATTGTTGTCGGTGCTGTGGCTGGCGGATCAGGCCGACCATCTGCAGCAGCGACAACTGGACGCACAAGACCAGTTCAAACGCCTGGTGCGCGCGGACCGGCAGGTCCGCATCGAACGGGCCGTGCACGAACGCAGCGCTGCGGCCCAGGCCCCGCAGGCCGTGACCAGCGCCCCTG
>DXIO01000015.1 GCA_019112875.1 Candidatus Aquabacterium excrementipullorum
TCAACTGATCCACGACGTGGCCATCCAGAATCTGCCCGTGGTGTTCGCGCTGGACCGCGCGGGCATTGTGGGCGCCGATGGTGCCACGCACATGGGCGCTTTCGACATCGCCTTCGTGCGCTGCATCCCGAACATGAGCCTGCTGGCGCCGGCCGACGAGAACGAGTGCCGCCAGGCGCTGTCCGCCGCGTACGAGCAGAACCACCCGGTGGCCGTGCGCTACCCGCGTGGCACGGGGGCTGGCGTGGCCGTGGGCACCGATCTGCAAGCATTGCCCTGGGGCAAGGGGGAAGTGCGCCGCCAGTCGAATGCGCAACCGGGCGCGCGCATTGCGGTCCTGGCTTTCGGCACCTTGCTGTACCCCGCGCTGCAGGCGGCTGAGGGCTTTGACGGCACGGTGGCCAACATGCGCTTCATCAAGCCGCTGGACACCGAACTGCTGCTCGAGTTGGCCCGCACGCACGATGCGCTGGTGACGGTGGAAGAGGGCTGCCTGCCGGGCGGCGCCGGGTCTGCCGTGGCCGAGGCGCTGGCTCAGGCTGGCGTGCAGGTGCCGCTGCTGATGCTGGGCCTGGCGGACCAGTTCATCGAGCATGGCGATCCTGCCAAGCTGCTGGCCCTGCAGGGGCTGGATGCCGCGGGCATCGAGCGCCAGGTGCGTGAGCGCTTCGGCGCGCTGCTGGGGGCTTCGGCCGATGTGGCTGATGTCGCTGTGAGCGCGAAGGTGACGGCACTGCGCGGCTGATCCCGAACTCGGACGATCAGGCGGCGAGCTTGTTCGCCATCAAGGCCGCCTGTTGCCGGGCGGCCTTGTCGTTTCGGGCGTCAGATCAGGCTTTCGCCGACTTCCACGACCGGCTCGTTGGCCGCTTCTGCATGCTGCGGTGCCTGCGTGTCGTTGGCGGCGGCCTTGTCATGGCATGAATTCGATCCGCAGCCGGTGATGGCTTGCGCCGGCAGGGCTGCGGCCTCCTGCAGCAGACCTGTCTCCGGGTCGTAACCCACGCTCTTGAGGTGCAACGCCAGGCCGGCGTCCATGGTCTGCGCGTGGTGCGGGAACCAGTCGGCCAACTCGGTCGCGATGCGGCGCACCCAGTCCAGCTCGCCCTGGGCGCCACGGCGGGCGCTGTCGCGCATCACCTCCAACACCACGGCATGCTGGGTGCTGTGGCAGTTGCCACGGGCGAAACCGGTGGCCTGCATCCAGTCGTCCTCCTGGCCGAAGTGGCCGACGGTGTGGTCGATCAAGGCCTGCCAGTGGCCCATCAGCGTGATGTCGTCGGCCTGCTGGACCAGGGCCAGCAGTTCCACGAACTCCTGGTGAGTGTGGTCCATGACGGGCATGGACAGGACGAGGGCGTCGGACCAGACGAGGGCGGACATGGCAGTCTCCAGGGCCGCGACAGGGCGGCAGATGTCGATGCCATGCAGACTAGCGGTGGGGCCGCGTCAGGGATTTGCGCTGGCACAAGCTCGGTGCTCGTGCCGCGTCCCCAGACAACCGGCCCCAGCGAGGCCAGTGTCCGCCAGCTCAGCCCAGTCGAGCGCGGTGGCGTGCCACCTGTGCGCGCACCTGTGCGGGCGCCGTGCCGCCCAGCAGATTGCGGGCGTTGAGCGAGCCGCGCAGGCTCAGCACCTCGAACACGTCCTGCTCGATGGCGGGGTTGTAGGCCTTGAGCTGGTCCAGCGACAGCTCGGACAGGTCCACACCGGCACCAATGGCGTCCTTCACCGCGTGGGCGACCACCTCGTGCGCGTCACGGAAGGGCAGACCCTTCTTGACCAGGTAGTCGGCCAGGTCGGTGGCGGTGGCGTAGCCCTTCTTGGCGGCGCGCTCCATCGCTTCGGGCTTGACGGTGATGCCGGCGGCCATTTCCGCGAAGATGCGCAGCGTGTCCTTGAGCGTGTCCACCGTGTCGAACAGGGGCTCCTTGTCTTCCTGGTTGTCCTTGTTGTAGGCCAGGGGCTGGCCCTTCATCAGGGTGATCAAGCCCATCAGGTGGCCGACCACGCGGCCGGTCTTGCCGCGCGCCAGCTCGGGCACGTCGGGGTTCTTCTTCTGCGGCATGATCGACGAGCCGGTGCAGAAGCGGTCGGCCAGGTCGATGAAACCGAAGCTCTGGCTCATCCACAGGATCAGTTCTTCCGACAGGCGCGAGATGTGCACCATCAGCAGCGCGGCGGCGGCGGTGAATTCGATGGCGAAGTCGCGGTCGGACACGGCGTCCAGGCTGTTCTGCGAGACGGCCTCGAAACCCAGGGTGCGGGCGACGCGTTCGCGGTCCAGCGGGTAGCTGGTACCGGCCAACGCGGCCGAGCCCAGCGGCAGGCGGTTGATGCGCTTGCGCAGGTCGACCAGGCGCTCGGCGTCACGCGCGAACATCTCCACGTAGGCCAGCAGGTGGTGGCCGAAGGCCACGGGCTGGGCCACCTGCAGATGGGTGAAACCGGGCAGGATGGTGTCGGCGTTCTGCTCGGCCACGTCCACCAGGGCCTTCTGCAGCTCGGTCAGCAGCACGCCCAGCTCGTCGACCTCGCCGCGCAGCCACAGGCGCACGTCGGTGGCGACCTGGTCGTTGCGGGAGCGGCCGGTGTGCAGGCGCTTGCCTGCGTCGCCCACCAGGGTGGTCAGTCGGGCCTCAATGTTCAGGTGCACGTCTTCCAGGTCGAGTTTCCACTCGAACTGGCCGGTTTCGATCTCCGAGGTGATCTGCGCCATGCCCTTCTGGATGGAGGCCAGGTCATCGGCCGAGATCAGCCCTTGGGCGTTCAGCATCTCGGCGTGGGCCAGCGAGCCCTGGATGTCGGCGCGCCACAGGCGCTTGTCGAAGAACACGCTGGCGGTGTAGCGCTTGACCAGGTCGCTCATCGGTTCGGAGAACAGGGCGGACCAGGCTTGGGACTTCTTGTCCAGTTGATTCGTGCTCATGGCGGGGGCGCGCGGCGGGGCGCGAAGAGTGACGCAGAATGTGCAAACCATGGATTTTAAAGACAAGGACCCCCTTGCGAGCGGTGTGGGCGCCCAGGATGGCGCGATCGATCCATTGCGCGCGCCCACGATGTGGGCCGTGACGGCCGGCGACGAGGCCGTTCCGGAGGGCGGGCGCCTGCTGGGCAATGGCTCGGCCACCTTCGATGTCTGCCACGTGGGCGTGGTGCTGCGGGTGGTGCTGGGCGTGCAGGCCGTGCTGTGGCTGGCCACGCTGTACGACGCGGTGGGCCTGGCGGACTGGCTGCTGCGCTGGGGCCTGGCCTCGGCGGTGGGCCTGCCGGGCTGCCTGATGTGGCTGGTCGGGGTGTGCGCCGCGCGCCGCTGGCTGGGCCGGCGGGCCTCGATGACCCAATGGGTGCTGGTGGTGGGCTGGGGCGCATTGTCGGCCGTCTACGGGCATGTGCAGTTCTGGCTGATGGACTGGCGCCTGGGCCTGCAGGTGCTCAGCCCGTGGGCCTTGCTGCCCCCCATGGCCACCGGCGCGGCCATGGCGGCGGTGTGCCTGGCCTGGCTGCGCCAGCGCCAGGGGCGTGCCGATCCGGCCCAGGTACAGGCGCGGCTGGTGGAGCTGCAGGCCCGTATCCGCCCGCATTTCCTGTTCAACACGCTGAACACGGCGATCGCCCTGGTGCAGGTGGATCCGGAGCGCGCCGAGGCCGTGCTGGAAGACCTGGCCGAGCTGTTCCGCCGGGCGCTGTCTTCGCCCAGCACGCAATCGTCGCTGGCCGACGAGGTCGAGCTGGCGCGTCGCTACCTGGGCATCGAGCAATTGCGTTTTGGCGAGCGCTTGTCGGTGAACTGGCATGTGGACGAGGCCGCCTGCGCGGCGCTGGTGCCCACGCTGCTGCTGCAGCCGCTGGTAGAGAACGCCGTCAAGCATGGGGTGGAGGTCGATCCGGCGGGCGGCTGGATCCGCGTCGAGGCCTCGCGCAAGGGCAGCCGCGTGGTCGTGACGGTGAGCAACTCCGTGCCGCTGGCGGGTCAGCCCGCTGCAGGCGGCCTGGACACCGCGGCCTTGCCAGGCCAGGCATCCGCATCCCGCCGTGGCCATGGCATTGCCCTGCGCAATGTGCGCCAGCGCCTGCTGCTGATGCACGACGTGCAGGCCGAGTTCGAAACGGCGCTGCGCCCGGTGTCGCCCGACGCGCGCGCGCAATGCTTCGTGGTGCGCCTGTCCTTCCCCGCCGGAGGTGGGGCATGAGCCAGAGCCCACCGCCGTTGCGCGCCCTGTTGGTGGACGACGAGCCCCTGGCGCGCCAGCGTCTGGCCTCATTGTTGTCCCGTCTGGACGAGCCGGTGCTGGTGGCCGGCGAGGCCGGCGATGCCGGTGCCGCCCTGGCCTGGCTGGAGGCCCGCCCGGGCCAGGCCGACGTGGTGCTGCTGGACATCCAGATGCCCGGCCCGGACGGCCTGCGCCTGGCCGACAAGATCCGTGCGCTCAGCCCCGCGCCGCAGGTGGTGTTCGTGACCGCGCACACCGAGCACGCGCTCAAGGCCTTCGAACTGGAGGCCAGCGACTACCTGACCAAGCCCGTGCGGCAGGAGCGCCTGGCGCAGGCCATGGCGCGCTGTCGCAAGCGCCTGCCCGCCGGGAGCGCGGCACCCCGGGCCGTGGCCGAGGCCTCGGCCACGCTGCTGGTGCAGGAGCGGGGGCGTGTCATCAAGGTGCCCGTGTCCGACATCCTCTACCTCAAGGCCGAACTCAAGTACGTGACCCTGCGCACCGCCACGCACAGCTACGTGCTCGACGATTCGCTCACCGAGCTCGAAGAGCGCCTGGGCGACAGCGTGATCCGCGTGCACCGCAATGCGCTGGTGGCCCGCGCCGCCGTGCGCCGCCTGGAGCGCCGCGACGATGCCGATGGCACCGAGGGGTGGGCGGTGCAGGTTGGCGGCGGCGAATGGCTGACGGTGTCCCGTCGCCAGGTGCCCGCCGTCAAGGA
This sequence comes from Candidatus Aquabacterium excrementipullorum, assembly GCA_019112875.1. Classification (GTDB taxonomy): domain Bacteria; phylum Pseudomonadota; class Gammaproteobacteria; order Burkholderiales; family Burkholderiaceae_C; genus Aquabacterium; species Aquabacterium excrementipullorum. The sequence continues at coordinate 4,936 of DXIO01000015.1, forward strand.
GGCCCTGGTCGACACCTCCCGCGGCTGACACCAGCGCAGGCCCCAAAACGCTGACCCCAAAGCAGAAGCGGCCCCGAAAGGCCGCTTCACTGCATCAGGCAGACGCCAGGCTCAGAAGCCCAGCGAGGCCAGCAGGTCGTCCACTTCACCCTGGTTGCTGACCACATCGGTGCGGCCTTCAGGATCGACCACCGGGCCATTGAGGTTCTGCGTCTCGTGCTGATGGTGGTGGGCCGTGAGCGCCGCTTCCACTTTCTGCGCCTGCTCGGGCGGGGCGGCCTGCACCAGCAGTTTCACCAGCTGGTTTTCCAGGTCGTTGGCCAGGGTCACGACCTTGGCGACCACCTGGCCGGTCAGGTCATGGAAGTCCTGCGCCATCATGATGTCGGTCAGGTGCTTGTCGACGCGGCCGGTCACCTTTTCCACGTCTTCCACGAAGTTCATCACGGCACCGCTGGCCACGGCCTTGACCGGGTCGGCCACGATCAGCTTGGCCAGCTTGCGGGTTTCGCTGGCGATGTGGTCCTGGTCGGCCTTGGCCTCGTCCACCAGGTTCAGCACCTTCTCGGCGGCCTGTTCCGTCTTGGTGGCGATGTAGCTCAGGCGGCTGCGCGCGTCCGGCAGGTTGTCCACCGAATCCTTGAGCTTGGGCAGCACGCCCAGCATGTTCAGCGTGTCATGCAGCTGGCGGGTGAGGGTGCCCAGCTGCTGGAAGATTTCGGGCGACGCCGCAGGCATCGTCATGGGAGGCAGTTCGTCCATCTTCATCTCGCTTTCTCCCGGCTCAGGCTGCGGCCGTCACTTTTTGCATGATCTTCTGCACCTTCTCTTCCAAGGTGGCCTTGGTGAAGGGCTTGACGATGTAGCCGGCAGCGCCCGTCTGGGCGGCGAGCACGATGTCTTCCTTGCGGGCTTCGGCGGTCACCATCAGCACCGGCAGGTGCTTGAGCTTCTCGTCGGCCTTGATGGCCTTGAGCAGCTCGAAGCCGTTCATGTTGGGCATGTTGATGTCGCTGACGACGAAGTCATAGCCGCCGTTCTGCAGCATGTTCAGGGCCACGGCACCGTCTTCGGCCTCTTCGGCGTTGGCATAGCCGATTTCCTTCAACAGGCCCCGCACGATGCGGCGCATGGTGGAAAAATCATCCACGATGAGGAATTTCATGTCGACATTCGGGGTGGTCATGGCGCTTCCTTGCTTGACACTCACGGGCACGCTCGGCCCATTGCAATCGGGTACGTTCCGTTATCGGCCTGCCGACACCGGGCTTGAGCCTTTTGTGATCCGGACAAACGCCCAGGCTCAGGGCGCCATCGCGGGTATGGCCTCCGCGTCTTCCGGCGCGGAGGCCGTGGCTTCGGCCTCGGCGGCCTTGAAGACACGGTCCTCGGCTTCGCGGTTCATCACGATGATGCTGATGCGCCGGTTCAGCGGGCTCTCGGGGTTGTCCTTCTCATACAGCATGCTGGCCGCCAGGCCCTGCACGCGCAGCACCTTGTCGCCCGGCAGACCACCCGCGATCAGCTCACGTCGGGAGGCGTTGGCACGGTCGGCCGAGAGCTCCCAGTTGCTGTAACCGCGGTCGCCGCTGCTGAAGGCTTTGGCGTCGGTGTGACCCTCGATGGTGAGCTTGTTGGGCACTTCGCGCAACACGCCGCCGATGGCCCTGAGGATGTCCTGGATGTAGCCCTTGACGTCCGAGTTGCCGCTGTCGAACATGGGCCGGTTCTGGTTGTCCACGATCTGGATGCGCAGGCCCTCGGCCGTCAGGTCCAGCTTGATCTGCGATTTGTACTGCGCCAGGCGGGAATCGTTGGCAATCACCTCTTCCACCTTCTGCTTGAGCACCTTCAGGCGCGCGGCCTCCGCCTGGGCCTGCTGCTCGCGCATGGCTTTCAGCGCCTGCAGGTTGAAAGTGCGCTTGGGCGCCTCGACCTGGCCGCGCTTGACCTGGCCCGAGGTGTTGCTCAGGTCGGTGCCGCCGCCTTTGATCACGCTGGACGAATCGCCCGAGCCGCTGCCGCCGAACATCGCCACCTTCAGCGGCGAGTTGAAGTAGTCGGCGATGCCCTTCTTGTCGCCCTCGGTGGTCGAGCCCAGCAGCCACATCAGCAGGAAGAAGGCCATCATGGCCGTCACGAAGTCGGCGTAGGCGATCTTCCACGCACCACCGTGGGCGGCATGGCCGCCCTTCTTGATGCGCTTGATGATGATGGGCTGGACTTTTTTGGAATCGCCGGCCATGGCTCAGCCCTTCGCTTACTTCTTGCCCTTGACGTGGCTTTCCAGCTCGGCGAAGGTGGGGCGCTCGGTCGAGTACAGCACCTTGCGGCCGAATTCCACCGCCACCTGGGGCGCATAGCCCTGCATGCTGGCCAGCAGCGTGGTCTTGATCACCTGGAATTCCTTGGTGCCTTCGTCGAGCTTTTGCTCCATCAGGCCGCCCAGGGGCTCCACCACGCCGTAGGCCAGCAGAATGCCCAGGAAGGTGCCGACCAGCGCCGAGCCGATCATGCCGCCCAGCACGGCGGGCGGCTGGCCCACCGAGCCCATGGTGTTCACCACGCCCAGCACGGCGGCCACGATGCCGAAGGCGGGCAGGGCACCGGCCAGGCGGGCCACCGCCGCCACGGCGCCATGGCCCTCGTGGTGGTGGGTGTCAATCTCGTTGTCCATCAGGGATTCGATCTCATGGGCGTTGAGGTTGCCCGAGACCATCATGCGCAGGTAGTCGGTCACGAACTCGATCACGTGGTGGTCGTGGCCCACGGTGGCGTACTTGCCGAACAGGGCGGAGTTGTGCGGATCCTCCACGTCCTTTTCGATGGCCATCAGGCCTTCCTTGCGGATCTTCTGAAGCACCTCGTAGAGCATGGCCATCAGCTCCATGTAGCGCTCTTTGGAGTACTTGGAGCCTTTGAACAGCGGGCCAAACGCCTTCAGCACGGCTTTGACCGTCTTGGGCTGGTTGTTGACCAGGAAGGCGCCGATGGCGCCCCCGCCGATGGCCATCATTTCAGTGGGAACGGCGTGGATGATCACGGCCATGTTCCCGCCGTGGATGGCGTACGCCCCGAAGATGCACCCGAGGCAGACGATGTAACCGATGGCGACGAACATGGTGGACTGGGTTTGGAGGTTCTGAGGCGAGGGATGAGGCCGGGTCTCACCTTGAACCGATCATCGGCCAAGGCCCGGCTTTTCAATGGCCGAAACAGCGGCCCTCGCTGCCGCCTTTTCGCATCCTGGAGACCTCGCCGCCTGAACGGGCCGGCGCCAAAAAAACGGGCCCTGTGGGGCCCGTGAAAGCACAAATCGAGTGCTAGGAGGAGACAAGCAAGGACGCTTCACTTCCAAACCGTCCAACTGGTTTTTCGGCTGAGCCTGCGTCTGCTTGAGCCCTGCTTCGTCAGCAGTCGTGACAAATTGGCGACTGATCGGGGTCGAGGGCGCTTTGCCACCGGTCGCCTCGGCGTGTCACCTGAAATCACGTGGGCGCACAAATTGTTGCCTTGCCCTTCTGTTGCCAGGGGCGATGGCCTCCTTCTATCGTTCGCGGGCGGCGCCGCGCGGAGCGCCGCTCCAAGGAGAAACGACATGAGAGGTTCCATTGGCATGGTCCGGCAGGCGATCGCCTGTGCGGCTTTCGGCATGACGGCGCTGGCTGCGATGCCCGCGCACGCCCTGGACGGCACCGTGGTGGCCACGGGCCTCAGTGAGCCCTTGTACCTGACGGCGCCGGTGGGCGACAGCCGGCAGTTCGTCGTCGAAAAAGGAGGCGTGGTGAAGGTGCTCTCCGGGGGCGCCATGCAAAGCACCCCCTTCCTGGATCTGCGAGGGAAAGTCGCCACGGGTGGAGAGCAGGGCCTGCTGGGCCTGGCATTCGATCCGCGGTTTGCCACGAACGGGCGCCTCTATGTGAACTACGTCGATGCCGTGACGCGCAACACGGTGGTCGAACGCTACACCCTGGCACCGGGCACGCAAAGCGTCGATCTCGCGTCGGCCCAGCGCATCATCGACATCCCCCAGGAGCCTTATGAGAACCACAAGGCCGGATGGATCGGATTTCGGCCGGGCGATTCCAGCAACATCTACATCGCCACGGGCGACGGTGGCTTCGCTAATGACCCCGCCAACAACGCTCAGAATGGGGGCTCCCTGCTGGGCAAGGTTCTGCGGCTGGACGTCAGCGGCAATGGAGCGGGCTATGCCGTCCCGACCGACAATCCCTTCGTCAACCAGGCCGGCGTGCGGCCCGAGTTGTGGGCGCTCGGACTGCGCAACCCCTGGCGCGCCAGTTTCGACCGACAGACCGGGGATTTCTGGATCGCCGACGTAGGACAAGGCGCGCGTGAGGAGATCAACCTCGAACGCGCTGGCGATCCCGGCGGGCACAACTATGGCTGGCGCTTGCGCGAAGGCAGCATCGTCACGCCCGAGGTGGGCGGCACGACGCCCGGGCTGACGGAGCCGCTCTATGACTACGGCCATGATGTGGGCCAGTCCATCACGGGAGGCTATGTGTACCGTGGGCCTTCCATCGGCGATGCGGATGGCCGCTACTTCTTCGGCGACTTCGTCAACAGCCGGCTGTTTTCCTTCGTGCTGGGGGCGGATGGCAAACCTGCAGACCTTCGCGAGGACACCGCTGCGGTATTGGACGGCACCGGCTTGCAGGGCATCGCCTCCCTTGGAGAGGACGGTCTGGGCCGCCTGTACGTCGTCGGTTACAACGGCACCTTGGTCGCCGTGGTGCCGGAGCCTTCGACCTGGGGCCTCGCGCTGGCCGGCCTGGCCCTGGTGGGCTGGTACCGCCGTCGCCGCGCCATTTGAAAAGGCGCGCAGGCGGTGCCAGCGCACCAGGCTGCGCTCCTCGGTTCCATCGTCAGAGGGAAGGATCCTTGCCCCGCGTGCGTGCCACGCCGGTGAACATGCCCATGCCCAGCAGGATGGTCGCGCCGATGATCACGTAAAGGTGGGGCACGCCCGCCGTGACCAAGGCCCAGGCCACGCCACCGATGAAAATCAAAAAGCCGATCATGTAGAGAGCGAATGACATGTGGAACCTCGTTCTTATGGGTGGTCAAGACCACGGTGAAGGGCGAGGGGCAATCGGTGTGCCTGGGGCCAGCGCAGCGCGACATCTGGACGACTTGCCACGCAAAAACGGGCCCAGAGGGGGCCCGTTGAAAGCGCAAACCGGATTGCGCGCCAGGAGGAGACAAGCGGAGAAATTCAGTGCATCTGGATGCCACCGGAGGCCTTGCCCTTGCCGGCACGTGCCGGCGGGTTGCACAGGCCGCACACGAAGTGGCGGGCGATCTCATGGGGGTGCGTCACGAAGTGGCCGCTGCACTTGGAGCACTTGGTCATCGTCAGCATGCCGTTGTCGATGAACTTGACCAGACG
>DXIO01000016.1 GCA_019112875.1 Candidatus Aquabacterium excrementipullorum
GGCGGTGCACCATGCTGTGCTGCGCCTCCTGCCGCGTGAAGTCCTTGACCTCCTGCAGCAGCTTGGGGTCGGTGATCTTGTCGCGGTACTCCCGCACGCTGGTGATGAAGAACTTCTCGCCCTGCGGGAACAGGGTGGACATCGCGTCAAAGAAGCGCGTCTTGAACGGATCGCCGCCCATCCAGTATTTGGGGATGTCGCCGTCCAGGCCGAAATCCAGGTTCTCGCGCGGCACGATGGCGGCGTGGTGGGCGTCTTGGCTGGTGTGGGGTGCACTGCTCATGGCGATCTCCTCTCGCGTGGCGCCTGTTGCCGATGTGGGGCCTGGCGCGCGTTGTTCAACATGGACGCACTGTAGGCAGGGGCCATATGGTCGTACAGGCCGGGTCATGACAGCCAGGGGGCCGTTGGTGACACGCGCCGCTGATCTGCACGCGTGAAGCGTGAGACTCAGCGCGCCGCGCCGCGTTCCCTTTGGCGGAACTCGCTGGGCGTGAGCCCCGTCCAGCGCTTGAAGGCGCGCGTGAAGCTGTGCCGGTCGGCAAAGCCCAGGCGGTCGCTGAGCGACTCGATGTCGGTGGCATCGGCCTTGAGCGCGTTTACCGCCAGCTGAAAGCGGCAGCGTGACTGGATGTTGGCAAACACCTGGCCTTCTTCGCGCAAGCGGCGCTGCAGCGTGCGCGGGTGCAGCTTGAAGCGCTCGGCCATGCGCTCGATGCCCTGGCCCAGCAAGGCCGGCGAGCTCATCAGCGCGTGCTCGATGGCACCGACCAGGCTGTCGTGGCCGGAGGCGGGCAACTGCTGCGCGATGGCGGTCTGGGCTTGCTCGTGCAGGCCTGGCATGGCGCCAGGCAGGGGCATGTCCAGCATGCGCGCGGGGAAGACCAGCGCGTTGCGCGGCTGCTTGACGACCACCGGCACCTTGAACTGGCGCTCGCAGGCGGCACGCGCGGGCCCCGGGTCGTGGCGCAGGTACACGGCGTCGGCCAGGGCCGAATCGCCCAGGGCCAGGCGCGCGATGCGGTTGATGGTGGCGAACACGCATTCCACGAAGCAGCCCTTGAGCCGCTCATCGTCGGTCGGCATGTCCACCTCGACCACCAGGGCGGCCTGCGAGCCGGTTTCTTCGATGCGCAGGTTCAGGGTGGGCAGCAGCACGCGCACCCAGTCGAGCGCGGGCAGGGCATGGCGCAGGGTGGGGCTGGTGGCCACGAAGGTGTCGAGTTCGGGCAGGCGGTCGAAGGCGAACAGCTCGCCCACCACCAGTGGGAAGTGCATCGTGGGCGCGGCGGCGGCGACGCAATCGCGCATCAGGCCCACCAGGGCATCGGTGCGGATCTGCGGGGAGGGGCCGGCGGTGTCCAGGCCGGCGGCCTTGAACAGCGGCGCGATGTTGAAGCGGCAGTGCATCGCGGCCTTCACCCAGGTGGTCGTGCCGACGAAGGGCAGCGTGTCGACCTGCGGGCGCAGGGACACGGGGCTGGTCTTCGTCGAGTTGGGGGTGGTCTGCAGCACGGCTCTTCCTGAATGGAACCCACACCGGGTCCGCATGGCCGCCAATCTAGGGGGCCGAAGGCGACTTGACCAGTGCCGGTTGCGACAGAAAAGGGGCTGAATGCGACAACGGGCCCAGGCCGGCCTGCCGCCGCACGTATCAGGCCCGCGGCTTCGGGGCCTCTGGCGTTGCGGCTTCCGGCTGGGCGTTCACCTGGGCCATCAGCCGGCGCGCGTGCTCGGTCGAGGCCGTGAAGATGGCCAGCATGTTGCGCAGCATTTCTTCCAGCGGGGTAGCGCACTTCTCTTCGACCCACATGGTGGCCAGGCGCACGTTGGAGCCCACCAGCCCGTTGCCGATCAGCACCGGGTTCAGGCCCACCTTGCGCAGATCGGGGAAGAGCATCTCGATGAAGCTGCTGATCACGGTGGCGAAGTCGCTGTTGGATTCGGCGCTGATGCGCTGGATGCCCGGCCCCACGGTGAAGGCGTCGATCAGCATGACGCGGGCGCGGCGCGGATCCTCGCGGATGAACTCCAGGAAGGTGCGCAGCGCGGCCTCGGCCAGCTGGTCCGGCGCCAGCGGCGTGCGGGCCAGCACGGCCATGGTCTGGGTCATCAGCTCACGGCTGACGCTCAGGTACACGGCCTCGAACAGCGCTTCCATGCCTTCGAAGGATTCATAGAAGTAGCGCGAGGTCAGTTCCGCGTGGCGGCACACATCACGCACGGTGGACACGTGGTACCCCTGCTCACCGAACACCGCCAGCGCGGCAGCGATCAGGCGCTCGCGCCGCTGGCGCTGGCGTTCGTCCTTGTCGACGCCGCCATAGCGGCGCCCACCGGCGGACGAGTCCCCTGATTCAGGTGTATTGCTGGGGTTAACCCTGTTTTTGGAAATCTCCATTGTCAAATACAGTTTTGAAACTCGCTGTTGTCACAATGGCCATGGACGGGTAACTGGAAGGTAGCTGAAGTGGCGAGCATGAGTGAGCGAGCAAGTGTCCTGATCGTCGGCACGGGGTTTTCCGGCCTCGGCATGGGCATTCGTTTGAAGCAATCCGGCGTGGATGATTTTGTCATCCTTGAACGGGCTGATGACCTGGGCGGTACGTGGCGTGACAACCATTACCCCGGTTGCGCCTGCGATGTGCAGTCGAACCTGTACTCGTTCTCCTTCGCGCCCAACCCGAACTGGTCGCGCCAGTTCGCGTCGCAGCCCGAGATCTGGGCCTACCTGCGCCAGTGCGCCAGCCGTTACAACATCTTGCCCCACATTCGCTACAACGCCAATGTGGTGAACGCCCGTTTTGATGAAGGCACCTCCACTTGGGTGGTGACCACGGCCAGCGGCCGCGTGTTCAAGGGCCAGACGCTGGTGTGGGGCGGCGGGGCGTTGAGCAACCCCTTCATCCCGCCCACCAAGGGCATCGAGTCCTTCCAGGGCGAGATGTTCCACTCGGCCAACTGGCGCCACGACATCGACCTGCGCGGCAAGCGCGTGGCCGTGGTGGGCAGTGGCGCCAGCGCCATCCAGTTCCTGCCGCGCATCGCGCCCAAGGCGGGCCAGATCGACTACTACCAGCGCACGCCGCCGTGGGTCATGCCCAAGCCGGATTTCGTGCGCTCGGCCTTCTCCAAGAAGCTGTTCGGCGCCTTGCCCTTCCTGCAGAAGCTGGCGCGCGGCCTGACCTACGTGACGCTCGAATCGCGCGTGCTGGCCTTCGTGCTGCACCCCAAGGTGCTCACGGTGGTCGAGCTGATCGGCAAGCGCCACATCCACAAGCACGTGAAGGACGAGGCCAAGCGCCAGGCGCTGACGCCCAACTTCCGCGCCGGCTGCAAGCGCGTGCTGATCTCGAACGACTACTACCCGGCGATGGCGCGCGACAACGTGCACATCGTTACCGACGGCATCCGCGAGATCACGGCCACGGGCTTGATCACCGCGGATGGCCGCGAGCGCCCGGCCGACGTCATCATCTGGGGCACGGGCTTCCAGGTGCAGGACATGGTGCCGCGCGGCACCTTCATCGGCCTGGGCGGCCGCGACATCTGCGACGGCTGGCAGCAGCGCGGCGGCCCCGAGGCCTACCTGGGCCTGACGGTGTCGGGCTTCCCCAACCTGTTCTTCATGATGGGGCCCAACACCGGCCTGGGGCACAGCTCCATGGTCTACATGATCGAGTCGCAGGTGCAGTACGTGCTCGATGCGATCCTGACGATGCGGGCCAAGGGCCTGGGCCAGGTCGATGTGAAGCCGGACCTGCAGCGCCAGTTCGTGGACCAGACCCAGACCAGGCTGAAAGGCACGGTGTGGGCCACCGGCTGCAAGAGCTGGTACATCAACGAGAGCGGCAAGAACACCACCCTGTGGCCGGGTTTCACCTTCGCGTACCGGCGCATCACCAGCGCGTTCAGGCTGGGGGATTACGCGGTCAAGGCAGGGCGATGAGATCGGCCACACTGGCCGGCTGAATCAGACAGATCAACGATGAGGATGCGGGCGGATTGGCCCGTCGGAGACGCAGATGAAGAACTTCAAGAACAAGGTCGCGGCCATCACCGGTGCCGCATCGGGCATGGGGCGCGAACTGGCCGTCGAGCTGGCCCAGCGTGGCTGCCACGTGGCCCTTTCGGACGTGAACGAGGCGGGCCTGGCCGAGACGGCCGCGCTGGCGCGCAAGCACGGCGTGAAGGTGTCCACGCTCAAGCTGGACGTGGCCAACCGCGAGGCCGTGTTCGCCTGGGCCAACCAGGTCGCTGCCGATTTCGGCCAGGTCAACCTGGTGTTCAACAACGCCGGCGTGGCCCTGGGCGCCACGCTCGACAAGGTCAAGCCCGAGGATTTCGAGTGGATCATGGGCATCAACTTCTGGGGCGTGGTGTGGGGCACTCAGGCCTTCCTGCCGCATCTCAAGAAGTCGGGTGAGGGCCACGTGGTCAACACCTCCAGCCTGTTCGGCCTGATGTCGCAGCCCACGCAGGGCACCTACAACGCCAGCAAGTTCGCGGTGCGCGGCTTCACCGAATCGCTGCGTCAGGAGCTCGATGTCGAGAACTGCGGCGTGAGCGCCACCTGCGTGCATCCCGGCGGCATCCGCACCAACATCGCCCGCGCGGCCAAGCTGGACCCCTCCATCGCCGCCGACGCCGCCGCGGCCGAGCGCGCCCGCCAGAAGTTCGATAAGCTGCTCAACACCACCACGGCCAACAGCGCCGCGCGCAAGATGATCCGCGCCGTCGAGCAGAACCAGCGCCGCCTGCTGATCGGGCCGGACGCCGTGTTCCTCGACAAGTTCGTGCGCATCGTCGGCGCGGGCTACCAGCCCTTCGTGACCTACTTCTTCAAGAAAATGATGGGGTGATGCCATGCCCGCCACTTTGCACGCCGTGAAGAACACGCCCGCCCCTGTGAACGCCTCGCCCATCATCCGCCAGTACCTGCCGCCCAAGGGGGCCAAGGAGCGCCTGCTGGGGGCCTTGCTGCGCGGTGCCCTGGTGACCACGCTCAAGCCTTTCCTGGGGCCACCCTGGAACGTGGGCACGCAGCGCGCTGCCCTGCACATCGGTTCGGTCCTCATGCCGCAGGATGGCCGCGCCCGCGTGGCCAAGGACCGCATCGGCGCGCTGGAGATCGAGCGCGTCACGTCCAAGGCCGTGGCCCAGCCGCGCCACGCCATCCTGTACATGCATGGCGGCGCCTTCTGCGTGGGCAGCCCGCGCACGCACCGCAGCATCACCACCCGCCTGGCCGCGCTCACGGGTGCGCTGGTGCTGGTGCCGCACTACCGCCGCACGCCGGAGCACCAGTTCCCGGCGCAGATCGACGATGGCGTGGCGGCCTACAAGCAGCTGCTGGCCGAAGGCTTCTCGCCCGATCGCATCGCCATCGCCGGTGATTCGGCCGGGGGCAACCTGACCTACATGGTGCCCGCTGCGCTGCGCCAGCAGGGCCTGCCGCAGCCGGGCGTGCTGGTGATGATGTCACCCGTGGTGAGCACGGAGCTGGCGACGCTCGAAAGCGCCCACACACGCGCGCACCGCGATCCGCTGATCCGCCCGGCCTGGGGCCAGCAGGTGCTGGGCTGGTACAACGCGCCGCACGACCACCCGCTGGGCACGCCCAAGGCGGTGGACCTGTCCGAGCTGCCGCCCTCGCTGATCCAGGTCGGCGAGGACGAGGTGCTCTACGACGATTCGCATTGGATCGTCGAGGCCGCCACGCGCGCCGGCCGCCATGCCGAGCTGGAGATCTACCTCAAGCGCTGGCACGTGTTCCAGTCGCACGCGGGGTTGCTGCCGAGTTCGGACCAGGCCTTGCAGCGCCAGGCTGATTTCATGAAGCAGCACTGGGCGGCTTGATCTCGGGCGGCCTGATGCGGCCTTGACGCCGACATTCGCCAATGAAAAAGGGCTTCCCGAGGGAAGCCCTTTTTGCATGCCGCTGCCGGTCGGCGCGAGCCCACCGGCAGCGAGCCGCGATCAGCCCATCACGAAGTGCTCGTTGTCCATCGCCATCGTCGACACGCTGGTGGCCAGCATGGCCTTGCGGTGGCCGTCGGCGCGGGGCAGCAGGCGCTCGAAGTAGAACTCGGCCGTCTGGATCTTGGACTTGTAGAACTCCGGCGTTTCCTTGCCGCCCTTGGCCAGCTTCTCGGAAGCGACCACAGCCTGTTGCAGCCAGAAGTAGCCCAGCATCACGAAGCCCGAGAACATCAGGAAGTCGTAGCTGGAGCTGCTGACGGTGTCGCGGTCCTTGGCGGCGCGCAGCATGATGCGCAGCGTCGCCCACTTCCACTGCAGCGAACGGCGGATCAGCGCGCGGGCCATCGAGCCCAGCGGGCCGCCGCTGAAGGCGTGGCCCTTGGCGAAGCCGATCACCTCGTTGGTGAACTCCTTGATGCACTTGCCGCGGGTCTGCAGCAGCACCTTGCGGCCCAGCAGGTCGAGTGCCTGGATGCCTGTCGTGCCTTCGTACAGCGTGGAGATGCGCGCGTCGCGGGCGATCTGCTCCATGCCGTGCTCCTTGATGTAGCCGTGGCCACCGAACACCTGCATGCCCAGGTTGGCCGACTCCAGGCCCATCTCCGTCAGGAAGCCCTTCAGGATCGGGGTGTAGAAGCCCAGCTGGTTGTCGTAGTCCTCGTACTTGGCCTGGTTGCCTTCCAGGATGCCGTTGACCATGTTGTCGGCCAGCTTGGCAGCGTGGTAGATCATCGAGCGGCCGCCTTCGGCCACGGCCTTCTGCGTCAGCAGCATGCGGCGCACGTCGGCGTGCCAGATCAGCGCGTCGGCGACCTGATCCGCGTCCTTCTTGCCCGACAGGGCGCGCATGGAGCGGCGCTCCTTGGCGTAGGGCAGGGCGCCCTGGTAGGACAGCTCGGCGTGGGCCACGCCCTGCACGGCGGTGCCGATGCGGGCGGTGTTCATGAAGGTGAACATCGCTTCCAGGCCCTTGTTGGGCTCGGCGATCAGGTAGCCGATGGCTTCGTCGAAGTTCAGCACGGCGGTGGCCGAGGCGCGGATGCCCATCTTGTGCTCGATGGAGCCGCAGACCACGGGGTTGCGCGGGCCCACGGAGCCATCGGCGTTGACCAGGAACTTCGGCACGATGAACAGCGAGATGCCGCGTGTGCCCTTGGGCGCATCGGGCAGGCGGGCCAGCACGATGTGGATGATGTTCTCGGACAGGTCGTGCTCGCCGGCGGAGATGAAGATCTTGGTGCCGGTGATCTTGTAGCTGCCGTCGCCCACGGGCTCGGCCTTGGTCTTGACCTGGCCCAGGTCGGTGCCGCACTGGGGCTCGGTCAGGCACATGGTGCCCGTCCACTCGCCGGAGACCAGCTTGGGCAGGTAGGTGTTCTTCTGGGCTTCATTGCCGTACTGCATGACGGTGTTCATGCAGCCCAGGCTCAGGCCAGGGTACATGGTGAACGACCAGTTGGCCGTGCCCATCATTTCCGACTTCATCAGGTTCAGCGACATCGGCAGGCCCTGGCCGCCGTACTCGGTCGGGTGCGACAGACCCTGCCAGCCGCCGGCCACGTACTCGGCGTAGGCTTCCTTGAAGCCCTTGGGCGTGGTCACGTTGCCGTTTTCGAAGTGGCAGCCTTCCAGGTCGCCGGAATGGTTGATGGGCGACAGGATCTCTTCGCAGAACGTGGCGCAGCCCTCGAGGATGGCATCGACCATGTCGGGCGTGGCCTCGCCGCCGTTGGACAGGCTGGCGTAGTGGGCGGGGTAGTCGAACACCTCGTTGAGCAGGAACTTGACGTCACGCAAAGGGGCCTTGTACTGCGGCATATGTCACCTCGGGTCAGCGGGCGGGGCCAGCCAGGCTCCGCCACCATGTGAAAACGCATCCGGCAGCCCGCCGGCGGGGATCAACTCGTTTCGAACGATCGTTCTTTTCAAACGGGCGTTCGAATTGGCCGCATTTATACCCCAGCGTTGGGCGCTTGTGGGGGGGATTTCCGAGCGGGTGTGGGGGATTTGGCAGGGATTCAGGCGTCTCCCCCGTGAGTGGAGGGGGAGGGCGCGCTTGCTGCCGTGGCTTGCGGTCAATGCCGGCAGGGCTTCCGCTGCGTTGCCGGTGTTTGATCAGTTTGTCGGCTTCTGGCACGGGCCATGCTTGTATACCAGTGTGTACATCACTGGTCGCACCCCCCTGGTGCAAGGAGCAAGCATGTCAATGGATCACTGGAATCGTCGGTCGTGGATCAAGAACGTGGGCGCGGCCGGGGCGATGGCCTCGCTGGGTGGCCTGCCGCTGCTGGCGCGTGCGCAGAAGCCGCTCACCATCGGCATGATCTACGTGGGCCCCAAGGACGATTTCGGCTACAACCAGTCGCACTACGAGGCGGCATCCGAGATCAAGAAGCTGCCTGGCATCAAGATCGTGGCCGAAGAGAACGTGCCCGAGACCCAGGCCGTGCAGAAGACCATGCAGGGCATGATCTCGCAGGACGGCGCCGCGCTGCTGTTCCCCACCTCGTTCGGCTACTTCAACCCGCACATCCTGGATGTGGCCAAGAAGAACCCCGACGTGCGCTTCTCGCACTGCGGTGGCATGTGGGATGCGGCCAAGCACCCCAAGAACGTGGGCAGCTTCTTCGGCTACATCGACGAGTGCCAGTACCTCAACGGCGTGATCGCCGGCCACATGACCAAGTCGAAGAAGATCGGCTTCGTGGCGGCCAAGCCCATCCCGCAGGTGCTGCGCAACATCAACGCCTTCACGCTGGGGGCCAAGTCGGTGCACCCCGAGATCACCTGCTCCGTGATCTTCACCGGTGACTGGTCCATGCCCGTGAAGGAGGCCGAAGCCACCAACAGCCTGGCCGACCAGGGCGTGGACGTGTTCACGATGCACGTGGACGGCCCCAAGGTGGTGGTGGAGACGGCCGCCAAGCGCGGCAAGTTCGTCTGCGGCTACCACGCCAGCCAGGCCAAGCTCGCGCCCAACGCCTACCTCACCGGCGCCGAGTGGAATTGGATCACGCCCTACAAGCAGATCGTGGAGGCCGCGCGCACCGGCAAGCCCCACCCGAACTTCCTGCGCGGCGGCCTGAAGGAAGGCTTCGTGAAGACCTCGGCCTACGGCCCGATGGTGCCCGAAGGCGCGCGCAAGGCGGCCGATGCCATCAAGGCCAAGATGCTCAAGGACGAGTTCGAGATCTTCACGGGCGAGCTCAAGGACAACACCGGCAAGGTCGTGATCCCCAAGGGCACCACTGTCAAGCAGATCGACCCGGTGCTGGAAGGCATGAACTACCTGGTCGAAGGCGTCATCGGCAAGGTCTGATCCTTGCAAGCACCCCGCTTGATCGCACCCCAGATCGAAAGGCCGCCCGTCATGAGCACTGCCATGAGCACCGCATCGACACCGCCTGCCATGGCCGCCAAGGGGCCATCGGCCTGGGGCCCGGCCCTGGAATCCATCGGCCTGCCGCTGCTGGCGCTGGCCGGCGCGGTGCTGCTGTTCGGCTTCTTCGTATGGCTGGGCGGCACCTCGCCGGTGGAGACCTGGGTGCTGCTGTTCAAGGGCGCGTTCGGCGATGCCTTCTCGTGGCAGAACACCCTGCAACGCGCCGCGCCGCTGATGCTGACCGCGCTGTGCGTGGCCGTGCCGCAGCGCGCGGGGCTGATGGTGATCGGCGGCGAGGGCGCATTGGTGCTGGGTGGTCTGGGCTGCGCGGCCTTGCCTTACCTGTTCACACCGCCCGCGGGCGTGGCCGGCACCGCGATGGTGCTGGCCGCGGGCGCGCTGTGCGGCGCGGCGTGGATCGCGCTGGTGGGCGTACTGCGGCAGTACCGCGGTGTGAACGAGACGATCAGCTCGTTGCTGATGGGCTACCTTGCCATCGGCCTGTTCAAGCATTTCGTGGAAGGGCCCATGCGGGATCCTTCCAGCCTCAACAAGCCATCCACCTTGCCGCTGCCCGAGAGCAATCTGCTGGGCCTGATCCCGGGCTATGAGGTGCACTGGGGCCTGGTGTGGGGCGTGGTGGCGTGCGTGCTGGCCGGCATCTGGCTGTTCGGCACCACGCATGGTTTTTCGACCCGCGTGGTGGGCGGCAATGCCCGCGCCGCGCGGCTGGTGGGCCTGCCCGTGCCCGCGCTGGTGATCACGGCCTGCGCCGTGGGCGGTGGCAGCGCGGGCCTGGCTGGCGCCATCGAGGTGGCGGCGGTGCACACCAACGCCAATGCCTCGCTGATGGCGGGCCTGGGCTACACGGGCATCCTGGTGTCCTTCGTGGCGCGGCACAACCCCATCGCGGTGATCCCGGTGGCGATTCTGTTCGGCGGTTTCGGCGCGGCGGGCAGCCTGCTGCAGCGCCGGCTGGACCTGCCCGATGCCTCGGTACTGGTGCTGCAGGGCTTCGCCTTCGTGTTGATCCTGGCGAGCGAGGCGCTGCGGGGCCGGATCGGTGAGCTGTGGCGAGGCCGTTCGCCGGCGCCTGCGGCCACGACGCCACCGAGCGCATCGGCTTCGCCTGCATCTCCTTCGTCTTCCCCCACCGTCAACAACGCCGCCCCCGTGGTGGCCCAGCAGGAGGCCGCGTGATGAGCATCGACATCTGGGGCGACGTGGCCCTGGCCGTGCTGGGCGGCGCGATCCGCGTGGGCACGCCCTTCCTCTTCGTGAGCCTGGGCGAGTGCCTGACGGAGAAATCCGGCCGCATCAACCTGGGGCTCGAGGGCGTGCTGGTGCTGTCGGCCATGGCGGGCTTCGGCGGCAGCTACCTCACGGGCAATGTGTGGCTGGGCGTGCTGCTGGCCGGTGTGGTCGGCGCGATGCTGGCCATGCTGCATGGGCTGTTGTGCTCGCTGCCGCGCGTGAACGACATCGCCACCGGCATCGCGCTGATGCTGCTGGGATCCGGCCTGGCCTTCTACCTGGGCAAGCCGCTGATCCAGCCGCAGGCCCCGCAGATCCCGTCGATCGATCTGGGCCTGTGGAGCGATTCGGCGCAGGTGCAGGCGGCACTGCGCATCAACGCGTTGTTCCCGATCGGCGTGCTGCTGGCCGTGCTGATGGCCTGGGCCTTCGCCAACACGCGCTGGGGCCTGATCGTGCGCATGGCCGGTGACAGCAGCGATGCGGCGCGGGCGCTGGGCTATTCCGTCAACACCGTGCGCGTGCTGGCCACCACGGTGGGTGGTTTCATCGCGGGCATGGGCGGCGCATCGCTGTCGCTGTACTACCCCGGCAGCTGGAACGAAGGCCTGTCCAGCGGGCAGGGCCTGATCGCGGTGGCGCTGGTGATCTTCGCGCGGTGGCGGCCGGTGGCCTGCCTGGGCGCGGCGCTGCTGTTCGGTGGCGCGGGCGCTCTGGGCCCGGCCTTGCAGTCGGTGGGCATCAGCGCCGGCTACCACCTCTTCAACGCGGTGCCCTATGCGCTGACGCTGCTGATCCTGATCTGGACCTGCAGCCCCAAGCGCTCGCTGCAGGGCGCGCCGATGGAACTGAACGTGTCGCGCTGATCACGGCGTGCAGCGGCCTGGTGGCGTGAGCGACACATGACGAGAAGGAGCTCGCGATGAGCGGCTTGAGCGGATTGAACAAGACCCCGAACGGCGTGGTGGTCGGCATGGTGCAGTTGCAGCTGCCCGTGGTGGACACGCCCGCGCAACTGGCATCGCAGAAGGAGCGCATCGTGGCCATGGTGGGCAAGGCCCGCCGCAGCTACCCGGGCATGGACCTGGTGGTGTTCCCTGAATACTCGCTGCACGGCCTGTCGATGAGCACGGCCGACGAGCTGATGGTGACGCTGGACGGTCCCGAGGTGGCGGCCTTCCGCGAGGCCTGCATCGAACACCGCATCTGGGGCTGCTTCTCCATCATGGAGAAGAACCCGCAAGGCAACCCGTACAACACCGGCCTGATCATCGACGACCAGGGCGTGATCAAGCTGTACTACCGCAAGTTCCACCCCTGGGTGCCGGTCGAGCCCTGGGAGCCCGGCAACATGGGCATCCCCGTGATCGACGGACCCAAGGGCTTGAAGCTTGGCCTGATCATTTGCCACGACGGCATGTTCCCCGAGATGGCGCGCGAGTGCGCCTACAAGGGCGCCGAGCTGATGATCCGCACGGCGGGCTACACCGCCCCCATCCGCCATGCCTGGCAGATCACCAACCAGGCCAATGCCTTCCAGAACCTGATGGCCACGGCCAGCGTGTGCCTGTGCGGCAGCGACGGCACCTTCGATTCGATGGGCGAGGCCATGGTGTGCAGCTTCGACGGCACCGTGATAGCGCAGGGTGGTGGCCGCCCTGACGAGATCGTGTGCGCCGAGATCCGCCCTGACCTGATCCGCGAGGCCCGCGCGCACTGGGGCGTCGAGAACAACATCTACCAGCTCTATCACCGCGGCTACGTGGCGGTGAAAGGCGGCGCGCAGGACTGCCCCTACACCTTCATGCAGGACATGGTGGACGGCAGCTTCGAGCTGCCATGGGAAGCCCAGGTGGAGCACACCGATGGCCAATCGTGCGGGTTCGCATCGCCCACGCGCGCCTTCCAGGGCAACGAGACCAACTTGCTGGACACGCCCGCGCAGGCGTCTTTGTTCAACGGTTCCAACGCCACGCCGGTGGCGGGCATCAAGGAAGCAGCATGACCACCTTCATCGAATCGCAACCCTACGCTTGGCCCTACAACGGCGATCTGCAGCCCTCGAACACGGCGCTGGTCATCATCGACATGCAGACCGATTTTTGCGGCGTGGGCGGCTATGTCGACAAGATGGGCTACGACCTGTCGCTGACACGCGCGCCGATCGAGCCGATCAAGGCGCTGCTGGCCGCGGCCCGCAAGGTGGGCATGCTGGTGATCCACACGCGTGAAGGCCACCGGCCCGACCTGAGCGACCTGCCGGCCAACAAGCGGTGGCGCTCGCGCCAGATCGGCACGGATGGCGTGGGCATCGGCGATGTGGGCCCGTGTGGCCGTATCCTGGTGCGTGGCGAGCCGGGCTGGGACATCATCCCCGAGCTCTACCCCATCGATGGCGAACCCATCATCGACAAGCCGGGCAAGGGCTCGTTCTGCGCGACCGATCTGGAGCTGATCCTCAATACCAAGGGCATCCGCAACCTGATCCTCACCGGCATCACCACGGATGTATGCGTGCACACCACCATGCGCGAGGCCAACGACCGTGGCTTCGAGTGCGTGATGCTGACCGATTGCACCGGCGCCACCGACCCGGCCAACCACGCGCAGGCCTTCTCGATGATCAAGATGCAGGGCGGCGTGTTCGGCGCGGTCTCTGATTCGAAGGCGGTGATCAAGGCGCTTGAAAGCCTGTGATCACCGCGTACGGCACATCCAGCTTCAACACGTTGACCTTACCCCATGACTGAATCCAGCAAGCCCCGTTCCGACCGCCGCCAGTTCCTGCAGGCCGGCGCCGCCGCCATCGCCCTGGGCAGTGGCCTGCCCGCCGCCCGTGCCAATGGCGACAAGATCATGATCGGCTTCTGGCCCATCGCCTCGGGCCTGCCGCTGTACACCGCGCTGGAGCGCGGCTTCTTCAAGGAGGCCGGCCTGAACGTGGAAGGCGTGAAGTTCGCCAGCGCCCAGCAGGTGGCCGAGGCCATGATCGCTGGCCGCGTGCACGGCTCGGCCAACGGCACGGCCTCGGCCGCGCTGGGCCTGGCCGAGATCACTTCGCCGGGCCTCTTCAAGATCATTTGCTCCAACCCCTCGAACCACAAGCTGGTGCTGGACCAGTTCGTGGTGCCGCTGCACAGCCCGATCAAGTCCATCGCCGAGCTCAAGGGCAAGCGCGTGGCCTCGGGCCCCGGCATCCAGAACGTGACGCTGGCCAAGATCATTCTTGAAAAGAACGGCATCACCGATCCAAAGGTGATCGAGCTGCCCATCGGCCAGCACGTGCCGGCGCTGGCGGCCGACCAGCTCGATGCCGTCTACACGCTGGAGCCCACGGGCACGGCGGGCCGCCTGAAGGGCCTGACCCGCGTGCTGGAGAACGGCGTGATCAGCAAGTACGTGCTGGGCGCGGCCGATGCGCCCTGGTTCGGCGGCTCGGCCAGCGTGACCAGCGCCTTCCTGAAGGAGCGCCCTGACGACGCCAAGAAGTACATCGCCGCCTACGCCCGCGCGGTGGACTTCGTGCGCAAGAACCCGGCCGAGGTGCGCAAGCACATCGACGGCTTCACCGCCATCGACGCCTCGCTGGTGCAGGAGGTGCCGCTGTCGGGCTTCACGATGTACAACGAGTTCAGCGCTTCGGATCTGGGCTACTTCCAGAAGTTCTTCGACGTGTTCACCGAGCGCAAGATCTTCTCGCGCGCGGTGCCCGTCAAGCCGCTGATCTACACGGCCTGATGCCTGGGAGTGCGCCATGATCCCCAAGCCCCTTGACCGTGTCTTCGATCCGCGCCTGCTGCCGCTGATCGGCCCCCTGCTGCTGTTCGCGGTGTGGGAGCTGGTGATCGCGGCGCAGTGGATCAAGCCGGTGCTGCTGCCGCCACCCGGCGAGACGCTGATGCACCTGTGGGACAGCATCGTGTCGGGCTCGATCAAGGTCGATTTCCTGGCGACCTTCTACCGCACCATGGTGGCCTTCGGCATCGCCGTGGCCATCGGTGTGCCGTTGGGGGTGATGCTGGGCAGTTCGGTGTCGGCCTACCGCAGCGTGGAGTTCCTGATCGACTTCTTCCGCTCCACGCCCTCGTCGGCGCTGATCCCGCTGTTCCTGCTGATCTTCGGCATCACCGATGCCAACAAGATCGCCATCGCCGCGTTTGCCGCGGTGCTGTTGGTGCTGTTCAACAGCGCCTACGGGGTGATGAACGCGAAGAAAACGCGTGTGATGGCGGCACAGATCATGGGGGTGTCGCGCTGGCATGTGTTCAAGGACGTGATGCTGATGGAGAGCCTGGCGCAGACCTTTGTTGGTTTGCGCACGGGGGTGTCGATGTCGCTGGTGATCGTGATCGTGGCGGAGATGTTCATTGGCTCGGAGACGGGGCTGGGGCATCGGATCATCGATGCGCAGCAGGTGTTCAACGTGAAGGACATGTACACGTCGATCCTGATCACGGGTGCGTTGGGCTATCTGTTGAATCTGGCTTTCCTGCTCATTGAGAAGAAGGTCGTTCATTGGAGTGGCAAGGCATGAAATTCATGGGGTTGCCGCCGCTTGAGCAGGCCGCTTGGCGTGGGTGGCCGGCGTCGCTCATGTCCCCCGGCCGGGCTACGCCCGACCTCCTCCTTTACTTCGCTATGCCGGCCACCCACGCCAAGCGGCTTAGCCGCGCTCTGGCAGGGCCTTCGCGCAGCGAAGGCCTGAGGATGAATTGCGGCGAAGGCCGCAATTCATCCTCTTCTCACCACCAGCGCGGTGAAAGAAGAAGGCAGTGGGGTGCACGGCGGAGCGAAGTAAAGGGGGAGGTCGGGCGAAGCCCGGCCGGAGGACATGAGCGGAGTCGTGTACCCCACTGCCTGCTTCGACTTCGCCGCGCGACCCACCAACACAAAGCGGCCTTCAACCAGCGCCACAGCCCGTCAAAAAGGACAACTCCATGAGCGCCGTCGCCCTAGCCATCGAACCCCAGGTGCCGCAGCAAGAGGCCGCCACAGCACGCCCCCACGTCACAGTCCGTGGCCTGTGCAAATCCTTCGCTGGAAAGCCGCTGTACACGGACTTCAACCTCGACCTACCGCGCAGCAAGATCGTCTCGATCTTCGGTCCCAACGGCTGCGGCAAGTCCACCCTGATGAACATGATCGCGGGCCTGATCCCGCTGGACAAGGGCCAGATCCTCTTCGATGGCAAGACGCTGAAGGAGACCAAGATCGGCTATGTGTTTCAGAACTACCGCGACGCGCTGTTCCCTTGGATCACCGCACGCGACAACATCGCCTACCCCCTGCGCCGCCAGGGCATGAAAGAGGCCGAGGTGCAGGCCCGCGTCGACGAGCTGATCAAGCTCTTCGAGATCCGCTTCGACCTGGCCCGCTACCCGTATGAGTTGTCCGGCGGCCAGATGCAGACCGTGTGCATCATGCGTGCCCTTGCGCCCCGTCCCGAGGTCATGTTCCTGGACGAGCCCTTCTCCGCGCTGGATTTCGAGATGACGTTGTTCATCCGCGAAAAGCTGCAGGAGGCCCACCTGGCCACGGGCGTGACCATGGTGATCGTCTCGCACGACCTGGAGGACGCCGTCTTCCTGGCCGACGAGATCCTGTTGCTCACGCGCCGGCCCACGCGCATCGCCGAGATCGTGCCCTTCACGCTGGCCCGCCCGCGCGTGCCCGAGACCATGTCCGACCCCGAGTTCGTGCGCGTGAAGGCGCGCACGCTCGAAGTCTTCCGCCGTGAGATGCAGGCCTAAGAGGGTGAGAGGAAGTCCAACATGCCCGCTCATCCAGCCCGAAACCGCTTGCTCAGCGTTGCAAATGCTCGCCGTAGCCCGAGCTACGGCTGCGCTTTGCGCCTTGATCAGACGCCTTCGGGCCGTCTGCTCGGACACGCCGGACTCCCTCTCACCCTCCGCAGGAGCTAAAGATGACAGTTCCGCTTGACCCCGTCCCCCCGAAAACAGGCGCCCTGGCCCTGTCCACCTACCAGCTCACCAAGCGCTTCGGCAGCTTCACCGCGCTGGACGCCGTCTCCATCGACGTGCGCCCCGGCACCGTGCACGCGCTGCTGGGCGAGAATGGCGCGGGCAAGAGCACGCTGGTCAAGGCCGTGGTCGGCTACCACCAGGCCGAGGAGGGCGCCGTGATGATCGACGGCCGCGAGCACGCCATCACCTCGCCGGTGGTCGCACGCAACCTGGGCATCGGCATGGTGTACCAGCACTTCACCGTCGTGCCCGGCATGACGGTGGCCGAGAACCTGCTGCTCGCGCGAGGCACGCTGCCGGCCATCGTGCCCTGGAATCAGGTGCGCGAAGAGTTGGCGCAGTTCATGGCGACCACGCCCTTCAAGCTGGATCTCGATGCGCGCCCGATGGACCTGTCCGCTGGCGAGAAGCAGAAGCTGGAGATCCTCAAGCAGCTCTACCTCAAGCCGCGCCTGCTGATCCTGGACGAGCCCACCTCGGTGCTGACCCCGCAGGAAGCCGACGAGGTGCTGGGCCTGCTGCGCGACCGTGCGCATGCGGGCGAGACCTCCATCATCATGATCACGCACAAGTTCCGCGAAGTGATGGACGTGGCCGACGACGTGAGCGTGCTGCGCCGTGGCGCGCTGATGACCAGCGTGCGCGTGTCGGACACCACGCCGGCCGAACTGGCCGCCGCCATGGTGGGCGAAGCCAGCGCGGCCAAGGCCGACACGGTGCCGCGAACCGCTGCCGCCGAATCTCCCGCGATGGCCGAGGTGCTGGATGACAGCGGCGCCACGCATGCCGAGGTCGCGCCTGTGCACGAGGCGCCCTCTGGCCCTGCCGTGCTGCGCGTGAGCAAGCTGTGTGTCGGCGGTGACCGCGGCGAGCGCGCCGTGCACGACCTGAGCCTGGAGGTGCGCCGTGGCGAGATCCTCGGCATTGCCGGCGTCTCGGGCAACGGCCAGCGCGAATTGATGGAATCGCTCGTCGGTCAGCGCGAACGCGAGGCCGGCGAGGTGCACATCGGCACCGAACGCTACCTGGCCAGACGCGCGCAGAACCAGCGCTTGAACGTGCGCAGCCTGCCCGAAGAGCCGCTGCGCAACGCCTGCGTGGGCGACCTGAGCGTGGCGCTCAACATGGGCCTGCGCCGCTTCGACCAGGCGCCCGTGTCGCGCCTGGGTTGGATGAGCCCCGGCGTGCTGCGCGAAAGCGCTCGCCGCCTGATCGCCGAATACCGCGTGAAGACGCAGGGCGAGAACGCGCCGATCAAGTCGCTCTCCGGCGGCAACGTGCAGCGTGCCGTGCTGGCCCGCGAGCTCGAAGGCCAGGTCGATGTGCTGCTGGTGTCCAACCCCGTGTTCGGCCTGGACTTCGCCGCCGTGGCCGAGATCCACGCCCGCATCCGCAAGGTGCGCGATGCCGGTGGCGCCGTGCTGCTGGTCAGCGAGGATCTGGACGAGCTGCTCAAGCTGGCCGACCGCATCGTGGTGATGAGCGAAGGCCGCCTGGTGCACGAATGCCAGGCCAAGGGCGCCGACCGTCGCGTGCTGGGCGCCTACATGGCCGGTGGCCATCACCACGATCACGATGAAGCGCCCGAGGGCGGCCCGCCCGATCAACCCACACGCAAGAGCACATCCCCCGTGACACCCCCCACCCTGCCCGGCGGCGCCGCCATCGAGGTGGCCGCATGAACGCCGAACTCGCCGACATCGTCAGCACCCAGTCGCTGCTCAAGCCACGCACCGTGGCCGCGCAGCCCTTCGACTACCCCTTCGCCATTGGCAAGACGGCGCTGGTCATCATCGACATGCAGCGTGATTTCGTCGAGCCCGGCGGCTTCGGCGAAACGCTGGGCAACGACGTGTCGCTGCTGCAGGCCATCGTGCCCACCGTGCGCCGCGTGCTCGACGCCTGGCGCGCCGTGGGCGGCTTCGTCGTGCACACGCGAGAATCCCATGCGCCCGATCTGTCCGACTGCCCGCCAGCCAAGCGCCTGCGCGGCGCGCCCACCCTGCGTATTGGCGATGAAGGCCCCATGGGCCGCATCCTGATCGCGGGCGAGCCCGGCAACGCCATCATCGACGAGCTGGCGCCCATCGATGGTGAACTCGTCATCGACAAGCCCGGCAAGGGCGCCTTCTACGCCACGGGCCTGACGGACGAGATCACCGCGCGCGGCATCACGCACCTGGTCGTGATGGGCGTGACCACCGAGGTCTGCGTGCAGACCACGATGCGCGAGGCCAACGACCGGGGCTACGACTGCCTGCTGGTCGAGGACGGCACGGAGAGCTACTTCCCCGCCTTCAAGGAGGCGACCTTGGCCATGATCCGCGCGCAAGGCGCCATCGTGGGCTGGACGGCCCCGGCCGATGCATTGATCGCCTCTCTCGCTGATTGATGCCTCGCACCCGATACACGCGAGACGACGACCCTACACAACACCACACGCTGATGACGATGCCATCCCAAGCCGACTCCACCAAGCCCTTCACCATCGCGGCCTTGCTGGCTGCTTACCGTGAGGGCCGCACCACCCCGGCCGAGGTGCTGGCGCCCTTCATCGCGTTGGCAGGCCATTCCGACGCCATCGCGCCTGCCGACCCCACCTTCATCAGCCGCGCCACCGAGGCCCAATTGCTCGAACAACTGAGCCGCCTGCAAGGCCAGTCGCCCGACACCCTCCCGCTGTTCGGCATCCCCTTCGCCGTCAAGGACAACATCGACGTTGCCGGCATGGCCACCACGGCCGCCTGCCCGGCCTTCGCCTTCACGCCGGAGCGTTCGGCCACCGTGGTGCAGCGCCTGATGGACGCGGGCGCCATCGTCGTCGGCAAGACCAACCTGGATCAGTTCGCCACCGGCCTGGTGGGCGCCCGCTCGCCCTATGGCGCGCCATCGAGCACCTTCAGTGAGCAGCACGTCAGCGGCGGCTCCAGCTCCGGCTCGGCGGTGGCGGTGGCGCGCGGCGAGGTGTGCTTCTCGCTGGGCACCGACACCGCCGGCTCCGGCCGCGTGCCCGCCGGCTTCAACAACCTGGTGGGCCTCAAACCCACGCCGGGCCTGGCGCCCACCACCGGCGTGCTGCCCGCCTGCCTCACGCTCGATTGCGTCTCCATCTTCGCGCTCACCGCGACGGATGCCGCTCGCGTGCTGGCCGTGATGGAAGGCCCCGAGGCCGGCGCGCCCGTGTTCAACACCTTCAACCTCCAGCCCCCGCGCTGGCCCAGCCAGCAAGCGCTGCGCGTGGGCGTGCCCACCGCGCCCGAGTTCTTCGGCGACGAGGCCTATGCCTACGCCTTCGAGCAGGCCAAGGCGCAATGGTCGAACCTCAAGGATGCCGAAGGCCGCCCCTGGCGCGTCGAGTTCGTGTCGGTGGACCTGACGCCCTTCCTGGCCGTGGCCCGCCTGCTGTACGAAGGCCCCTGGGTGGCCGAGCGCTACGCCGCCATCCGTGGCTTCATCGAGCAGCAGGCCGATGCGATGAACCCCGTCGTGCGCGGCATCGTCGAGCAGGCCCGCAAGCACGACGCGGCCCATGCCTTCGATGCGCTCTACCGCATGAAGACGCTGGCCGCGCAGACCGCGCCGACCTGGCAGACCATCGACCTGCTGCTGGTGCCCACCGCGCCCACGCACCCCACGCACGAGGCCCTGGCCGCCGACCCGGTGGGCCGCAACGCGCAACTGGGCACGTACACCAACTTCGTCAACCTGCTTGGGCTGGCCGCCCTGGCGCTGCCGGCCGG
>DXIO01000017.1 GCA_019112875.1 Candidatus Aquabacterium excrementipullorum
GAGACCTTCGTCACCCGCAAGATCACGCGCGCCATCGCCCGCATCGCGCTGGGCCTGCAAGAGAGCCTGCACCTGGGCAACATGAGCGCGCTGCGCGACTGGGGCCATGCCAAGGATTACGTCGAGATGCAGTGGCTGATGCTGCAGCAGGACCACGCGGAAGACTTCGTGATCGCCACGGGCGTGCAGTTCAGCGTGCGCCAGTTCGTGGAGTTCTCTGCCAAGGAGCTGGGCATCACGCTGGCCTTCGAGGGCGAGGCCGAGGCCGAGGTGGGCAAGGTCGTGAAGGTCGAGCCGGTGAACGGCGAGCTGCTGGCCAAGTGCAAGGTGGGCGATGTGATCGTGCGGGTGGACCCGCGCTACTACCGCCCCACCGAGGTGGAGACGCTGCTGGGCGATCCGACCAAGGCCAAGCAGAAGCTGGGCTGGACGCCCAAGATCACGCTGCCCAAGCTGGTGGCCGAGATGGTGCAGAGCGACTATGCCTCGGCCAAACGCGACAGCCTGGTCAAGATCGCCGGCTTCAAGGCCTACGACCATTACGAATGATCGCGACATGATTGATCGCGAGCGTGGGACGGCTGCCCCGCTGCGGGTACTGGTGGCTCACAACGCCTACCAGTTGCGCGGCGGAGAAGACAGCGTGGTCGAAGCTGAAGTGGCCCTGCTGCGCCAGCACGGCCATGAGGTCGAACTCTGGATCCGCCACAACGACGACGTGAAGGGCATGTCGACGCTGCAGGTCGCCCAGCAGACGCTGTGGTCCACACCGACGATGAGCGCCCTGCAGGCCCGCATCGACACGTTCCGGCCCGACGTGATCCACGTCCACAACACGCTGCCACTGATCTCGCCCTCTGTGTTCTGGGCCGCGAACCGGGCCGGGATCCCGGTGGTGCAGACGCTGCATAACTTCCGGCTTCTGTGCCCTCAGGCCACCTTTCTGCGCGATGGCCATGTCTGCGAGGACTGCCTGGGCCGGACGATCCCCTGGCCGGCGGTGCGGCACCGCTGCTACCGGGAGTCGGCCGTTCAAAGTGGGGCCGTGGCGGCCATGGTGACCCTGCACAAGGGCCTCGGAACCTGGCGCCACAAGGTGACGCGCTACATCGCCCTCAACGAGTTCTGCCGCGGGAAGTTCATCGCGGGTGGACTGCCAGCAGAGCGCATCGACATCAAGCCGAATTTCGTCGATCAGCTGGCGCAGCCGGACTGGTCCAACCGCTCCGGTGGGCTGTATGTGGGGCGACTCTCCGTCGAAAAGGGTGTGGCGACCCTGGTGGAAGCCATGAAGGCCTTGCCGACACACGGCCTGAACATCATCGGCAGCGGCCCCCTGGAAAAGGACGTGCACGAGGTTGCCGGCGACGCCTGGCTGGGCGCGCGGCCATTCCCCGAGGTGCTCGAGCGCATGTCGCGCACCGCGTTCCTGCTGCTGCCCAGCACCTGCTACGAAGGTTTCCCGCGCACGCTGGTCGAGGCCTATGCCTGCGGTGTGCCGGTGATCGGCAGCCGGCATGGCTCCCTGCAGGAGCTCGTGCAGGAGGGCCGCACCGGCCTGCTCTTCGAACCGGGCAACGGGGCCGAACTGGCCGAGCGCATCCGCTGGGCGCTGGAGCATCCGCAAGCCATGCTGGAGATGGGCCGCCAGGCTCGCCTGGAATACGAGGCACGCTACACGCCACGCCACAATGTGGCCCAGCTGGAAGGCATCTACCATCGCGCCATCCGCGATGTGCGCGGCGTGCAGCCCATGAAGGGCCTTCATGTCCAGTGATGCGAAGGTGGTACGGGTGCACGACGATTCGGTGTTCAAGGGCGTGCATTTTTCGCTGATCGACCAGGCGCTGCTGAGCATCTGCAATTTCCTGATCGGCCTGTTCTTCATCCGCTACGCCGCGAAGACGGAGTACTACGCCTACAGCCAGCTGATGGGCTACATCGCCCTGACCATCGCCATGCAGGCGGCCCTGATCAACACGACGGCACTGACCCTGCTGCCCCAACGGACAGGGCAGGCGCGTCATGACATGGCCAATGCCTACTTCAGCCTGCAGAACGTGCTGAGCGTGCTGATCGCCCTGGCGGGTGGCGTGGTCATCTGGCTGCTGCCCGCTTCCGTCGCCATGGACAGCGTGGGATGGTCGCTGGTGGGCTCGATGTGCTTCATGGTCGTGGGCGTGTGGATACGCGAATTCCTGCGCAACGTGCAGTTCATCAACCTGAGGCCCGACCTGTGCCTGTGGCAGGACATCGTCTACGTCACGACGCTGCTGGCCGGCATGGGCGCGCTGATGGCCGGTGACGGCCTGTCGGCGGCTTCGGCCCTGTACCTGATGGCCCTGGCCGGGGGGCTGAGCGCCCTGCCCTGGCTGAAATCGGCCGACCTGTCGCTGTCCCTGCGCTGGCGCGCCTGGGGGGCACTGATGAAGGAACTGTGGCCATACGCCAAGTGGTCCCTGCCCGCCGGCCTGGTGGCTTGGGCGGCGGGCTACGGCTACCTCCTGATCGGCGCGCACGTGGTCGGCCCCGAGACGACGGCGGAAGTGGCGGCTGCCAAGTTGTTTGCCGCGCCCTTGGGCATGGTCTTCGCGTCCTGGGCCAACATCTTCCGCCCGCGCGTGAGCCTCAACCTCGCCCAGGGCAATGTCCGCGGCGTGCAGACGCTGACCTGGCTGTCGATGGCCGGCGTTCTGGGCATCGTCGTGGTGTACGCCGTCGCGCTGATCCTGATCTACCCCCACCTGGAAACGCATGTCCTGGGGGAAAAATACCGCGGTCTGGCCGTGGATATCGCATGGTGGGGAATCTTCTTCTTGGCAAGTGGCATGTCCGGGGTGTGCAATGGCGTGTTGCTCGCCGGTGGCCGCTTTCGGCAGTCTTTTCACGCCGCTGCGGCCAGTTGCCTGGTCAGCGTCCCGCTCATGTACCTCCTCGCCACGCGGTATGCCGAACACGGGCTGATGTCCGGCATGGTGCTGGGTGAAGCTTCTTACGCCCTGGTGTTGTTCCTGGGCATGCGGCGCCTGCTCAAGCGGAGCGCGCACACCCAGCCGGCATGACCGAAGGACAGTGCCCATGAAAAAGTTTGAACTGCCGACCTTCTACGCCATCCCGATCTTCCTTGCCATCGCATTGAAGTCGGGGGTGGACGCCTTCTTCGAGGTCAACTCCGTCAAGTACCTGTACTTCCTGCTGCTGCTGTTCGGGGTGTTCTTCCTGCGCACGGGCCGGGGCTTCACTCGCACCGCCCAGCAGCCGGGCGAGGTCAACAACCTGCAGTCGAGGCTGTGGGTGTTCGTGATGCTGTACTTCACCTTCTTGACCCTGGTGATGATCCTGCAGAACGGCAGCCCACAAATGGTGTTCAAGATCGTCAGTCCCTTCATCTTCTTCGGGCTGCTGATCGCCGCGCAGGACAAGAGCCTGGCCTTCGCGATGGCGCTGGGCGCGGCACTCAACATCCTCGTGAACGCGGCCTTCATGCCCTTCGACTACGGGTGGGTCTACTGGGGGGGCATCCGAACCTTCAAGGGCTTCTACATGTTCAAGACCGACCTGTCCTACAGCATGGCGGCGTCGGTGCTGGTCTATGCGGCCTGGAACCGCTACAAGCCCACGCTCGATTTCCTGTTGCTGGCGGCGATCGCCGTGGTCATGGTGGTGCTGGCCAACTCGCGCGCCAACTACCTCACCATGGCGCTGGTGCTGGCCTTCATCGCCTACAAGAACGGCACGCGGCCGGCGCTGCTGGCGGGGTACGCCGCCTTCCTGGGCCTGGTGGGAGGCCTGGCCCTGTTCCTGTACGACCCGCAGAAGTACCTGGGCTTCGACATGTCGAACATGGGCAGCTTCACGCAGGGCCGCGACCGGATCGCGGAAGTGCTGCTGCGCTATGGCCTGGCCACCTACGGTCCGCTGGAACTGCTGTTCGGCAAAGGCCTGTATGCGGACTTGCTGATCTACATGGAGAACGTCAGCGACGGTGAGCCCAACGGC
This sequence comes from Candidatus Aquabacterium excrementipullorum, assembly GCA_019112875.1. Classification (GTDB taxonomy): domain Bacteria; phylum Pseudomonadota; class Gammaproteobacteria; order Burkholderiales; family Burkholderiaceae_C; genus Aquabacterium; species Aquabacterium excrementipullorum. The sequence continues at coordinate 4,000 of DXIO01000017.1, forward strand.
GCCCACAACGACTTCCTCTACCAGATCACCACACAGGGCATCTTCGGCCTGGCCATGAACGTCTTCGGCTGGTACCTTGTCTACCGCATCACCATGTCCAAGGGCCGCCGCGAATGGGCCAGGGGCCTGATCTTCATCGCCTTCGCGATGTACATCGTGCAGGGCCTGACGATGGCGGTTTCGCTGTATGCCCTCAAAACCTGGCCTCTCGCCATGATCCTGCTGCTGGTCCATATTTCTCCTGACGCCCTCGCGGACGAGGTGTCCGACAAGAAGGCCGCCGTTGCCAAGCGCAAGCGGCGAGGTGCCTGGGGGATCGCATGAGCAAGGCACCTTCCCCGATCCGCTGCGTGGTCGTGACCAACGAGCCCGCGCCCTACCGGCTGCCCATGTGGGAAGAGCTGGCGACCCGCTACAACGTCGAGCTGCATGTGGTGTACTGTTCCGGGGCGCACATCGACCCGAGCCACGACGGCCGCTCGAAGAGCTACCAGACGCACTTCCTCGCGGGCGAGTACGTGATGCGCGACGACGGCGTCTGGCATGCCGACTTCGGGGTATGGCGCCTGCTGTCGTCCCTGAAGCCGGATGTGCTCGTGACGAGCGGGTTCATCCCGACTTTCCTGATCGCCTTCACCTGGGCCATGACGCACCGGGTGCCGCACGTGGCGATGACCGATGGCACCTTCGAGTGCGAGCGCGTGCTCGGATGGAAGCACCGGCTTGCCCGGCGGGTGGTGTTCGGCCTGAGCTCGGCCTTCGTGGGTGCCAGCGAAGGCTCCCGGGCGCTGTTCCGGTCGTATGGCGTGCAACCCGAACTCATCCACCTCGCGCCGCTGAGCGTGGACAACAGCCGTTTCGCGCGGCAGGACGTGGGCAAGGTGTACGACCTGCTGTACTGCGGCAGGTATGTCGACCACAAGCACCCGATGTTCGCCATCGATGTCGCGGCCGCGCTGGCCCGCAAGCTGCAGCGTCGCGTCACGCTGCGCATGGTCGGCAAAGGCCGACTGGAGGCCGACCTCCGACAGCGCGCCGAAGAACTGAAGCAGGACATCGACGTCAGCTTCGCGGGTTACCTGTCGCAGAACGACCTGCCCGCCCAGTACCTGCAGTCCCGCCTGTTCCTTTTTCCCACCGGCTTCGATGTCTGGGGGGTGGTGGCCAATGAGGCCTGTGCCGCCGGGCTGCCCTGCATCGTGTCGCCCAACACCGGGGTGATCGGCGAACTGGTGCATGAAGGGCGCAATGGCCATGTGTGCCCCCTGGATGTGTCGATCTGGGTCGATCGCTGTGCCGAACTGCTGAGCGATCCGGCGCGATGGGAAGCCTTCTCACAGGCCTCGCGCCAGGCCGTGTCCACGTACACGTTCCAGGCCGGTGCGGAAGGCACCTGGAAGGCCATCCAGCAGGCCACAGGGCGCAAGGAAACCGTCGCCGCGTCCGCATGACAACATCTGCGGTGCCCACCGCGGACTCGCCAAACCAAGGAGAGAGAACGATGTTTTTTTCTCGCACGGGGCTGATCGGCCTGTTCGCCGGCATGTTGCTCGGCAGCGCGCAGGTGCTGGCGCAAGCGCCCGCTGGCCTGCAGGACGGCGGGTTCGAAGGGGGCACTCGCCAAGTGGGCGATTGCACGCGCGTGCAGGGCAGCCTCCCGATGGCCTGGCAGGACAACTCATGCTGGAACGCGCAGAGCCGGGTGTCGTACGAACCGGTCATCGGCCCCTCGCGTTCAGGACGTGCGGTGAAGGTGGAACTGCGCGAGGGCGTCTTCCAGCTGGTCCAGCCCTTGAACCTGAAAGCGGAAGGCCACTACCGCCTCGGGGTGTGGGTGCGTGCACAGCAACCCATGGTCGTGACCCTGTGGCTGCGCAAGGCAGGTGCCCCGTACTCGGACTACGGCGTGCGCTCGGTGCTCATCGGCGACGAATGGACAAAGCTGGAGGTTTCTGCCTTCACCAACGGCCTGTGGGACCAGGACAGCCGCCAGGCGCTCTTCATGGTGTCCTCCGCCTCGCCAGGGACGCTGTGGGTCGATGATGCCTCGGTGTCCTACACACCGCGCCCCCTGCCCCTGCCGGCCACGGCCGTGCCGGCGACCTACTTCGGCACCCATGTGATGCAGATGGTCAACATACGCGCGGGCATGGCAGACACCAAGGCAGGCACGATCCGCGTGTGGGACAGTGCCCAATCGCAGTGGTACCAGGTTCAGCGCGACCGGCCGAAAGGCAAGGAGCGGCGCTACAGCTGGTCGATCCTCGACCAGCGTGTCGACCAGGCCGAGCGCAATCGCCAGAAGCTGCTGATGGTGGTCGGGGGCTATGCGCCCGCCTGGGCCTCCATGACCGAGGATGCCGAACTGGGCAACTTTCCGGACTGCTACCGTTGCGACCAGCATCCCCGGCGCCCGGCCGACTGGCAGGCCTGGGTGGGCGACCTCGTGGGGCGCTACAAGGGCCGCAGCATCGACAGCTGGGAGATCTGGAACGAGCCCAACTTCCCACCGCGCCATCCCTGGTGTCCGGACGAACAAGCCTGCCGCAGCGGGCTGGGCTCGGGCTACCGGGGCACGCCCGAGCAGTTGCTGGAGCTGCAGAATGAAGCGGCACGTCTGATCCACCAGGCGGATCCCCAGGCGAAGGTCGTCTCGGCCGGGGTCAGCTACCACCACCGCAACTACTTCGACTATTTCCTGCGCATCGGTGGCGGGCGTCAGGTCGATGCCATCGGCTACCACCTGTATGTCGATGGCCCGCCAGAGTTGTCCATGCCCCACGTCCTGGCCCTGCGCGGGCTGATGCAGGACCACGGCCTGGGCAGCAAGCCCTTGTGGAACACTGAAAGCGCCATCGAGCGCATCGCATTGGACCTGGACCTGGCGGTGAAGCAGGCACGGGCAGCCGGGCTGCCCGCGCCCACCCAGGAGGAACTGGCGCCAGCCTACCTGGCGCGCTGGTTCGTGATCGGCTGGGCTGCGGGCTTCGAGCGCCTCTACCACTACGCCTGGGACGATCAGCACAACTGGCCGAGTTCACCCACCCAGGTCAACCGTCAGAACAACGCGATCATCGGCGTCAACAACGCCGGCGATGCCTTCCGGCAGGTGCGGGAGTGGATGGTGGGCCAGCGCCTGGTCCGCATGGAGACCGGCCAGAGCGACGGCCTGTGGCGGGCCGTCCTGCAGGACGAGGCAGGACGCAGCAGCCAGATCCTGTGGCACCCGGGACGACCGGCCGCCGCCGGTGTGGC
>DXIO01000018.1 GCA_019112875.1 Candidatus Aquabacterium excrementipullorum
TCTACGACCTGGGCGGCGGCACCTTCGACATCTCGCTGCTGCGCTTGAGCCAGGGCGTGTTCGAGGTAGTGGCCACGGGCGGCGATTCGGCCCTGGGTGGCGATGACATCGACCATGCCTTGGCCGATGCCGCGTTGCTTGACGCCCGCATGCAGGCCGTCACGCCGCAGGACAAGCGCGCCGTGCTGGTCGCCGCCCGCCGCGTGAAAGAGAAGCTCTCCACCGATGGCAGCGCGCACCTGTCGTGCGCACTGTCGGGCGGCATGCTGTCCGTCAGCATCACGCGCGAGCGCCTGAACGAGCTGGCCAAGCCGCTGATCGACAAGTCGCTGGCCTCGGTGCGCCGCGTGTTGCGCGACGCCAAGATCAAGGCCGACGAGGTGCAGGGCGTGGTGATGGTGGGCGGCTCGACCCGCATGCCCGCCGTGCGCGATGCCGTGGGCGCATTCTTCGGCAAGACACCGCTGACCGACCTGAACCCTGATGAAGTGGTGGCCCTGGGCGCCGCCATCCAGGCCAACCAGCTGGCCGGCAACAACGCGCAGGGCGAACTGCTGCTGCTCGATGTGCTGCCGTTGTCGCTGGGCCTGGAGACCATGGGCGGCCTGGTCGAGCGCATCATCCCGCGCAACACGCCGATCCCGTGCGCGCTGGCGCAGGATTTCACCACCTTCAAGGATGGCCAGACCGCCCTGGCCGTGCACGTGGTGCAGGGCGAGCGCGAGCAGGTCGAGCATTGCCGTTCGCTCGCACGCTTCGAGCTGCGCGGCATCCCGCCGATGGTGGCCGGTGCCGCGCGCATCCGCGTGGCCTTCCAGGTCGATGCCGACGGGCTGCTGAGCGTGTCCGCGCGCGAGCAGCAATCGGGTGTCGAGGCCTCGGTCGTGATCAAGCCCAGCTATGGCCTGAGCGACGACCAGGTGGCCAGCATGCTGCGCGAAGGTTTCACCACCGCCGCGTCCGACATGAAGGACCGCGCGTTGCGCGAAGCCCGCGTCGAGGCCGAGCGCCTGCTGGAAGCCACACGCACCGCGCTGGCCGCCGATGGTGACCTGCTCACGCCCGAACAACGCGCCGAGATCGACAAGCTGATGGCCGAGATCGGCCAGCGCTGCGACCGTGGCGAGCTGGAGGTGCTGGAGGCCGCTACCAAGGCCCTGGCCCACGGCACCGAGGCCTTCGCGGCCGAGCGCATGAACCGCGGCATCCGCCAGGCCCTGGCCGGCCGCCAGATCGACCAGATCTAAGCCATCAAGTCCCCATGCCCATCATCAAGATCCTGCCGCACAGCTCGCTCTGCCCTAAGGGCGCCGAGATCACGGCCGCGCCCGGCACCTCCATCTGCGAGGCCCTGCTCGAGAACAACATCGAGATCGAGCACGCCTGCGACATGAGCGCGGCCTGCACCACCTGCCACGTGATCGTGCGCCAGGGCTTCAACAGCCTCAACGAGATCGAGGACACGGAAGAGGATCTGCTCGACCGCGCCTGGGGCCTGGAGCCCAACTCGCGCCTGAGTTGCCAGGCCTTCGTCGCTGGCCAGGATCTGACCGTGGAAATCCCGAAGTACACGATCAACCACGCGCGGGAAAATCACTGACCATGAGCCGTCAGATCTTCCTGGACACCGAAACCACCGGCCTGAGCCCTGAATCGGGCGACCGCATCATCGAAATCGGTTGCGTGGAGATGGTCAACCGCCGCCTGACCGGTCGGCACCTGCACTTCTACATCAACCCGCAGCGCAAGAACCACGAGGACGCCGTCAAGATCCACGGCCTGACCGACGAGTTCCTGGCCGACAAGCCCGTGTTCGCCGCCGTGGCCGACGAGATCCTCGACTACTGCCGCGACGCCGAGATCATCATCCACAACGCGAGCTTCGACATCGGCTTCCTCAATGCCGAGCTCAAGCGCCTGGACAAGGGCGTGTTCACCGACCACGTGGCCGGTGTGATCGACTCGCTGGTGATGGCGCGCGAGATGTTCCCGGGCAAGTCCAACTCGCTGGACGCGCTGTGCCGCCGCCTGGAGGTGGACAACTCGCACCGCACGCTGCACGGCGCCTTGATGGACGCCGAGCTGCTGTCCATCGTCTACATCAACATGACGCGCGGCCAGGACGCGCTGCTGATCGACGCGGTGGAGGAGGGCAAGGACACGCAGGCCACCACCGAGATCGTCGCCATCGACTTCAGCGCCTTCGACTTGCCGGTGATCATGCCGTCTGAAGACGAATCGGTGGCCTTCGAGGCCGTGCTGGCCGACCTGGACAAGGCCAGTGGTGGGAAAACTTTGTGGAAGACGCTGGAAACTGTGGTATAGTCATGGTCTTCGCTGATCACGACAGATCAGCGAAGCCCGAACAAGTTTCGGGCGGTTAGCTCAGCGGTAGAGCACTGCCTTCACACGGCAGGGGTCGCAGGTTCGAACCCTGCACCGCCCACCAAGCACAAGCCTTGCAAGTGAACACTTGCAAGGCTTTTTGCTTTGGCGCTTGCTTTCTGCGCTTGCTTTTGGCGCTGGGCACCAAAGCACTGCCAGCATCAACCCGTGGCTTCGCGCTTGAACGGTGCCCGATCGTTCAACTCGTCCATATAGGCATCGATTCCGGCGCGCTCGCGTGCCAGGTAGCGGTCCACCGCGTCGGCAAAGCGCGGATCACGCAACCAGTGTGCGGACCAGGTCGACACGGGCATCAGGCCGCGCGCCATCTTGTGCTCGCCCTGGGCACCGCCTTCGAAGCGTTGCAGGCCCTGATCGATGCACCAGGCCAGCGGCGCGTAGTAGCACAGCTCGAAGTGCAGGCAGGGGATGTGCTGCAGTGCGCCCCAGTAGCGGCCATAGGCCACGCCCTGCGGTCGGTCCAGCCCGATCAATGAGGTGGCAATGGGCTGGCCTTCGTGCACGGCAGTGAACATCAGCCAGTGTTCGCCCATCGTCTTGCCCACCTGCCGGAAAAAGTCGCGGCTGAGATAGGGCGGGTTGCCGTGGGCCAGGTAGGTCCGCTCGTAGCAGCGGTAGAAGAAGTCCCAGTCTGCCGGGGTGATCTGGGCGCCTTCTCGCGCCTGCACGGTCACGCCGGCATCGCGCACACGGCGGCGCTCCTGCTGAATCTTCTTGCGCTTGTCGCGGTGCAGGCTGGCGGTGAAATCCTCGAAGCTGGCATAGGGCGCGGCGTCGGGCTGGTCGGCGTGCCGGTTGGTCCAGTGGAACTGCACGCCCTGGCGCATCAGCCAGCCTGCGGCGCGCGCCGCGGCGGCATCGGGCTCGTTGGGAAAGAGCATGTGGGCCGACGAACTGCCCGTCTCTGCTCCCCACTGCACGATGGCGGACAGCAGGGCCTGCCGCGCCTCGTCGTTGCGGGCGAGCAGGCGCGCGCCCGGCACCGGCGTGAAGGGGGATGCGCACAGCAGCTTGGGGTAGTAGCGCAGGCCGGCGCGCTCGTGGGCGTCGGCCCAGGCCCAATCGAACACGTACTCGCCGTACGAATGGGATTTCAGGTACAGCGCGCACACGCCTTCCGCGCCCTGGCCACGGTCAACCGCCAGGAACAAGGGCGCCCAGCCGGTGTCTGGGGTAGCGCAGCCCTGTTCATGCAGCGCGAGCAACCATTCATGCCGCATGAAGGGCGTGGGCTGGGGACTCGCGGCCAGCAGGGTGTTCCATGTGTCGGCGTTGATCTCGCGCGGATCGGTGTGCGCTCGCGCCTGCCAGTCCATCGTGGTTCGCTGGCTCAGAAGTACCAGCGCGACAACATCTCGGCCACGCAGGCCGGCTTGTCTCCGCCGTCGATCTCGATGGTGGCGGTCCAGGTCATCTGCACGGTCTGCTGCGGCAATGGTTCGACGGCTTCCAGCCGCACGTGGCAGCGGATGCGATCACCCGACCGCACGGGCGCGGGGAAGCGCACCTTGTTGAGCCCGTAGTTCACGCCCATGCGGGCACCCTTGCAGTCGATGCTGGATTGCAGGAACTCGGCCAGCAGCGACAGCGTCAGGAAGCCGTGCGCCACCGTGGTGCCGTAGGGCGACTCGGCCTTGGCCCGCACCGGGTCGGTGTGGATCCATTGCTGGTCGCCCGTGGCATCGGCGAACAGCTGGATGCGGGACTGGTCCACCACCAGCCAGTCGGTGGTGGTGATGTCCTGGCCGGCGTGGCGTTGCAGGTCGTCCTGGGATTGGAAGATGACTTTGCGGCTCATGCGGCCACTCTAGCCCAGATCCCAAGCCCTGCCGAGGTGCTCGCCTGGCTTGTCCGGATTCGCATGGTGATCCTGCGGCGGCGGTGTGCGCGCGGCCACCCAGACGGACACCTCGCGGGCACCGGCCTGCCACAGCGTGTTGGCGATCTCGTTGAGCGTGGCGCCGGTGGTCAGCACGTCGTCGACCACGGCCACGTGCCGTCCGTGTAGGAGTGCCGCGTGCCGGGGTGACACCTCGAAGGCCTGGCGGATGTGCTGCAGGCGCTCGTCGGCGTCCAGGGTCATCAGGCGAGGGGTGTCCTTGCGCCGTGCCAATGCATCGTGCCAGAGAGGCAGGCCAAGTTGCCGCCCCAGATGCCGTGCCAACAGCCCCGCCTGGTTGTAGCCACGCTCGCGCAACCGAGACGCGGACAGCGGCACCGGGATGATCGCGGTGGGCGCCCCTCGCTTCCAGCGCACCTTCTGCTGGTCGCCAGACCGGGCTGTCGCCTGCCAACGCCGCCTCAAATTCGGCTCCATCAGCCGCGCCAGCACCCCGGCCATGGCCGTGTCTTCGCGAAATTTCAGCGAGGCGATCAGGCCGGACCACGGCTCTGCATAGTCCAGTGCGGCGATGGCGTGGTCGAAGCCAGGCGGTGCATCGCGGCAGGCCTGGCAGAGGCCGTCGTCGTCTGCGCTTGTCTGAAGGGTTTCAGGCAGACGCAAGGCACAGCGCTCGCATCGTCGCGCGCTCAGGCCGGCACTGCCCAGGCAAGAGCCGCACAGCACGCTGCGTTGCCAGCGGTGGCAGACCCTGCATGAGCTTGGCCACCACGCTCTCCCCATAGCCCCTGTTGGATTCATCGGCTCACTATACTCAGGCGCCCTGGTTTGCTCCATCGCCCCGATGGGGGCTTGCCGGCTCGCCCGATCTCCCTTCTTCCCATGTCTTCCCAAGCCCCTCCAACCGAGCCCGTGGCGCCCCAGCCCGCCGCCCTCGCGCACCAGACGGCCCGTCTGGCCACGTTGCCCCAGCCTGCCTGGCTGCATGAGGAGGTGGCCCGCCGCCTGGCCGACAAGCTCGACGCCATCCGCCTGACGCCCAGGGACTGGGTGGATTGGGGCGCATTTCTGGGAACGGGGGCCGACCTGGTGGCGCAACGCTACCCGCAGGCCCGCCGCTGGGTGGTCGAGCCTTCGGATGCGCTGGTCGATCGTTCGCGCCAGTCTTGGGAGGCCAACCGGTCCCGCCCCTGGTGGAGCGCGTGGAAAAAGCAGAAGCCACCCGTGGTGCGGCAGGGCCAGCCCTGGCCGGAATCATGGCCCGCGGATGGCGCTGGCCTGCTCTGGGCCAACATGGCCCTGCATGCGCAGCCAGACCTGGATGCCACGCTCAAGGGCTGGCACGGTGCGCTGGCCGTGAATGGTTTCCTGATGTGCTCGGGCCTGGGGCCTGACACGGCCCGTGAGTTGCGTGCCCTGTACCAGTCATTGGGCTGGCCGCTGCCCACCATCCAGTTCATCGACATGCACGACCTGGGCGATGCCCTGGTGAAGGCCGGCTTCCTGGATCCAGTGATGGACATGGAGCGCCTGACCCTGACCTGGGCCGACGCGCCCGCGATGCTGGCCGAGCTGCGCACCTGGGGTGGCAACGTGGCCTGGGGGCGCTTCACCGGTTTGCGCACCCCCCGCTGGCGGGAGCGCCTGTACAAGGCGCTCGAGGATCATCTGCGCGGCCCCGACGGTCGCCTGCGCCTCACGGTGGAGGTGGTCTACGGCCACGCGATCAAGCCCCTGCCGAAGGTCCCGCTGACCGGCGAGACACGCGTGTCGCTGGGGGACATGAGGCGCCTGATCAAATCCGGCGGCAAACCTGCCTGACCCGTTGCCTGAAACCCGATGGAATCCCTCGGGCTTGTGTGGCGAGATATTGGTTTTCCGGCCATTTTCACGGGCAGTCGGGGCTGATGGGAATACGCATCACCCGAGGGTAAGCCTTAGGCTTGCCTACAATATTGGGGCTTGAGGCATCACAAGCCCGTGCCTAGAATGATTTGAGGAAGTGGTCGTGCGTGGCTATTTCGCCGCGCGGATCTCGTTTGAATTCAACATCCCGGTGTTCCGTGGGCCGTGCCAAAGGGCGCGCCAGGACAGTCCCCCCGGGAGACGGAGTTTTGGCTTCATGCCTGCCGCCTTGTCCCAAGGGTCACTCTTGCCCTCTCAAACCTTGCGCTTGGGGGTCTGGAAATCGTCACGAGACACCGCTCTCCCGGCATCCGCCGCAGGGGAGGGCGCCCGCGACGCCGCGCAGGCAGGCGACTGGCAGGCTGAGTGGCTGCTCAGGCGCAACTGCTCGCTGGCCCCACGCCAGCTCTTCATCGCCTACCTGGCCATGTGCCTGCTCTCGCTCACCGTGGCGGGCGGCTTCTGGCTGATCGGTGCCATCTACGTTCTGCCCTTCGCTTTCGTAGAGCTCACCGCGCTGGGTGTGGCCCTGCTGGTGTACGCCCGGCATGCCATGGACCGTGAGTTCATCGGCTTGAGTGCCGGCCGCGTGCGGGTGGAATGTCACAATGGCGGCCGTCTGCAGTCCGTGGATTTCAACCCACGGTGGGTGAGGGTGGAGCCCCAGCGCCACGATGGCTCGCTCATCCGCCTGTCTGGCCATGGCCGCACCGTCGATGTCGGCCGCCATGTGCAGCCCGGCTTGCGCCGTCAACTGGCCGAGGAAATCCGCTGGGCCCTGCGCCAACTGGAATACCGAGAGCCACAGCCGTCCTGACGTGGCCATGACCGCCCCGCCCGAACAACAGAGCAAAGACACGAAACCATGAATCACTTCCGTTCGCTGCTTCTTGCCCAACGTCCACGGCAACTGGGGGCCTTGCTCCTGATGGCCGCCTTGTCGCTGGGTGTGCGGGCCGAACAGGCGGTGCGTGATCTGCCGGGCGGCCCGGCGGTGCGTCAGTTCGACCTGCACCCGCCGGTCACCAAGATCGCGTCCGAGCAGCAGGATCTGCACGTGATGATGCTGTGGATCTGCGGCGTCATCTTCGTCGGCGTGTTCGGCGTGATGTTCTATTCGATCTTCGCGCACCGCAAGTCCAAGGGCGCCAAGTCGGCCAGCTTCCACGAGTCGACCACGGTCGAGATCGTCTGGACGGTGATCCCCTTCCTGATCGTGATCGGCATGACGCTGCCCGCCACCAAGGCCGTGGTCGCCATGAAGGACACCACCAATGCCGACCTCACCATCAAGGCCACCGGCTACCAGTGGAAGTGGGGCTATGACTACCTCAACGGCGAGGGTGCCGGCATCCAGCTGATCTCCACGCTGGATTCGTCGCAGCGTGCGCTCTCCGACGCCGGCACGCCCCAGGGCGACAACTACCTGCTCAAGGTCGACGAGCCGCTGGTGGTGCCCGTGCAGAAGAAGGTGCGCATCATCACCACTGCCAACGACGTGATCCACTCCTTCATGGTGCCAGCCTTCGGCATCAAGCAGGATGCGATCCCCGGCTTCGTGCGCGACACCTGGTTCCGCGCCGAGAAGACGGGCGATTTCTACGGCCAGTGCGCCGAGCTGTGCGGCAAGGAGCACGCCTACATGCCCATCCACGTGAAGGTGCTCTCTGAAGAGGACTACGCCAAGTGGGCCGAGGGCAAGCTCAAGGCCCAGGCCGCCAAGGCAGATGATCCGAGCAAGGTCTGGAAGCTCGAGGACCTGATCGCCCGTGGCGAGAAGGTCTACAACGCCAATTGCGCGGCCTGCCACCAGGCCAACGGCAAGGGCGGCGGCGCCATCAAGCCGCTCGATGCGTCGCCCATCGTGCTCGACGCCGACCACAACAAGCAGATCGACGTGGTGCTCAACGGCCGCAACAACATCATGCCGGCCTGGAAGCAACTGTCCGACACGGAAATCGCCGCGGTGGTCACCTTCACCAAGAACCACTGGTCCAACAAGACGGGCCAGCTCGTCCAGCCGGCCGAAGTGCTGGCCGAACGCGGCAAGAAATGATCCAGCCCGTGCACGGCGGCAACGCGGCCACGGCCCCCAGATTCTGAAAGGATTCCAAGATGAGTGCGGTGATGGATCACGGCGGTCACGCCCACGGACACGACGACCACGCGCATGACCACCCCCATGGGTGGCGCCGCTGGGTCTTCGCGACCAACCACAAGGACATCGGCACCTTGTACCTGCTGTTCGCCTTCACCATGCTGATGGTGGGCGGCGTGCTGGCGCTGGGCATCCGCGCCGAGCTGTTCAAGCCGGGCCTGCAGCTGGTCAACCCCGAGCTGTTCAACCAGCTCACGACCATGCACGGGCTGATCATGGTGTTCGGCGCGATCATGCCGGCCTTCGTGGGCATGGCCAACTGGATGATCCCGCTGCAGATCGGCGCGTCCGACATGGCCTTCGCGCGCATGAACAACTTCAGCTTCTGGCTGATGATCCCAGCCGCGATCCTGCTGGTGGCCTCGTTCTTCATGCCCGGTGGCGCGCCCGCCGCGGGCTGGACGCTCTACGCCCCGCTGACGCTGCAGATGGGCCCCTCGATGGACGCCGGCATTTTCGCGATGCACATCCTGGGCGCCAGCTCCATCATGGGCTCGATCAACATCATCGTCACCATCCTCAACATGCGCGCCCCGGGCATGACGCTGATGAAGATGCCGATGTTCGTGTGGACCTGGCTGATCACGGCCTACCTGCTGATCGCGGTGATGCCCGTGCTGGCCGGCGCCATCACGATGACGCTGACCGACCGCCACTTCGGCACCAGCTTCTTCAACCCCGCCGGCGGCGGCGACCCGGTGATGTACCAGCACATCTTCTGGTTCTTCGGCCACCCCGAGGTCTACATCATGATCCTGCCGGCCTTCGGCATCGTGAGCCAGATCGTGCCGGCCTTCGCGCGCAAGAAGCTGTTCGGCTATACCTCGATGGTGTACGCCACGGCCTCCATCGCCATCCTGAGCTTCATCGTGTGGGCGCACCACATGTTCGCCACGGGCATGCCGGTCACGGGCCAGCTGTTCTTCATGTACGCGACCATGCTGATCTCGGTGCCCACGGGCGTGAAGGTCTTCAACTGGATCGCGACCATGTGGCGCGGCTCGATGACCTTCGAGACCCCAATGCTGTGGGCCGTGGGCTTCATCTTCGTGTTCACGATGGGCGGCTTCACGGGCCTGATCCTGTCGGTGGCGCCGATCGACATCCAGCTGCAGGACACCTACTACGTGGTGGCGCACTTCCACTACGTGCTGGTGGCCGGCTCACTGTTCGCGCTGTACGGCGCCGTGTACTACTGGGGTCCGAAGTGGACGGGCGTGATGATCCCCGAGTGGAAGGGCAAGCTGCACTTCTGGCTGTCGATCATCAGCTTCAACGTCACCTTCTTCCCGATGCACTTCCTGGGGCTGGCCGGCATGCCGCGACGCTATGCCGACTACCCGATGCAGTTCGCCGATTTCAATGAGATCGCCTCCATTGGCGCCTTCGTGTTCGGCATCACGCAGTTCCTGTTCTTCTTCGTGGTGATCCTGCCGGCCATGCTGGGCAAGGGCGAGAAGGCGCCGCAGCGTCCGTGGGAAGGTGCCGAGGGCCTGGAGTGGGAGGTGCCGTCGCCGGCGCCGTTCCACACCTTCGAGAATCCGCCCAAGCTGGACGTGACGGCCACGCGCATCGTGGCCGAGTGAACGACGAGGTGACATCCATGAGCCAGCCCGCAAGCGCTTCCGCCACGCGACGCATCGAGGCCTTGCGCAGCAAGAACCTGCGGCTGGCACTGGTGCTGGCGTCCATCGCGCTGACCTTCTTCGCTGGGTTCATCGCCAAGATCGTTCTGTTCTCGCACGCATGAGCACCCAGGTCGCCCCCAACCTTTTGACCGTCGCTGACCTCCATGGGGCAGAGATGGGGGCGGAGGGCTGCTCATGAAGCCCGAGCACAAGCAGATGGTGTTCAAGCTGCTGGTGATCGTGGCCGTGATGTTCGGCTTTGGCTATGCCATGGTGCCGATGTACAAGGCCATCTGCGCGGCGCTGGGCATCAACGTGCTGTCGTTGGCGGAGCGCGACGTGCCCGGGACCTCATCGCGTGCCCGGCCCAACACGCAGGTGGACACCTCACGCACCATCACGATCGAGTTCGATGCCAATGCGCGTGGCCCCTGGAGCTTCAAGCCGGAACTGCGTACGCTGCAGGTGCACCCCGGGCAGATGAACACCGTGGTCTACGAGTTCCGCAACGAGCAGGGCCGCACGATGTCGGCCCAGGCGATTCCCAGCTACGCGCCCAAGCAAGCCACGGCGCATTTCAACAAGCTGGAGTGCTTCTGCTTCAACCAATACACCCTCAAGCCCGGCGAATCCAAGCGCTGGCCGGTGGTGTTCGTGGTCGATCCCAAGCTGCCGCGTGATGTGAAGACCATCACCTTGTCCTACACCTTCTTCGAGGTGGGCGGCAAGGTGCCGGCGGCGCCTGCGGGGCAGCTCGGAGGCCGCACATGAGCAGCAAGCCCGCCACCGATGGCAGCCTGCGCGAGGCCGTGGCCCGCAAGGGCTCTTTCGTGGGCACGCTCAGGGCGGTGGCCTGGTCCTTCTTCGGCGTGCGCAAGTCGAAGGACCATGCCGAGGATCTGGCCCGGCTCAACCCTGTCCACCTGATCGTGGCGGGGCTGCTGGCGGGTATCGGTTTTGTCGTCGCACTGGTGTTCCTGGTGCGCTGGGTGGTCAACAGCGGGGTGGCGGCATGAGTGCCGGGGTCACCGCGCGGTGCGTGGGATAACAAGGAGAGCGTATGTCCGCAGCGATTCCCAAGGGGCACACCCCTTACTACTTCGTGCCGGGGCCATCCCGACACCCCGCGATGGCGGCCTTCGCGCTGTTCTTCGTGGTGCTGGGCGCCGGGCAGTGGGTCAACGGGGCCGAGTGGGCGCCGTACTCGGTGCTGGCCGGCTTGCTGGGCTGGCTGTTCGTGCTCAAGCAATGGTTCTCCGATGCCATCCACGAGAGCGAAACCGGCCTCTACGGTGACCGCATCGACGTGTCCTTCCGCTGGAGCATGGCCTGGTTCATCTTCTCGGAGGTGATGTTCTTCGGCGCCTTCTTCGGTGCGCTGTTCTGGTCGCGCCTGTACACGGTGCCGGAGCTGGGCAGCATCGACAATGCCCTGCTGTGGCCTGATTTCAAGGCGGTTTGGCCCTCGGTGGTGGCGGGCGCCACGGCCTCGCCGGCCGGCACGGTCGAGCCCTTCCGCACCATGGGCCCGTGGCCGCTGCCCACCATCAACACGGCGCTGCTGCTCACCTCGGGCGTGACGCTGACCATCGCCCACCACGCACTGCGCGAGAACCACCGCGGCAAGGCCATCGGATTCATGTGGCTGACGGTGTTGCTGGGCTTCACCTTCCTGGTCTGCCAGGGCTATGAGTACTACGAGGCCTACCACCACCTGAACCTGAAGCTCAGCTCGGGCATCTACGGCTCGACCTTCTTCATGCTGACGGGCTTCCACGGTTTCCACGTGTTCGTGGGCGCGTTGATGCTGCTGTTCATCACGCTGCGCCTGCACAAGGGGCACTTCACGCCCGAGCGGCACTTCGGCTTCGAAGGCGCCGCCTGGTACTGGCACTTCGTGGACGTGGTCTGGTTGGGCCTGTACGTGATCGTCTACTGGACCTGATGCCGCCTGGGGGCGCGTCAGCCCTCAGGCCTGATCACCCCGGTGGCCTGCCCAGGTGCCGGGGTTTTTTCTTGCCGGCGGCGCTTGAGACCCGGCGTCCAGCCGGTCAGCGGCCGACGGCGATCCCGGTGGGGTGGATCCAGCCCATCAGGTAGGACACCAGGATGAACACGAACAAGGCCACCGACAGGCCCACGCGCCACGCCAGGGCACGCACCATGCGGTTGCTCTTGGGCGCACCGTCGCGGCCATCTTGCAGCATGGCGCGGCCAGCCAGGCCCAGGGCACCCACGATGGCGATCAGCGCGACAATGAAGACGATTTTCATGAGCACGAATTATCCGGCCGTGTGGCCCAACCCCTGCTGCGTTCTTTCCCGCCCATGCGCGCTTCCCGGCCTTTGATCGTTCTGCTGGCCACCCTGATCGGGGTGGGCGCCACCGTGTCGCTGGGGCAGTGGCAACTGCGCCGCGCCGCGCTCAAGCAGTCCCTGCACGACACGATGGAAGCGCATGGCACCCTGCCTGCGCTGGACAATGCCGCGCTGCCGTGTGATGCAGCGGCCTGGTCTTCGCAACTGCAGCGGCGCGTGGCGCTGCGCGGCCGCTGGCTGAACGAGCGCACCGTGTGGCTGGAAAACCGGGCCATGGCGGGCAGGGCGGGGCTGCTGGTGCTGACGCCCTTGGCGTTGGAGATGCCTATGGTGTCGGGCGGCCACTGCGCGGCCACCGTGCTGGTGCAGCGCGGCTGGGTGCCCCGCGATCCCTATGACCGCACCCGTGTCCCCCCGCCGCCGGCGGCCTCTGGGGCGGTGCTGTTTCAGGGGCGTCTTGTCGAGGCGCCGTCCAGCCTGCTGGAGCTGGGAGCCCCGGCGTCGGCACCTGCGGGCGCGGTGCGTCAGAATATCGACCTGGCCGCGCTGGCTCGGGAATGGGGCACGCCCCTGCGCCCAGGCAGCATCCAGCAGGAGGGCGATGAAGTTCCGGCCCCCCCGGGCGGCACAGGCCTGTTGCGGGAATGGTGGCGTCCTGCCCTCGACGTGGGACGGCACCAGGCGTACGCCGCCCAGTGGTTCGCCATGGCCGCGGTCATGGTGGTGTTGTATGTGTGGTTCCAGTGGATCAGGCCCCGGCGCAAGCCCGCCGCCTGATGCAGCGATGAAATGTCTGACATGAGCTCAACCCTGTCGCCCCGCCCCAGTGGACCGGAGGCCGTGCCCGCGCCGCCTGCCGAGAGCCCGATGGTGCAGCTGAGCGTGCACAGCCTGCCCGATCCGCTGGCGGTTCAACGCACCCGCCATGGCCGTCTGAAGATGCTGCTGGTGCTGGCGGTGTGCGCCGCGCCGGTCATCGCGTCCTATTTCACCTACTACGTGATCCGTCCGCAAAGCCGCACCAACTATGGCACGCTGATCACGCCGCCCAAGGCGATGCCCGCGTCCGACGCCCTGCCGCTGACGGATCCGCAAGGGCTGGCCGTGGCGACGTCCGCGCTCAAGGGCCAGTGGCTGCTGGTGACGGTGGGCGGCGGGGATTGCGATGCGCGTTGCGAGAAGCACCTCTACTGGCAGCGCCAGGTGCGGGAGGTGCTGGGCAAGGAGAAGGACAAGGTCGACCGCCTGTGGCTGATCGACGATGGGCAGCCGATGCGGACCACGCTGTCGGCGGCCATGCATGGCGCCACGGTGCTGCGTGTCAAGCGTGACGACCTGGCGCGCTGGCTGCAGGCCGCGCCGGGCCAGGCCCTGGAAGACCACTGGTACCTGATCGACCCGCGTGGCGACTGGATGATGCGCTTCCCGGCCGATGCCGAGCCGCGCAAGGTGCAGAAGGACCTGGAGCGCCTGCTGCGCGCGGCCAGCGCCTGGGACGAGGCGGGGCGCTGATGAGTGATCTGAACGCCGCGTCGGCCCTGGTGGACTGGGGCCCCGCCATCGAGGTGGGCCTGGTGGGCGCGGCCGTGGCCGTGCTGCCGGTGTTGTGGGCGGCCCTGCGCCTGCGCCGCCAGGGGCAGGTAGGCGCTGCCGCCTGGCAGCGTGCGCTGACCTTGGCCACGCTGTTCCTCACCATCGACCTGGTGGTGTTCGGCGCATTCACGCGCCTGACGGATTCTGGCCTGGGCTGCCCCGATTGGCCCGGTTGCTATGGCAGTGCCAGCCCCGTGGGCGCCCATGCCGACATCGCTCAGGCCCAGGCCGTGGCGCCGACCGGCCCGGTGACGCACGGCAAGGCCTGGATCGAGATGATCCACCGCTACCTGGCCTCCGGCGTGGGCGCGCTGATCGTGGTGCTGATGGGCCTGGCCTGGTGGCAGCACCTGCGCCAGCGTTCCTCGGCAGCAGATGCCGCCGCACATCCACTGTCCCCCTGGTGGCCGACCTGGACCTTCATCTGGGTCTGTGCGCAAGGGGCGTTCGGGGCCTTCACCGTCACGCTCAAGCTGTACCCGCTGGTGGTGACCGGCCACCTGCTGGGCGGCATGATCGGCGTGGTGCTGCTGACGGCGCAAAGCCGCGTGCTGTCGCCCGCCGTGGGCAGCCCGGCGGCGCAGGAAGCCCTCGCCCCCCTGCGCAAGGCGGCCTGCTGGGTGCTGGGTCTGTGGTTCGCCCAGGCGGCGCTGGGCGCCTGGGTCAGCACCAATGGCGCGGTGCTGGCGTGTTCCAGCTTTCCGCTTTGTCAGGGACAATGGTGGCCCGCGATGGACTGGCCGCAAGGTTTCACATTGTGGCGTGGCCTGGGCCAGGACGGGCAGGGCGGCTTCATCACCCTGCCGGCGCTCACCGCCATCCACATGGGGCACCGCCTGGGTGCGGCGGTGGCCACCATCGCGGTGCTGGCGCTGGCCGCCCGTGCGTGGCCGGTGGCGCGCCGCGAGGCCTGGGGCCTGCTGGCCCTGCTGCTGCTGCAAGTGCTGTCCGGCCTGAGCAATGTCGTGCTGGACTGGCCCCTGCTGGCGGCGCTGGGCCACACCCTGGGCGCGGCCCTGATGGCGGGCTGGCTCACGCGCATGGCCGTGCCCGCCCCGATCGTTCTTTCCGAGTCTTCCGCTTCCGTTTCCCCATGTCCCTCCCCATGTCCTCCTCCATGGCCCCCTCTCAAGCGGACGTGAGCCTGCCCTCGCGGGCGCGTCAGTTCTACGCGCTGACCAAACCGCGCGTGGTGCAGCTCATCGTCTTCTGCGCCATGATCGGCATGCTGCTGGCGGTGCCCGGCGTGCCCACGGCCGAAGAGGGCGTGCGCGCCGTGGCGGCCTGCATCGGCATCTGGCTGGTGGCCGGCGCCGCCGCCGCCTTCAACTGCCTGATCGAGCAGGAGATCGATTCGCGCATGAAGCGCACCGCCTGGCGGCCCACGGCCCGTGGCGAACTGACCCGCACGCAGGCCCTGGTGTTCAGCGTCGTGCTGTGCGCGCTGGGCGGCGGCGTGCTCTATGTGTTCGTGAACGCGCTGACGCTGTGGCTCACGCTGGCCACCTTCGTGGGCTATGCCATCGTCTACACGGTGATCCTGAAACCCGCCACGCCGCAGAACATCGTGATCGGCGGGGCCTCGGGCGCCATGCCGCCGGTGCTGGGCTGGGCCGCGATGCGCGGCGCCGTCGAGCCCGAGGCGCTGATGCTGTGCCTGATCATCTTCCTGTGGACGCCGCCGCATTTCTGGGCGCTGGCGCTGTACCGCGTCGAAGACTACGTGCGTGCCGGCCTGCCGATGCTGCCTGTCACCCATGGCAACGAGTTCACGCGGTTGCATGTGTTCCTGTATACCTGGGTGTTGCTGGCGGCTACCTTGCTGCCCTACATCTACGGCATGAGCCGCCACATCTACCTGGTCAGCGCCGTGATTCTGGGGCTGTGGTTCATGGCCTATGCCTTCCGGCTGTGGCGCAACTACAGCGACGAGCTGGCGCGCAAGACCTTCCGCTTCTCCATCATCCACCTGATGCTGCTGTTCGCGGCCCTGCTGGTGGATCACTACGTCTGGTACTGAGCCATGCCCGTGCTTCGCGACGCGTCACCGACATCACCTGAACGCCGCCAGGGCCTGAAGGCCGCCGTGGGCATGCTGGGCCTGCCGCTACTGGGCGGGGGCTTGCCCATGCTCCTGGCCGGCTGCGACGGCAAGGGCCTGAACCCGCTGACGCCCGCCGCGCCCAAGTTCAATGGCGTGGACATCACCGGCGCCGAGTACGCCAAGGCCTTGTCGCTGACCGATCCGCAAGGCCGCAAGCGCAGCCTGGCCGAGTTCAAGGGCAAGGTGGTGGTGGTGTTCTTCGGCTTCACGCAGTGCCCGGATGTGTGCCCGACCACCATGGCCGAGCTGGCCGAGGTCCGCCGCCGCCTGGGGGCCGACGGCCAGCGCGTGCAAGGCATCTTCGTCACGGTCGATCCGGAGCGTGACACGGCCCAGGTGCTGGGCGAGTACGTCAAGGCGCTGGACCCGAGCTTCATCGGGCTGCGTGGCTCGGTCGAGGAAGTGACCCAGGCCGCGCGCGACTTCAAGGTCTTCTTCCAGAAGGTGCCTACGAAGGACGGCAAGAGCTACACGATGGACCACACCGCGGGCTCCTACGTGTTCGACCCGCAGGGCAAGGCGCGCCTGTTCCTGCGCTACGGCATGGACGTCGATGCCTGGGTGGCCGATTTCAAGCAGTTGCTGCAGGAGCCTGCCGCCAAGGCCTGATCACTCCGGCAAGACCAGGCTCTGGCGCGCTGTCCAGCTGTCGCCAGGTTGCAGCGTCGGCGGGTTCAGCACCTGCGCGGCCTCGACGCACAGCATCTGGCGCCAGTCGTCATCGGGCATGTCGCTCAGGGCGATGCATTTCTCGGGGCCCGGGTTCCACAGCACCGCGTCTTCGAACGTCTCTGATTCGAGGGTGAGGCGGCGCGGGCCATCGCGCAGCAGCAGCGAGCGGGGCACCAGTTCGTAGATGCGGTCGATCTCGCCGGCGAAGCGCTTTTCGGGGTGGTCTTCGATGTACTCGCCCTGCGTCACGGCATCGATGAAGCGGCAGCCCTCCAGGCCTTGCAGGCGCAACTGGCCCAGGTCGCTCGCGGCCAGGTAGGTGTGCAGCGCGGCCGAGAACGGCCAGGCGGTGTCGCCGGGGTTGGTGATGTGCAGTTCCAGGTCCAGGCGGTTCGGGCCCAGGCTCACCGTGAACTCCACCTGGAAGGCGTGCGGCCACAGGGCGCGCGTCTCGGGGGTGTCGCTCAGGGTGAAGCTGGCCAGCGCGTGGTCGGGGCCGGCGCGGTGGGTGTCCAGCGTCCAGGCGCGGGTGCGTGCCAGGCCATGGCGGGGCAGGCTGTAGTCGGGGCCTCGCTGTTCGAACTGTGGGAAGATCACGGGGATGCCGCCGCGCACGGCCTTGCCTTCACCGGCCACCGCCTTGGGCGACAGGTAGAGCTGTTCGCCCCAGCCGGCGGCCTGCCAGGACACCACGTGCGCGCCATGGTGCAGCACCACGGCGGCGGAGCCGTTGGGCAGGGTCAGTTCGATGGCGGGCAGGCCCTGGTACGTGGCTTCTCGGGTGGTGGCAGTCTTGTTCATGCCGTGAGTATCCACCCTTCGACCGGATCCATGTCGGCCGGGCGGCCGGCGAGGGCATCGCCTTCGGCCAGGCGGGTGTGCGCCCAGCCCGCCTGCACCAGGCACAGCACGGCGTCCAGCCGGTCGCCTTGCGGGTCGCTGGCCAGGTGGTCGCGCTGGGCGGGTGTGAGCTTCAGGCGCAGGCCCAGGCGAGTGCGGCCCTGCTCCAGCGCGTCGATCAGGCTCAGGCGCTGCACCAGGCGGCGCGCGGCGTCGATGTGATCGCGGGCGTCGGATTTGTAGCTCTGGCGGCCCAGGATCTCATGGGCCAGCAGGCCGGGGTAGGCCTCGAAGGCCAGTCGGTGGCGGAGCTGCTGGTCGCTGTCCGCCCCCGCGTCCGATGCGGGGGGTGACCACATGCCCGGCAGCGTCACGCCGGCCTGTACCAGCCGCCACAGTCCTTCGAAATACATCTTGCCCACAGGCACGTAGCGCGTCTGCAGCGGGCTGGTGCTGGAGATGCCGCTCATGGCCGAATCGCAGCGGCGGTGCGGCAGCGTGGCGGGCCGTGTGCCCGCGCCCCATTGCACGCCCCAGCCATCCACCAGTTGCTGGAAGGCCTGCCGGTCAGGACACCGTTGGCGCAGGTAGTGGATCAAGGCCCGCGTGTCGGCCAGTGGCCGGCCGGCATCCGCGCGCAGCGCCTGCAGGAAGACGCTAGGCAGGCCGAAGGGGAAGTCGAAGCCGCCCACCCAGCCTTCCGCCGCGCGCGCGTGCGAGGGCGAGAGCAGGGCTTCGAAGCCGGCCAGCGTGGTGATGGGCTCCAGCCCTTCGAGCTTGACGACCGCGCCATGGCGGCGGCCCCAGGCGGCCACGATGGGCTTGCGCGTCGAGGGCGCGCAACTGAAGTCCACCCCCAGCAGCGTGGCTGGCAGCGGCGGGCAGGGCGCCTCAGGCGCCACGGGTCACGATGCTGGCGGTGGCGATGAGCTCCTGCAGCAGCGCCATCGAGGCCTGGCCCGATGCGGCGTAGGGATCGAGCACCGGCTTCTCGGAGTACTTCAGCAGGATCGACGGGTTCACGCGCTGCAGGTTCACCTGGCCCATGGTCCAGCCGGCGAAGCGCCGCTCGGCGATTTCTTCGTAGTGCAGCAGGATCACGTCGCGGTGGCGAAGATCCTGGCAGATGCGGGTGTAGAGCTCGTTGACCGCGCCGCGCCCGCCTTCGAGCACCTGCATGAAGGTGTCGCCGCTGTGGCAGAGCAGGCCCGTCACGCCCAGCCCCGGGTTGCGCCGCCGCGAGGAGGCCAGGATGGCGTCGATGGTCTCGGGGGAGAGCGCCTCGACGGCGCGGCTGGCGTACAGCAGTCGGACGAGCATGGTGCCTTACCCCTTCTTGTGGTTGACCAGGGACAGGAACTCGCGGCGCAGGTTGGCGTCCTTCAGGAAGGAGCCGCGCATCACGCTGTTGATCATCTTCGAATCCATGTCCTTCACGCCACGCCAGTGCATGCAGAAGTGATCGGCCTCCATCACCACGGCCAGGCCGTCGGGCTGCATGCGGTCCTGCAGCAGGTCGGCCACCTGGGTGACGGCCTCTTCCTGGATCTGCGGGCGGCTCATGATCCAGTCGATCAGGCGCGCGTACTTGGACAGGCCGATCAGGTTGGAATGCTCGTTGGGCATCACGCCGATCCACACCTTGCCGATGATGGGGCACAGGTGGTGCGAGCAGGCGCTGCGCACCGTGATGGGGCCGACGATCATCAGCTCGTTCAGGCGCTCGGCGTTCGGGAACTCCGTGACGGCGGGCGACGCGTGGTAGCGGCCCTTGAAGATCTCGCCCAGGTACATCTTGGCCACGCGGCGGGCCGTGTCCTGCGTGTTGTGGTCGCTGTCGGTGTCGATGACCAGGCTGGAGAGCACCTCGCTCATCTTGCCCTGGACCTCGTCGAGGAGCTTCTCCAGCTCGCCGGGCTCGATGAACTCAGCGATGTTGTCGTTGGCGTGGAAGCGCCGCTGAGCCGCTTTGATGCGCTCGCGGATCTTCACGGACACGGGCACGCCTTCATCGGTCCCCCCTGCCTGCGGGGGCACCTGGCCGGTGGACGCCGTGGCGGAGTCGGGCGTGTCGACGGGGCGAAGCTTGTGTGTGCTCATGGTGAAAATCCGTTCCGTGAGACGGCCTTGCGTCGAAATGGCAAGGCGTGCAGAGAACCCGAGATGCTACCTTGACTGGCGTCAACGCGTTGGATGGGGCACGGCTTGTCCGCGATAATAAGATTGATTCTCAGTTACTCGCGGTGTACACTGGTTGGCTATGCAAGCGACAGCCTCCTGGCCTTCGGCGGACCTGCCAAAGGCGACCTTTTTGACAGTCAGCCCCAGTGATCTGACGGTGTCGCAGCGCTGGGCGCTGGGTGCGACCGCCGTGGCCGCGCACGTGGTGGTGGGCGCCTTGGTCATGTTCAGTGCGCCCTCGGTCGAACTCCAGGCCGAGTCCTCGCCGATCACGGTGGATCTGATCGCGCCCACACAGGCGCCTCCCGCGCCGCCCAAGCCGGAACCGGAGCCGCCCAAGCCCAAGGTGCAGCAGCCGCCCGAGCCGGTCAAGCCCAAGCCCCGTGTGCTGAGCAGCAACGCGCCCAGCCAGAACCAGATCCAGGCCGAACCCGAGCCGGTGAAGCAGCCGGTGGTCGAAGCGCCGCCTCCCGCGCCGGTGGAGGCGCCGCAAGCCCCCGTGGCTGCCGCGCCCGCACCGGCCACGCCACCGCAGCCCAAGCAGCTTGCTGCATCTGCGGTGGCCTACCTCATCCAGCCATCTCCCAGATTCCCGGATGCTTCGCGCCGCCTTGGTGAGTCGGGCGTGGTGCGCCTGAAGGTGCTGATCGACGAAACCGGTCGCCCGATCGAGATCCAGGTCGCCCAATCCTCGGGGTTCGAACGTCTGGACAAGGCCGCGGTGGCCGCGATGAAGGCGGCCCGATTCAAACCTTACATGGAGGGAGGCGTGCCCCGCATGGCATGGGCTCCCGCTCCCATTACTTTCTCTCTTGAAGATTGACAGATCACCATGACTGACACTGTGACCTCCACTTCCGACGCCGCCGCATTGGCCGCGGCCCCCCAGGCCGTGGCGCAGACCGCCGTGCCGGCGGCCCCCACCCAGGGCTTCGGCCACTTCATCGCCCAGAGCGATGCCGTGGGTCAGACGCTGTTCGGCATCCTGGTGATCATGTCGCTGATCTCCTGGGCCTTGATCGTCATCAAGGGCGTGGCCCTGTACCTGCGCCAGCGCCGCAGCAAGAGCTTCCTGGACTTCTTCTGGAACGCCACCTCGCTGGAAGCCGTGCAGCATGAGATCGCCACGCACGGTGTGCAGGAGCCCTTCGCGCACCTGACTTCGCACGCCATGCATGCCCAAACCCACCACGCCCGCTACGGCGCGGCCAAGCTGGAAGAAGCCGGCTCGGCCCAGGACTTCCTGACCCGCACCATCAAAAAGGTGCTGGACGAAGAAACCATGCGACTGGAAAGCGGCCTGACCGTGCTGGCCACCATCGGTGCCACCGCCCCCTTCGTCGGCCTGTTCGGCACGGTGTGGGGCGTCTACCATGCGCTGCTGGCCATCGGTGCCACGGGTGCTGGCACGCTGGACAAGGTCGCCGGCCCGGTGGGCGAGGCGCTGATCATGACCGGCCTGGGCCTGGCCGTCGCCATCCCCGCCGTGATGGCCTACAACTGGCTGACACGCAGCAATCGTGTGTGGTCGGCCCGCCTGGACGCCTTCGCGTTCGAACTGTTCACCTTCCTGAGCACCGGCCAGACCCTCAAGACCACCACGACCGAAGCCCCGCGCAGCGCCGCCTCGGTGCGTCCCATCAATCCCCAGGCTTCGGCCTGAGCCTCAGCGAGGTGAGCCATGGCTTTCGCAAGCTTTGACAACAAGGGCGGCGGCGCACCGCTGGCCGAGATCAACATGGTGCCGCTCATCGACGTGATGCTGGTGCTGCTGGTGATCTTCATCGTGGCGGCGCCGCTGCTGAGCCACACCATCAAGCTCGACCTGCCCAAGGCCAGTGCCCAGGTCAACTCGGCCAAGAGCGAGAAGATCGAGCTGTCCATCGACGCCGATGGCGTGCGCTACTGGAACGAGGAGCCCCTGACCCGCGAGGAAGTGGCCGCCCGTTTGATCGCTCAGGGCAAGTTGCCCGAGCAGCCCGAGCTCCATCTGCGCGCAGACCAGGCCACCGCCTACAAGGCTGTGGCAGAGACGCTGGCCGATGCCTCCAAGGCTGGCCTGACCAAGATCGGTTTCGTGACCGATCCGGAGCCGTCCAAACCCTGAGCTTTTTGAACCTTCTTCCCCCGGCGGGAGGCTGCTGCAGCCTCCCACTGACCTCCCCAGCGGCATTGGCCGCTTTTTTCACGCCCGTTGTGTCCCTTATCCCCATGTTTGTGCATTTTTAATTGGGAAACGACATGCAGCAACCGTTCTTCTTTACCCGGCCGACACCGGTCGTTCTGGCCGTTCTGGCCTGTTTTTCCGCGATGCCCGTGTGGGCGCAGGACGCTGCCAAGGTGGCTGCTTCTGCCTCATCGACATCCTCGCCTGCCGACGGGGAAAGCCTGCCCGAGGTGCGTGTGCAAGCCAACCGCGCCAAGCCCGAAGGCGATGCAGATCGGGGTTACCGCGCCACCACGGCGTCCCAGGTGGGCGCGCTGGGCGCCAAACCTCTGCAGGACACGCCGTTTTCCATCAATGTGATCTCGCGTGAACTGATCGAGAATGTGCAGGCAACCAAGCCTGATGACGTCATCAAGATCAACCCCGTGCTGCAGTTGAACAACCCGCAGTCCCGCTTCTTCTCGGGCGTGACCATGCGTGGTTTCAGCGTGGGCTCCAACAAGCGTATCGACGGCCAGCCCAATGCCAACATGATCAGCGTGGACATGGAGGACAAGGAGCGTGTCGAGGTGCTGACAGGCCTGTCCGGCTTCCTGTACGGCCCCGGCAATGTGGGCGGCACGCTGAACTACGTGCTCAAGCGCCCGTCGGCGGAGCGCTTCAGCCGCGTCACGGCGGGTGTGACCGAAGGCAGCAATGCCTATGTGCATGGTGACTTCAACCTGCCGATCGACGAGCAGGGCCGCGTGGCCACACGGCTTAATGTGGTCGCGCAGGATGGTGACACGGCCACCGACCACCAGTCCATCACCCGGCAACTGGTGTCGGGCGCGGTGGACTGGAACGTCAGCCAGCGCCTGAAGGTGCAGTTCGACGCCTCCTACAGCCACTACCGGATGGATGGCACGAACCCCTACTGGTCAGTGCTCAGCAGCGCGGTGAAGTATCCGAGCGCGCCCGATGCCAGCGGCTACTGGGGCCAGCCCTTCACGTACACCGAAACCAACCAGGCGCACGCCGCGGCGCGCCTGCAGTGGGATGTGAGCGATGTGCTGGGATTGCGTGCTGGCGTGGCCCGCCGCAAGAGCGATTCGCTCCTGACCGCCGCCAACAACATCTTCACGTCGTCCAACGGCTCTTACGCCGTGCAGACCAGCAACTGGGAGTACCCGGACATCACCAACCAGGCGATGTACGCGCTGGCCGACATCCGGCTCAACACAGGCGTGGTTCGTCAGAAGCTGACGCTAGGCTTCTTCGGCGATATCGACGAGCGCACCAACTACCGCAGTTCGCCGGGTGGCTGGGCCTCCAACACCACGGGTGGCTTCAACCTGTCGTCGCCCATCTACTTCACGACACAGCCGCTGCCGGCAACGGGCGCCAAGTACGTTGCCAACCGCACGCACAACAGCAACTTCGTGCTCGGCAACGACATCGAGTTCGGTGAGCGCTGGGGCGCGCTGCTCGGGGTGACGCAATCGACCATCTACGACAAGGCCTTCGGCGCGACCGGTGCGACCACCTCTGCCTACGATGAAACGCGCGTCACGCCCAGCGCTTCCTTGCTGTTCAAGCCGGTACCCAACGTGACGGTGTACGGCAGCTACATCGAGAGCATGGAAAAGGGTGGTACGGCGGCTGCTACCTACAACGGCTTTGGCGTGACTAACGCGGGTGAGATCAAGCCGCCGCTGGAGAGCCAGCAACTCGAAGTGGGCGTGAAAGCTACAGTGGGCGGTTCGCTGCTGACAGCAGCGCTGTTCCAGATCGACAAGGGCCTGCAGTACTACGAGCGCTCTGGTACGACTGGCCCATACACCTACGTGCAAGATGGCCGTCAGGTGCACAAGGGGCTGGAGCTGACCAGTACCGGGCGTGTGCTCCAGGGGCTGACGGTGGTAGGGGGCCTAACCATCATGGACGCCAAGGTGACGCGCAACAAGCAGACCCCCGCGTTGGAAGGCAAGACCCCGGCCAACGTGGCCGAGAACTTCGCCAAGGTGTACGCCGAGTACGACCTGCCCGCCGTGGCCGGCCTGACCCTGACGGGCGGCATCTACTACACGGGCAAGCAGGCGGTCGATGCGCTCAACACCGACGAGGTCCCCGACTTCACCACGGCGGACATCGGTGTGCGCTACAAGACCCGCCTGAGCGGGCTGCCCCTGACGCTTCGCCTGAACGTCAGCAACCTTACCAACAAGAGCTACTGGTTGACGGCGAATTCCACGGGCGCACCGCGCACTGTGGGCTTTTCCGGGCAAATCGAGTTCTGACGCCGGGGCAGATGGCAGGTGCATGACGGTGGTGGATGGCGCGACAATCGCCATCCGCCCACGCCATGCCTTTTTGCCCGCCATGACGAATCCTGCAACACCTGCAGCCGGCCCTCTGGCCGGCCTCAAAGTCCTCGAACTCGGCCAGTTGATCGCCGGCCCCTTCGCCGGCAAGACCCTGGCCGATTTCGGCGCCGAGGTGATCAAGGTCGAGCCGCCGCCGGATGCCGCGGGGCAGGGCGGTGGCGACCCGCTGCGCCAGTGGCGCATGCTGCACAACGGCCTCAGCGTGTGGTGGCAGGTGCAGAGCCGCAACAAGAAGAGTGTGGTGCTCGATCTGCGCTCGCCCGAAGGCCGCGATACGGTGCGCCAGCTGATCGACGAGGCCGACGTGCTGATCGAGAACTTCAAGCCCGGCACCATGGAGAAATGGGGCCTGGGCTATGACGAGCTCAGCCGCAGCAATCCCGGCCTGATCATGCTGCGCGTCAGCGGATACGGGCAGACAGGTCCTTACCGTGACCGTCCCGGCTTCGCCGTCGTGGCCGAGGCCATGGGCGGCATGCGCTACCTCAACGCCGAACCGGGCCGCACCCCCGTGCGCGCTGGTGTCAGCCTGGGCGACACGTTGGCTGGCCTGCATGGCGTGATCGGCATCCTGATGGCCCTGCAGGCGCGCCACACCAGCGTGAGCGAACAAGCGCCGCGCGGCCTGGGCCAGGTGATCGACGTGGCCTTGTACGAGGCCGTGTTCAACTGCATGGAAAGCCTGCTGCCCGAGTTCAGCGCCTTTGGTGCCGTGCGTCAGCCCGCGGGTTCAGCGCTGCCGGGCATCGCGCCCAGCAACGCCTACCCGTGCGCCGACGGCATGGTGGTGATCGGCGGCAACGGCGACTCCATCTTCAAGCGACTGATGCAGGCCATCGGCCGCGACGACATGGCGCAGGACCCGGGCCTGGCCACGAACCCTGGCCGCGTGGCCCGCGTGGGCGAGATCGACGAGGCCATTGGCGCCTGGACCTCAGCGCATCCCGTGACCGAGGTGGTCGATGTGCTCAACGCAGCCAGCGTGCCCGTGGGCCGTATCTACTCGGCGCGCGACATCGCCGAAGACCCACACTACCGCGCCCGCGACATGGTGCTGCCCGTGACCACGCACGATGGCCTGACGGTGGAGGTGCCGGGCATCATCCCCAAGCTCTCGCGCACACCTGGCGGCATTACGCGGCGCGGCCCGCTGCTGGGCGAGGACACCGACGAAGTGCTGGACCGGCTCAAGCCGAAGCCCTGATCGTCTTCTTGGCCGCGGGTGTGTGTCCAGTGGGCCCATCCCGCTCTCGCCACAGATCCACGAAGGCCTGGAACCACCACGAGCGCAGCCCCACCACCAGGGTGTAGGGTTTGCGCTGCTTCATTGGCAGGCGCTGGTCGGCCAGGTGCTGCTGAGCGAAATCCTCGGCCACGCGCTGCAGGCGTTCGGCGAAGGCCGTCGACAAGCCCGGCCCCAGCGAACCGTGCACCAGCAGCAGCAACTCGTCCTCGCCCTCGAAGCCGCCGGCGAAGTATTCATCGACCACGTGCTCGCGGAAGAACTGCATCACCGGGCCGTGCGGGCGCCAGCGGAAGGTCTTGCTCACGTTGAGCCGGTAGCGGTTCAGCGGCCGCAGCTCGATGATGCCGAGCTTGTCCAGCCGCGTCAGGTAGCGGATGCATTCGGCCTCGCCCAGTTCGTAGGTGGACACGATCTGCTCGTAGGTCCACTGGCTCAGGCAGCAAATGGCCATCAGCAGCAGCTTGCGGTCGGCCACCACGGCTTTTTCTTGCGCCAGCGTGAGCTCACGCCGCAGCGGCTGGCTCTCGGCCACGCGGCGTGCCAGCTCGGCGAAATCCAGCTTGAGCACGCGGCAGATCTCGTCGATGCGTGACAGGGGCATGTCGCCCTTGGCGAAGATGCGCTTGATGCTCGATTCGGCCATGCCCAGCCGCTCGGCCAGGTGGGCGTAGGTGAGGCCGCTGCGCTTGAGTTCCGCCTTGAGCGCGGTGACGAGGTCCAGGCTGGTGGCCATGTCGATCCCTGTGAAAGTATCGAAAAATGATACTTCATGGCGCATGGTTGGCAACTTCGTATTGTCTCGTTGACCCGGTTCAGGGCGGTTCACACAATGCGCCCATGTTCAACAGCCGAGGCACTCTCATGACGCCCAGCCCAGTTCCCCAGGCCATCCGTGACACCAGCGCCTGGAAGGCCCAGGTGTGGATCTCCTTCTCCATCGCTCTGCTGCTGTGTGGCACGGGCCTCGCGTGGCTGCCGGTCACGCCGTTGGAGCAGGCGTTCATGGTGATGGGGTACGTGTTCTGCCTGTCCACGGTGTTCGTGCTGTCCAAGTTCGTGCGGGACAAGGCTGCCCGCCAGGACGAGACTCCGATGTGGTCGCTGGTGGTGTGGGCCGGCTTCGGCATGGCCGTGTCGCTGACCGGCTGGGGCCTGTGGCAGATGTCGGTGGCACCGGCCTTCAAGGCCTACCTGATGGTGTGCTGGCTGTTCCTGATCTCGTCGGCCTTCACGCTGGCCAAGATGCTGCGCGATGCCCACGATGCTCGCCGCGCCGAGAAGCAGTTCGCCTCGACGCGCCTGGCCCAGGACCAATGAAGACCACACATCCACAGGAAGGAACCATCATGACCCAATCAATGTTCGAACGCGGCACGCGCCGCATCCAGCAGATGGCCTGCGGCGTGGCGCTCACTGCCATCGTGGCCTGGAGCCCGGCGTGGGCGCAGTCTGATGAACTGTCCGGGGCCAGTGTGCTGTTGGCCATGCCCCTGGCCGTGTCGGTGGCGGCACCCTCGGTGGTGCTGTCGGCCGGGGTGGTGCTCACGGTGGTGGCCGTCGAGGCCGTGGCCGAAGGCACGGTGTGGGTGCTACAGCGCGCCAGCGATGGCGCCCGTGTGGTGATCAAGGTCGCAGGCAAGGTGGCTGGCGCGGCCTCGGTGGCGGCGGGCACGGCGGTGACGGTCAGCGCTGTGGGCGCGGGCGTGGTGCTGTCGGCGGCTGGGCAGGTGCTGGCTTTCGTGCCCAACACGCTGGGTCGTGCGCTGCTGCACAACGAACGTGTGCTGGATTAAGGAGCAGCGCATGAACACCATCACATCACGGACCTTCATGAAGGCCGCGGCCCTGGTACTGGGGGTGGCCCTGAGCCTGCCGGCCTGGGCCGGCCGCCCCTGCGAAGCCACGCCGATCACCGTGGCCTCCATCACCCAGGGCCTCACGTTGGCCGAGCACACAGTGCAGCGACTCGATACCACCGGGGCCTCCGTGGTGGCCATCGCCCGCATCGGGCAGGACTTGAGCCGCTACGGCGTGCGCTATTCGCACATGGGCTGGGCCTACAAGGACGGTGACACCTGGCGCGTGCTGCACAAGCTCAACCAGTGCGGCACCGACCGCTCGGCCGTCTACCGCCAGGGCATCGGCGATTTCTTCCTGGATGCGCCGCATGAATACCTGGCCGGCATCGTCGTGCCCAGCCCCGAGGTGCAGGCCCGCCTGCTGCCCCGCCTGAAGGATGCAGCGCTGACGGCCCCCATGCACACGCGCCGCTACAGCATGCTGTCCTACCCTTGGGCACACCGTTACCAGCAGAGCAACCAGTGGGCGCTGGAGGTGCTGGCCTCGGCCATGGGCGAAGGCATCACCGACCGAGACGCTGCCCAGCGCTGGTTGAAGCAGGTGGGCTACCAGCCCGCCGAGATCCACCTGTCCGCCTTGCAGCGCCTGGGGGGCCGCATGACCCGGGCCAACATCAGCTTCGACGACCACCCGCCCGAGCTTCGTTTCACGGGCCGCATCCGCACGGTGACCGTCGATTCCGTGTTCGCGTGGCTGCAACGTTCGGGAATAGGTGGTGAAACCCTGACGATACGGTGACGAACCAGGGCCGGTTTTGGTGTTCAATGCTGGTCCATAAGCCGCAGAAGCGGCCATCAGAGAGGATCCAACCGTGAGCGAAGCAGCAACGACATCGCATCCACCATCGACGCAGGGCCCAGGTGCCGCGCAGCCAGCCAGCAGCCAATTCGCCTTGCTGGGGCAGAAGCGCTTCGGCCCCTTCTTCTGGACGCAGTTCCTGGGCGCGGGCAACGACAACCTGTTCAAGTTCGCCTTCACGGTGCTGGTGACCTACCAGTTGCACGTGTCCTGGCTGGAACCCAAGATGGCGGGCCTGGTGATCGGCGCGCTCTTCATCCTGCCCTTCCTGTTGTTCTCGGCCACGGCGGGGCAGTGGGCCGACAAGTACGACAAGGCCCGCATCATGCGGTCCATCAAGCTGCTGGAGGTCGCCATCATGGTGTTGGCGGCCTGGGGTTTCATGACGCATGGCGTGATCATCCTGCTGGCGTGCGTCGCGCTGATGGGCCTGCACTCCACCTTCTTCGGCCCGGTCAAGTACGCCTACCTGCCACAGCATCTGAGCCCGCGTGAACTCACCGGCGGCAACGGCATGGTCGAGATGGGCACCTTCGTGTCCATCCTGCTGGGCAACGTGGGCGGCGGGCTGATCATGGGCCTGGGCGACGCGGGTGCCCGCTGGGCCGCGCTGGCCTGCGTGACGGTGGCGGTGCTGGGCTGGCTGGTGTCGCTGCGCATCCCGGCCTCGCCCTCGTCCGAGCCCAATCTGCGCCTGAACTGGAACCCGGCCACCGAAACCTGGCGCAACCTGAAGCTGGCGCGCGAGTACCCCAGCGTGTTTCGCTCGCTGCTGGGCATCTCGTGGATGTGGTTCTTCGGCGCGGTGTTCCTGTCGCAGTTCCCGTCGTTCGCGAAGGATGTGCTGGGCGGCGATGCGCACGTGGCCTCGCTGCTGTTGGTGGTGTTCTCGGTCGGCATCGCCATCGGTTCGCTGCTGTGCGAAACGCTGTCGCACCGCAGCGTGGAGATCGGCCTGGTGCCGGTGGGCGCGATCGGCATGAGCGTGTTCGCCTTCGACTTGTACCTGGCCAGCCAGGGGGTGTCGCATCCGGCCGATGCGCCTTTGGCCACGGTGTCGCAGTTCTTGAACAACCATGCCAACTGGCGCGTGATGGCCGACCTGGCCCTGCTGGCCTTCAGCGCGGGGCTGTACAGCGTGCCCATGTACGCGCTGATCCAGCTGCGCGCCAAGCCCAGCCATCGCGCGCGCATCATCGCGGCCAACAACATCCTCAACGCGCTGTTCATGATCGTCAGCGCCGTCGCGGCCGGCGCCATGCTGAGTTCGGGCTTCACGATCCCGCAGGTGTTCGGTGCCACGGCCCTGCTCAACGTGATCGTGGTGGGCTACCTGTTCTGGTTGATGCCCGAGTACCTGATTCGTCTGGTGATGCTGGTGGTGACCCGCTTCGTCTACCGCCTGCGGGTGCGTGGCGAGGAGCATCTGCCCACCGATGGCCCGGGTGTGCTGATCTGCAACCACGTGAGCTTCGTCGATGCCGTGATCCTGGGCGTGATCAGCCCTCGGCCGACGGTGTTCCTCATGGACCACCGCATCTTCAAGACGGCCGCGCTGGGCTGGTTCTTCCGGCTGTGCAAGGCTATCCCCATCGCACCGCAGAAGGAAGACCCCGAGGCCTATGAGCAGGCCTTTGTGCGAGCGCGGGAGGTGCTCGCCAATGGCGACCTGCTGTGCATCTTCCCCGAGGGCGCGATCACCAAGGATGGCCAGTTGCAGCCCTTCAAGGGCGGGATCATGAAGATCCTGGAAGGGTATGAGCAGGTGCCGGTGATTCCGTCGGCGCTGCACAACCTGTGGGGCTCGTTCTTCTCGCGCATCGAAGGCGCGGCCATGTCCAAGCCCTTCCGCCGCGGCGTGTTCAACCATGTGGGGCTGGTGGTGGGCGAGGCGATTCCGGCCGCCCAGGTGACACCCGAGCGCCTGCAGGACGAGGTGCGCAAGCTGCTGGCCGAACCGGCCCCATGAGCGCGCCGTGCCGCCCCCCAGCGCGAATCCCAAAGCGCTTAGCGCGCAGGGGCGTCAGGTGAGCGCGCCGGCGGCGCACCAGTTCCAATTGCTGCGGCAGCGCCGCTACGCGCCCTTCTTCTGGACGGTGTTTCTCGGCTCCGTCAACGACAACCTGCTGAAGTTCGCGGTCACGCTGCTGCTGGTCTACCAGGCTGGCCGCGCGGCGCAGCCCGCATGGCTCGCGGCCGGCACGGTGGGGCCGCTGACCGGGGCATTGTTCATCATCCCGTCGGTGCTGATGTCGGCCATGGCCGGGCGCCTGGCCGATCGCCTGCCGCTGGATCGGCTGATTCGCTGGGGCAAGGGGCTGGAGGTGTTGATGATGGCGCTGGCTTCGTGGGCCTGGTGGCTGGGGCACGCCTGGGGCCTACTGGGCTGCTTGCTGCTGTCGGGCGCGCACGTGACCTGGTTCTCCACGCTCAAGTACGCCTATGTACCGCGCCATCTGGGGTCTCATGAACTGCTGGGTGGCAACGGGCTGCTGGAGATGGGCCTGTTCATGGCCATCCTGCTGGGCACACTGGGTGGTGGGGTTCTGATGTCGGATGCTGGCACGCAGCGGTGGTTGCCGGTGTGCGTGCTGGGGCTGGCGCTGGCGGGATGGGCTTTGTCTTTGGCTGTGCCGAGCACGCCTGCGATCTTCGCGCAAGGTGCTGAGCAGAAAGCAGGCCTGTGGCGCTCCTTGATCTTGCGCCAATCAGGCGCGGTGAGCCCTTTGGTGTCCGTGTTGGGCATCTCGTGGATGTGGTTCTTCGGCGCCACCTGCCTGACCCTGTTCCCTGCTGTGACGCACGATGTGCTGCACGCCGAGCCCTCCGTGGCCTCGTTGCTGCTGGTGATCACCTCGGTGGGCATTGGCCTGGGCGCACTGAGCTGCGAACTGTGGGGGCGCCACTGTCCGGCCGTGGCCTTGGTGGCTGCAGGGGGCCTGGGCATGGCG